>JANSWS010000627.1 GCA_024743355.1 bacterium
CGCAAACCTGTCTTTGGAGAGTCGATCCGTAGGCGTTCCTCTGCCCAATCTATATCCCGCCAGGTTAGAACGAGCATTTCACAGGGCCTCAAGCCGGCAAATCGAGCCAAGGCAAAAATCAACGCCCACTCGTACTCGCCGTTCTCGCCGCACCACTTCAGAAACTTGGCGGAGGTTGGGCCATCGACGTAGTAGTCCCGTTCTCGGTTCGATTCAGTTCCGATTTTGAGATCGGTCATGGGATTACTAGGAATGAGCTTCGCCCGCGCCGCCTGTGCGAAGAGAGTTCGCATGCGCTTCAGGTGCTTATTTACCGTGGAAGCCGCAAATCCCTGGGCTCGCTCTTTCTCCGAGGCTTCTGCTTTGCCTTGAGTGAGCATCCATAGCCTAAACGAATCCGCGTCTGCCTGCGTTACGTCCGCCAGTAGACGATCAGAACCAGCAAACCTCAGGAAAGCATCAACGGCTTGCATGTAGTTGTTGCGGGTCCGCCACTTCAAATCTGTGCGAGACTCAATCCAAGCCTCGAAAAACGCTTTGCACAACCTTCTGTCTGCGATCTGCCGAGTTTGACGTTCGGGAGCTACATACCCCCATTCGGCCAATTTTTGACGCAAACGCCCAGTCAGATCGTTGCCCCACTCAAGAGATGCGACTGCCGGTAGTACATTCCGCCCATGCGCGCCAGCAAGTTCGCTCACGTGCCGGCAGACCTCTTCAGCTGCCCGTTTTGAGATGTTTCCCAACCAGAGCACTCGTTGGCGCCCGGACTCCTCTCGGAAACGTAATTTGTATCCCGGCCGGTTGCCGGTCTGCTTGTGCAGGCTAGCCATTATCAACAACTCCCATCAAGTTGAACCCATGAGTTAGAAGTACCACGGCGGACCGAGCATGGGACTCGGCGTTCGGGGATCAGCCTAGCCGTGGCATCAGTTAGTATCGGGCGAACGTCAACCAAGTCAACAAAGTTCGTCACTTTACTTATCACCGTCAGGTACACACGAGGCAGGTGAAACGAGAGTGACAACCGGTGAACGGCCCCAATGAAACTCAACGTGGACCAAACCGCGATCAGCCATCTTTTGCAGAATCGCTCTCGCTGCCCTTGGTTTGACAGACAACTCCGACAAGATTTGCGGAGTCAACTTTACGGGGTTCCGACGTTGGTAGCCCGCCGCGTACCAAAGCAATAGGGCAACGGCTTCGGCTCTGCGACCACAACCGACAATTCGCTTTAGCCATTCCATCGGAATTGGACCACGAATGAAGCGTTCGCCGGGACCATGCTTCGGCAGAGGCAACGACTCGGGCGTTCCACTTGCACGCTTATCGATCCGCTTCTCACCTCGAATCGTGAACAGTGCCGCCAGGTCATCCGATCCGGCTTTGAATGTTTCCAAGTCCATGAGGCATCTCCAATGGAAGAAGATATTATTCAGAAGACTCTTAATAGATATTAAGTAGATAGGGGTACGGGTCGTCGTTAACGAACAAAATTGCGACGTCAACGAAACGTTACTTTGACGCCAGCGAACAAATCGAAATGCGACTTAACGTCGATCTTGGTTTTCTGCTTCGGTCGCCAGCGAGAACACCCGGTCCCACATCTCGCGGCCTCTGTTGTCGTCCATGTAGCGTTCCGGGTGCCGAATGACCTTTGCATCAGACTCCAACCGAAAGCCGTCCAGGACAACGCTAGCGGCCTCTCGCATGAACTCCTGAGTTTGCTCCACCGTGTCTTCGATCGCGTCCCCGTCAGCCTCAATCAGAATGGCGTCGTGGACCGGACAGCAAACTGTAATTCCTGATTCGGTCGCGAGCGAACACGCCAGCCGAAGCATTTCGCTGCCGTTGCCTTGCATCGGAAAATTGGCCAGCGAACGCGGGTTGTCACCGCCGAAAGTGTGTATCGGCCACCCGAATACCGTTTGAAGGCTGCCGGTCAGCATTGCAGTATCTACTTGTTGTTGTGACCATCGCCAGAAAACTGGAAACGTCTCGCGGTGTCGGCGCAACAGATTCCTCGCGAACGCTACCGGCCGATTAAGTTTCGCCGCCAATCCGTGTTCGCTCATTCCGTACTGGGTCGCCAACATGCACACTTTGTAGGCCGATCGTTCGGCCGGATGACTTTTCTTTGTCGCGGAAGTCGGCACGGCACCCGCCATCTTGGCAAATTCGAGATAGGGATCGCCGCTTTTATACGCTTGAGCCAATGCAGCATCACCGGACAACGCGGCTGCGATACCTAGTTCTTGCTGCGCCCAATCGATATAGGCGATAGCACGTCCTGGTCGTGGCCGAATCAAACCACGCAGCCACACAGACGGACCAAAGATAAATTGATTGTTGGACGGTTGGTTTCGCCCACTACGGCTAGCAAACGGACGCAGCATGGCGCGATTCCGCCCATCCGATCCGACAGCCAAGTTTTCAAGACGGAGTTCTGACAACGTATGACGCAATTCCCTCAGCGGTGAAACCTGGGGATAGCTCTTTGCCTGTTGCCTGAAAGTGTCGTCATCCAATGCCAACCGTCCGCTATCGGTTTCAGGCCATGGAATATCGTTGTGGATCAAATAATCAGCAAATCGATCTCGTTTGAATGTGGTCCCGTCGAACACGCCGAAAGCTTCATCGACCGATGCAATCAGGTTGGTTTTGATCGATTCCCACTGTCGACGGAACATCGCCAGCGTTTCCAGGTCAATCGGTACTCCTGCTGACTCCATTCTTGCAACCGCCTTCATATAGCGGCCACGATGGACAGCTCGCGGGAAGTCGATTAGCGGGAGCATTCTTGGCAACAGCTTGTCCAAGGCGTCCACATCTGATTGGCAATAGTCCAGCAAGGCCAGCATCTCGGCATCGGTGTAGGGCCCCCCACGTATAGCCAGCTCTCGCATCTCGGACTTTTCGGTCGCG
>JANSWS010000658.1 GCA_024743355.1 bacterium
GCTAGTTGGTGGGATCGGCCACTGCCTCTCCGCCGTTCTTGGGTCCCAAGGCACCAAAGACTCCGTAGGGACTGGGGCCCGTGTGTTCGGCAGCGGAGGCCACCCGATCGCCAGTATCAATTCCCTCGGAAATGAAATGAACCGATCCGTCGGCACGAGCTGCGACAACTCCACCGGCGTGGTTGCTAGTGGGCGGAAGAATGGCTGGGTTCCCATCGCCCCAAGCAATGTAGTGACTACAGGACGGCTGGTTGGGGCCTTCAACCGTATTGAAGGCACTGTAATGCGGATTTCCGTCACGCCAGACATTGCCACTAAAGGCGGAATAACGTGTTCCAGCTCTCAAATACTTTCCGTCTGTAACCGCGCGACATAACAATGGAGTTTGATGAAGGTTTGGAGAAATGCGATCGAGAGTTCCACTTGGGTTCCGCATCTTGATCGACCAGGCGTAGAAACGCTTCGTGCACCAGCGCCGTTGGTTGAAGTGTTTGACCGGACGGCTCTTGCGCCAAACGGGCAGCCGCCAACTTCCTCAACTCTTCATACACCAGGGGCAGAAGATCTTCGGTGGCTTGCTGGTCGCCTTGATCAATGGCCGCCAGCACTTTCGTCACATCATTCATGGGGGCAGTATATCACAAACAACAGTGACTGTTGCCAGCTGTCAAAAGGGCAGCATTATCGCCCGCTTGCGAAACGCTTGGTACCACCACATACCTTCAAACACGTCAGTCAAGGCGCCAGGTCCATCGAGTGGACAATCCGGTGCATCTCAGCCGATCGCATCGGCCAAGCGACTTTCGGAATGTCTATCTCCGGAGCGACAGCGGAGCACTGCAGAAAACACAAAAAAAGGCTGCGTTTTTGCGTTGACCTAGTTAGCTGTGCTATGAATGGCCAGAGAACTCAGAGATGCACGGGCGGCGCGTAATTTGCCGCCTTGAGATTCTTAGCAATCCGCTCCCTACGTGACTGTTGTCGACTTGAAGTGCACAGACGCCGTACTATTTCAATTCCCAATCCTTTAGCTACAACCTGCGTCAGTCCGAAACAGCTGCCGCCAAGTTTAAACAACAGCAAGCGGGAATTTAGAAGCCGTTTGAGCAACACGTGAGATCCTATATGCGGATGAAATTGGCACTCGGAATTTACCTTGTTGCTGGAGTGGTAGATATTTGGTTGGGGACCACGTATTTCTCGTCGAAGCAGTTTATGTCCTATCATGCTCAGGCGGTTGGCGTGCCGTGGGAAGAAGTCGATGTAGGCGTTCAGACGTTAATTCTGGGCCTCATGAAACTTGCTGGCGGTGGTTGGCTTGCCTTGGGTTTCTTCGCGATCGTCATGGCATCGGCGGCGTTTAAAACGCGTAGCCTTGTCGCAAGGTGGACCTTGCCGGTGGGAGCGTTCATCGCTTACTCGGCGAGTTTTGCAGCGACTTGGGGTGTGTACCAGCAAACAGGTGCGCCTACGCCCTGGGCACTGTCTTTAGAAATGATTGGCTTTGTGTTGCTCGCCTTAATGATAGATGCGCCGTGGTCATCGAGTTTTTCGGACACAAAGGACGCGAATGTTGGTCCTTAGGTTATCGCGGAAAAGAATGTGTTTGATAGGGCAATTTCGGTTTGATATGATTCCGCGAAGTTTCTTCCACGTTGCCATTAAACCATGTGCGTTTCTGGAGCAGGATTATGTTCTTCAAATCAACTCTTGTTGCCACGACGATTTTGGTCGCCTGTTTTGATTGCAATATTCAAGCTGCCGAATCTCACGAAGATTGGCTGAAGTTTATTGAGGGCACTTGGACCTGGGACGATGAAGTTCGCGGAAAAGTTACGATCACTTTCGAATTTAAGGCCGACGGGAAGTGCGTTGTTGGAATGGGCAAAGATGATACAGGAACATTTGTTTCGATAATTGGATGGGAAGCAGCGACCAAGTCGTTTACAGATACCTCATTTCATTCCAACGGAGGTGGCGGGCGAATCGTTTACAATAAGGTCAATCGCGACGAGTTGGAAGCTCAATTGGCGCTGGACCGGGGGGCGAACCTCAGCCAGAGTCGCGTATCAAAGTAACTCGCAATGCGGATTCAGTCACAGTAACCCGCACGGACGCCAACGGACAAGTAAGAACCGACAAGCTGACGAAGGTAAAGTGACACTTATGCTGCCCAATCGGTGTGCGTTCCGGTTAGCATCTTAAGCGATGCAAAGGAGGAGAGCGAGAGTGATGTAGAAATCCTGTTGCAGAAGACCAAAGACGGAGAATGGGCAGAGCGGGATCGGCGATTTTCTACATCTGGGTTTGCGAGTTCTTTGCAACGCCTCGAAGAGGGGAAGATGTTAAAGAAGACAGGCTTTGGAGTGCCGCGACTATCCGGCTACGTCTATTTTCCAATCATCTTTACAAACTGCACTTTAGGCGATCTCATTAAACAAATCGTGGATTGATATTGCTACGAAAAAAGCCCTCAGGGAAATTGGAGGTTCCTACACCGTACCAATCACCAGAGGGCCAAGGATGGCTAATCGTAAACGTTCCGGCAGACCA
>JANSWS010000150.1 GCA_024743355.1 bacterium
CTGAACTGCTGAGTAACGTTGTTGAGGACAATGCATCGGAGGTCGCACGATCCGCGATCGAAGTCGTCACGGCCTGCCGTTCCGGCGATTGCAGTGGAGGCAATTGCATCGATTGAGGCGGAACGGTAGTTGAACTGCGACGTTGCTGGACTGCCGCCGCCGACTGTAGTTCGGGAGGACTAAGCGTGTCCTGCAGGTAGGGCATGGACTCCGGTTGATTCCATTGTTGTCGGCTCTGTTGGGTCATACTGCGTGAAAGCGAGGCGGCCTCTTCATTGACGGCCAAACTGGGAGAGGCTATCCGCCGCTCGATGACGTGCGGGTTTGCGGACCTTTCAATGCGGGGTACTGGGCTTACGAGATTCTCACTCGACTGATCCGCCAAGGTGAAATCCGCACGCTCGTTTTGCAACTCTGTCGGTTCATGCTCGGTGGGAACAAAATGAAGATAATCCGGCCGGGCGCCTGTCTTGTCAGCCGAAGTCACGCGGTAGTACTGTTTGGCTTGCAAGGATTGCCGCTTGAGCTGATGTCGCTCGTAGGCCAGCGATTCCAGAATATCAGGCCACAGACGCGAAAATATGACAACATTCATCGCGCCAATTACAAACAACAAGTGCACGAGCACACTCAATAGGAAAGCCATTTGCATCGATTTCTCGATTGTTCGGCTGACCAAAGTATTGAGTGCCAGCGAAATTGCCATGAGCACGATGGGTGTCGCTACGACGTAAGTCCAGGGATTATGCAGCAGTCTTGCATCGGTGGAACTCAAGTAGCTGAAGGCGAGCGCGATCACCGTGCTGCCCAATAGCACCAGCAGCAAGTTCATCGGCCACAGCGCGAACTCATCTTCAAGAGCCTGCTCTTGTAGCGAATCATCGACATCGTTCCGCAATACCACTCAGCTTCCCTCCTCGGCAATGGAAAGCGAGTAGGTGGCCCCCAACTTCATGCAGGTATCCATAACATCGACCGGGGCCTGCAACGGAACGCGGCGATCCGCGCGAATGATTACCGACTGGCCAAGCGGATTATCGACGATTGCTTGCCGCAGCAGGCTTTCGAATTCGTCCGGCTGCAGGTAACGGCTATCGACAAAAATGGCGCCCTGATCGTCAATGTTGACGATCAATTCCTGCGGTTCGGCCGTCATGGGCATGGCGTTGGCGGCCGAAGGCAACGGTATGTCCAGCTCGCGATCTTCCTGGCTCAAGCGGGAGGCGACCAAGAAGAAAATCAACAGGAGAAACACCACGTCGATGAGAGGGGTCATGCTCAGCGCACCCAGCACACGTCCGCGGTTTACTTGAATTGCCATGAGATTGTCTTCCGAAGTGCGGCTCGCCGCGGGCTTCTACACGCGTTGCTTGCCGACTCTGCCAGCCAACTTGGGCGGAGAGCTGACATCGGTTTCGGCGTCCATCTGTTCCATCGGTTCATAAGGCTCGCCGCTTGCCCTTGGGCTCAAACCGTTGGGCCCCAGATCGTAGCGGACTCTTCCCTCGGCCGATTCAAACGAGGGAACGAGCCGGCGGAACTCGGCATCGATTTGAGTAAGCAGCCGCGTAATCTTGCCTTCAAAGTAATGCGCAAAGATGGCCGCCGGAATGGCCACCGCCAAACCGCCAAGTGTTGTTACCAGAGCAACGTAAATCCCCTCCGCTAGAAACTCAGCCTTATTGCTGCCGGCTCCAAGTTGTGTGGTGTTATAGAAAGCGATAATCATGCCCCACACGGTGCCCAGCAATCCGATCAAGGGCGTTACGGCGGCCGCCAGAGTCAACCACCGCACGTTCCCGAAGAGTGTCTCGGCCTCTCGCTGGGTAGCCTCACCGATGGTGGCTTCGATCTCGGGTACTGGACGACCCACTTTTTGAAGCATGTCTTGCAGGATACGCGCGGCCGCGGAAGGATTCTGCCTTGCAACCTCGTACAATTTTGGAGGCGGCATACTGTCGACGTCGGTCCTGGCCTGCTGTACGCCACGGCGTACGGCTCGAGGAAATACGCGAGCGCGACGAATGGCAAAGGCTCGCTCGATCGAAACCGCCACGACGAGCAAGCTCATGACGGCGATGGGAACCATCAACACGCCGCCTTCGATCAACAAATTCAGAAAGTTGATACTGCCGCGTTGCACGCTGGCCGGATCGGGTGACAAGGGTCTAGCATCCGCTTGGTTGGCTGCCTCGGCAGCCAGTCTCTGCAGACTTTCCTGGCTCAAACCAGCTGCCGGATCGCTGCTTGGCAAATCCATGGGTTGCTGGGCCATGGGCTGCTGGGCCATGGGCTGCTGGGCAACCGGCTGCTGGGCAGCTGCCTGCTGGGCGGGGGCTGCACTCGGCGATAGCCATAACGCTGCCCACAGAAGCAACGCAACCTGGAATATGGAACGATGCATGCCGACTCCCGTAAAACCGACTCTGTTTGAGTAGCTCACACCCATGTTCGCAATGCCGATCCTGTCTTGTTGGCCAACACAAACCGTCCTGCAACTCGTCAAGACTTCACCGACGGCCTTGGCGATCGTCGCATCTCGACTGAGCTTGGATCGCCGTGCTGCCAGCCATCAGCTTGCCCCGGATGGATCGACTGCGCTCAACGGATACGTTTTAGTTCGCCGAGTCTGGTTTCAGCTTGGGCAGCAAGATCGTGAGCGGCGTGCTTTTTCACAATAAAGCTGTAATACTCCTGGGCTGTCTCAATCACCTTGTCTCGCGCCGGTCCGCGCAGATTTTCGATCAGTATCTCGCTGCAACGGGCGGCTTCGAAGGCGCTCTTGACTTGCCAGTTCTTGATATCTTCCGGCGCATCGTCGCCTCCAAAACCATACATAACGCGTTGAAACTGGGGTATTGCCTGCACGAAGTCACGTTGAGCAAAGTAGATTTCACCCATCATGAAGCGAGCACGGGCGCCGATCTCTGTACGATAGCCGTCTGCAACTTCAGCGTAGTACTTGAGAGCCTGTTCGGTTTGGTCTTGCTTCTGTTTGCAATACCCCAATTCATAAAGCGCAATTCCCAAGTAAGGACTCTCGGCATGCTTGCTAGGGATTTCCTCCAGCCAGCGTTCGCACTCTTTCCAATTCTTGAGCTCTCTCAAACATTGTGCACCGTGCAGAAGAATCAGCACTTGAACCTGCTCGGAAACACTTGCGGGCGTCTCCAACGAGGCTAACGCGGTGCGAGCCCGCCGATAGGACTCAAGTGCGACGTCGTAATTGGCCTGTTTGAATTTGCATTCTGCCTGCATGAAGAGAGCATCAACAAACAATTCTCCATCGGCAAAGCCAGTTGCTTGTTGGTCAAAATGCTTTTCTGCCTGCTCATACTGCTCCAGCTGAAAATGGCTCCAGCCAAGCTTATAGATTGCCTTCTCTCGCAGCGTTTGGTCTTGTGCCCGGCGATACACATCCAGATAAGCTGCGGCGGCTTGTTCGAATTCCCGCTGCTCATAAAATTCCTGAGCGCGCATATACCTGGCTTCTGCCATGAGCGGGCTGTTCGGAAATTGGTTGGCAAGTCGCTCGAAATACAGCATCGCTTGTTCGTGTTCACCGAGTTCCTCAGAGTTCCAAGCCAGTTCGTAGAGCACTTTGTCAAGCGCCGAATATTCGGCGGCCGAATCTGCCAGCAACTTCAATTGGGCATTGGCTTCCTTCAGCTTTCCCTGGTCCGTCAAAGCCAAGCCGAGTTCGTAACGGGCATTCTCTAGCGCAGCGCCGGATGGCCCCTTTTCGAGAAAAGCCGACAGCCGCTCCGCGGCCTGTTCCGATTGATCGAGTCTTCTGAGACACATAGCTTCGGCCAACCTGGCCTCTTCCGCCACCGAGGCTTGGGGGTCGGTTTCCAAAAGTTTTCGAAGTGGTGCCAGAGCGGACTGGTAGTCCTCCTGCTGCATGAGGCACCAAGCTATGCCGTACCGAGCAAAACTGTGATAGTTGGTTGCCTCGCCGTCTTTCAGGATTGATTCGTATCGCGCGATGGCCGCATCAAACTGACGACTGGCGGCTGAGAGCTGCCCCAGACGATACTCCACCTGGGCTTTGAGCCGCGTTTTCGGGTACTTCTCAAGTAACAGCTCCAGCGTCGATCGCGCGGCGGCCTCATCTTTGTTCCGCTGCTGCGCCTCAGCCAACAACAGCAGCACTTCGTCGGCCGAAGACCATTTGTCATCCGTGCGGTGGCTGGCTTGCAACTGGCTGATTGCCGCCGCAAGTTTCTCTTCGTAGAGCAGACTTGCCCCCAATATGTACTGGGCTTCCGCCATTTGAGCCGGTTGTTCGCTCAAACTTGGAAGTGTCTGATTCAACAGTTGAATCGCGTCCGGATATTGACCATCCAGATATTGAGCCATCGCCTGTCTGAGGGTCCACAGTGAAAAAGCGGAATTATCAGGATCTGCATCCCGCAGTTTGGCGTAGGCAACAGCCGCAGCCTTATGCTCACCTCCCTGCAGCAATGACTCGGCGGCCACGTAAGCCACATCGCTGCGGAGCGTATCCTGGGGAAAACGCTTGAGAAACCACTCAGACCATTCGCGAGCTGCCGTGAAATCCCTGAGCTGCAAAGCGGCGAAAGCTGCGTTGTAAGCGGCCCGAGCCGCCAACGGATCCTTCTCGTGTTGCCGTGCAAGCAGTTCATAGGCGGCCTGGGCCCGCTTCATTTGATTCGGAATGGCATACATGGCATCCGCGTAATCCATTTCCAGCATCACGTTATTCGGTGCCCAGCCCAAGGCCTGCTCGGCGACCTGTGCCGCCTCTTGCGGCTTATTCTGCCGAATCAGGGTTACTGCCATCCAGTGGGCCGCATCCGCCGCAGCCTTGTCTTTGGCTGGCAACACAAGGCGAAACTGCTGCACGGCTTCGTCATAGTTTCCATTTTGGAAGAGCAACTGGCCGAGCGACACCGCTGCGGTCGCGATATGCTCCGACTGCGGGTAGTCACGAATCAATCTTTGATAAGCGTCTCGCGCGCTGCGTTGATCCCCTTGTTGCTCAAACGCATATGCCAGCCGAAGCAGGACATAATCCGCCAGCTGCTGGTCTTTATCATCCACTAAGGCTTGCAGCTCGGCCGCCGCGCCTGCCGCGTCTCCTCGCGTCAACTTCAGATCGGCCAAGCGAATCGCTACTTCCTTGGACAGGCGATGGTCGGGAAACTCTTTTTGAAACTGCTCGAATACTTTGGCTGCGTTGGCATCCTGGTCGAGCTCCTCATAGGCCACTGCCAAGGCATAAACAGCGTCGGGCCTTAACTTGGATTGCTGGGCCTCGGACGATTGCAAGAGCTTACGATAAAACGCAACCGCCTGATCCGCGTTGCCCAGTGTGTACTCAACTTCACCCGCGTAGAACAACGCCTGGTCCAGGTAGTCCCCATCCGGATAATCCTTCAAGAACTGCCTCAGCCCCAGTTGCGCGGCTTGCAGTCCCGCCTTTTGTTGCGGGGAATCCGCCGCCTTGGAACGAGCATCTGTAAACATGCACCAGCACAAATTGATGCGAGACTCTTCCAGCAGCTTCGGTTCAGGATTTTTTACGGCCGCCTGGAACGCACCTATGGCTTGCTCGTAATCCTCGAGATGAATAAAGCAAACCCCCAGATAGTGGCGAGCACTTTTGGCAAGCTCATCATCGGGAAATTCGCGAATCAGCTTCTGCCACTCTTCGGCGGCAATCTCATAGGCCTCATTATTCTGATAGCCCGCCGCGTCACGATAGATGGCCGTAGCTCGCGCCTTGGATGACTGAGCTTGGGCGTTGGGCACCAATTCTCCATGCAGCAAAACGACTGTCAACAAACAGCCTACCCAGAGCCGAAATCGAAGCATGCTGGCCATCAAATCTCCCTTGGAGCGGTCCGCCTTCGTCGACAACTCTTGCCCCCGCAGTCGCACTGTACCGAATGGGTAAAATATCCCTGGCGACAGGCTTAACTGATCAAGCGATACGGATTGGCATTCATGTTTGTCCCGACGAGGCTTTGGGACACAATCCGAAACAGAGGATGCGTTTTCTCTGCCCGGCGTTAAGTGTACTGGTTCGCTTGGAACCCGCAAAGATTCTGCTTTTTTCGGGTATTTCTATGATGTCAATCCACCGTTTATCCGAATTGCCGAGCAATCGTTCTGAGCCCACTATCTTGACACGCGTGTGGCGGCGAAATCTTTCACCTTAGACGCCCCAAGGGGCGGCTAGACTCACGTCATGTAGGCAATTCGAGATCTTTCCTGGTCCCATACCAAGGTAAAAGGCCACCGTTTCGCCGACTTTCGTCGCAGCATTTTGTCTGACCGTCAGAACGGACAGTCATCAATCCGTCCGCTTTGCAGTCGAATTGCTAACGCAGTGCCCGCAACCACAAGCCCTTTTTCCATAGCTCGGCCACCGGTCGGCTGGCGGGAAAGCGGCCCTGCCCTGACGGCTTGCCCATCGGCGATTTGAGTGCTTTGCCCGCTCGGCCGATTCGAACCGTTTCCCACAGAAACGGATGAGTTTCCAGGCAGGCAACCACTGTGTATGCGGCAGACCTTTCAACAGCCTCCCTCAGCGGTACAATTCGGAAGTTGAAGCGGATCAGACTGTCTCTGGCAGGGTGGTTTAGGTTTACCCAGCTCTAAGATTCACGCTTCGCAAGTCGTATCCTTCGAACCAACTGCATGCCTGAGACTACCATGGAACTTCAATCAACCCCGCTCTCAGCATGGCATATTGCAAACCAAGGCCGAATGGTGGATTTTGCGGGCTACCAAATGCCGGTCCAATATTCCTCCATTGTTCAAGAGCACACGGCGACAAGAACGACGGCGGGATTGTTTGACATTTCGCACATGGGCAGATTGCGTTTCGAAGGCAATCGCGCCCACGAGTTGCTCGATCATTTGCTGACGCGCCGCGTTACCGACATGCAACCGGGCCAGGTGCGTTACTCTCTGATGTGTAATGAGGAAGGCGGCGTACTGGATGACGTATTGATATCCAACTTGGAAAGTCCCAGCGGTCGCCCATACTTCCTGCTGGTCGTCAATGCCAGTAATCGTCCGAAGATCCTCAAGTGGCTAGCTCCGCATTTGGCCGACTATCCGGATATCGCATTCACCGATGTGACCGACGCGACTGCCATGATTTCGATCCAGGGCCCCAGTTCTCTGTCCATCATCCAACGTCTTTTCGAACCATCCTCGGCAAACCTGCGTTATTATCACTCCGTCGTGACGGATCAGATGAGCAAACCCTGTGTTTTGAGTCGCACGGGCTACACCGGAGAAGATGGCTTTGAGTTGATCGTTCGGGCCGAAGACGCCGAAAGAGTCTGGGAGAACCTGCTGCTTGCTGGCCGAGAGGCTCAAATTCAGCCGGTCGGCTTGGGGGCTCGAGATACTCTACGTCTGGAAGCCGGGATGCCACTTTATGGCCACGAGTTGGCGGAAGACATCGATCCCTTCACTGCGGGGCTCGGATTTGCGGTAAACCTGAAAGACCGGAGTTTCGTCGGCTCGCAATCGCTGCAAGCAATCAAGTCCAATCCACGAGAGACCTCCCGGGTAGGTCTTCGACTGACAGGCCGCCGGGCGGCTCGCGAAGGAGCCAAGCTACTGGACCGGGACAATCGTGTGGTGGGTTCTGTGAGCAGCGGTTCATTCTCGCCAACGCTTCAGATCCCCATCGCCATGGCCTTTGTGCGTCGAGAGCTGGCGGCGGTCGGCAATACGCTCGATGTCGATATTCGAGGCTCCCGCAGTAATGCCGAAATCGTTAAGCTACCATTTTACCAACGCGAGAACGCGTAGACCCATGATAAATATGCTAGTGCCCAAGTTAGGCGCAGGAGTGGTATTCGCAAAATGAAACCGGAAGAACTGAAATACAATGCGTCGCACGAGTGGGTCGGACTCGACAGCGATGGCCTAGCGGTCATTGGCATCACTGATTTTGCGCTCGAGCAACTGACGGATCTGGTCTACATGGCGCTCCCAGAGGTCGGGGCCCAGGTTACCGCCGGAGAAGAATTTGGTGAAGTTGAGTCTGTAAAGGCGGTTAGTCCTCTCTACAGTCCTGTCAGCGGCGAAGTAGTGGAGGTGCATTCCGAACTGGTTGAAAGCCTAGAGAAGCTCGGTGATGACCCCTTCGGCAACGGCTGGATAATCAAGGTCAAGCTCGCTGACGGTGCTAGTCTGGATGGCTTGTTGGACCACGACAGCTACCGAAAACAGTGTTCGGACGCTTAGGTGAGAAGCAGATGAATTCATACTCGCCCCTTCACCAGTACGCATAATATGGCGTACGCAAATAACCATTACCTCCAGGGCTGAGCGAGCATAGCCGCTTTTCTCTTGGGGCAGATCGAACAATTCTGATCTTTTACAATCCAATCGATCGATGGCGGAGCGGCTTCAATGCAGCGACGTTCAGGCTTTGGTGCCTGATCTTGCTGATTTTGTTCTGCAACAAAATGAGTCCCCACGGGGAGGAATCGGCAACTCTTTTTTCAACGAGCAGTAGCTGATGGCTTACTTGTTTAACACAGAAGATGACACTCGTGAGATGCTGGCAGCCATCGGTGCGGCTTCCATTGAGGAATTGTTTTCCAGCATTCCTCAGGAACTACGCCTGCAGCGGGATCTCAAGATTCCGGCTGCCATGTCCGAGTTGGAACTGACTCGGCACGTTCGCGAGCTGGCGGGCAAGAACGTTGGAGCGGAAGGATCCGTTTGTTTCTTGGGCGGCGGCGCTTACGACCACTTCATTCCAGCGGCCGTCGATTATCTTGCGGTGCGGGGCGAGTTCTACACTTCCTACACGCCCTATCAGCCTGAAGTCAGCCAGGGCAATCTTCAGGTCATGTTTGAATACGAAACACTGATCTGTCAATTGACCGGCATGGACGTATCCAACGCCAGCCTGTACGACGGCGCGACCTCCATGGTCGAAGCCGTGTTGCTGGCCATGGCAACTCAGCCTAAGCGGCGGCGAGTCATCGTGCCCGACAATGTTCATCCTGAATACCGGGAGGTGCTGCAGACTTATTTGCAGTGGACGGACTACGAATTGGTATCGCTTGCATGCCCTGAAGGCAGCCTGCCGGTCTCGGAGCTGGAGGACTTGCTGGATGACCAAACGGGTTGTGTTATTCTGAGCCAACCCAATTTCTTCGGCTTGGTGGAAGATCATACCGCCGCGGCTGCGGCGGCCAAACGTGCCGGAGCGGTTGTGATCGCTGTAGCGGACATGATCAGCTTGGGTATTCTCAAGTCGCCCGGAGATTGGGGAGCTGATATTGTCGTTGCCGAAGGTCAAGCCTTAGGCAATCCACTTCAATTTGGTGGACCGTACCTGGGCATCATGGCCTGTCGCGATTCTTTTGTTCGGCGGATGCCGGGACGTATTGCCGGCCAGACCGAAGACCGAAATGGCAGTCGATGCTGGGTCCTCACGCTGCAAACCAGGGAGCAGCATATTCGTCGTGACAAAGCCACGAGTAACATCTGCACCAACCAGGGACTTTTTGCATTGCGGGCCGCGATTTACTTATCGCTACAGGGGCCCGATGGCTTACGCGAGACAGCAGAGCATTGTGCTTGGAAATCTCAATACCTGATGAACAAGCTCTGCCTTCAATCCCGATTCGAGCCTCGTTTCCCCAGCGGCTCAGCCTGGCGTGAATTCGTTATTCGCGACCGTCAAGACGACGTTGCAGGTTTGCTCTCGCGAGCAGCCTCGCAGGGCATGCTTGCCGGATTGCCTTTGTCTCGATGGTACCCGGAATACTCTGACTGCTTTCTCGTGGCAGTCACAGAGAAGCGTACGCGTGCCGAGTTAGACGCCTTGGTCGATGTACTAACACATGCCCCTTCAGCGGAGCTCAGCCATGCGTAACATGCAAGCAACTCAACTTCTGTTCGAGCTCTCGAAACCGGGCCGGCGAGCCAACCGTCTTCCGGACAGTGAAGTGCCACAGCCCGACATGCAAGAGCTTTATCCCACTGCAACACTCCGCCAGAAGCCAGCCGGGCTTCCGGAGCTGAGTGAGGGCGATGTCATTCGCCACTTCACAAATCTATCGACCTTGAACATGTCGGTTGATACGCACTTCTATCCCCTGGGTTCGTGCACCATGAAGTACAACCCAAAACGCAATGAACGATTGGCGAGCCTGCCCGGCATCGTCGATCTACATCCACTACAACCCGATGCCACCGCTCAAGGCATGCTGGAGCTGCTATATAACGTGCAGGGCTATTTTGCGGAAATCTCGGGTCTGCCGGGCGTTTCTCTGCAACCGGCCGCCGGTGCCCAGGGCGAGCTGACGGCTCTCATGGCAGCCGCAGCATACTTTCGCGATCTCGGCAGCCAGCGCACTCAAGTCCTCGTACCGGACAGCGCGCACGGCACGAATCCGGCGAGTGCCACGATGGTAGGTTTTCAAACCAAGACCATTCGTTCGCGCGAAGACGGATCCGTCGACATGGATCATCTGAGGGCCAGTGTCGATGATTCCACTGCGGTCTTCATGATCACCAATCCAAGCACTTTAGGGTTGTTTGAGAATCAAATTCAAGAGATCGCGGATCTGGTACATGATGCGGGCGGGCTGATCTACTTGGATGGAGCCAACATGAACGCGATTCTGGGCATCACCCGTCCCGGCGACTTTGGTGCGGACATGATGCACTACAATCCGCACAAGACCTTCAGCGGACCGCATGGGGGCGGAGGCCCCGGAGCCGGCCCAATCTGTGTTCGCGATTTCTTGGAGCCATATTTGCCGACGCCGCGTGTCGAGCGGGTCGATTCGGCGGAGGGCGTTCACTACCGGCTCGGTTATGATCATCCAAAGTCCATCGGACGCGTGCGAAGCTTTGTAGGTAACATTGGCGTTTTGGTCCGAGCCTACTGCTACATCCGCGCTTGCGGCGGTCAGGGTCTTAAAGAAGTCAGTGAAAATGCCGTATTAAACGCCAACTATCTGCTGACGCAGCTGGCTCCGCTACTGCCCGTTCCAAAAGGCTCGCGATGCATGCACGAGTTCGTGGCCTCCGCCAGCAAACTCAAGAAGGAAAAAGGCGTGACCGCAATGGACCTCGCCAAGCGTTTACTCGATTTTGGATTTCACGCGCCTACGGTTTATTTTCCGCTAACTGTCCAGGAAGCGGTCATGATCGAGCCCACGGAAACCGAGAGCAAGGAAACTCTGGATGCTTTCGTGGAGGCCATCCGCGAGATTCTTTCGGAAGACGCTGAAACTTTGCACGATGCTCCGAAGACAACCCGAATCAGTCGCCCTGATGAAGTGCAAGCTGCTCGTAAGCCGGTGATGAAGTGGACTGTTTCGCCCTGATGGATCAACCGCGCGGTGGCGCGGAAAACATGGCCGTAGATGACGCGCTGTTGGAGTTTGCAGCCCAACACGGCGTGGCAGTACTGCGGCTCTATCGTTGGTCAGAACCAACCCTTTCGCTAGGCTACTTCCAAGGCGTTGGTGAGAGAAGCCGACACGCTGAAAGCAGCGCACTCGCTTTCGTCCGCCGCGGAACGGGAGGTGGGGCCATCGTGCACCATCACGATTGGACCTATTCGGTGGCGCTCCCAGCTGACCATCGCGTGGGCGCACTGGGCGCCGCTCAGCCACTCTACGATTGCTTGCATGATGCCGCTGTCCGCTGGCTGAATGACCGCGGGCTGTCCGCGAAGAAGTGGAGCCCATCCGTTGAAGATGCGAACTGCCGCACCGAAGGCTGCAGCTTCTTATGTTTTGAGCGCAGAAGCGCGGGCGACGTGGTTATCGGGGCTCACAAGGTGCTGGGCAGCGCCCAGCGTCGTCATCGTGGAGGCCTGCTCCAACACGGCAGCCTATTACTCAAGCAATCCGATTTCGCTCCCAGCTTGCCAGGATTAGAGGACCTGTCCCAATCCAAAACGTCGTTGGATCAGAGCGATTGCCGCACGTACTTCCACCAGCTGTCGCAGGGTCTAGCGGACTTTCTTGGCTCAGAGCCGCAGCCGTTGGATTCCGTGCAGGCGCTTATCCGACAACAAATCCACAGCGGCAAGTATGCCACCGAGGTCTGGAATCACAAGCGCTAAGCACCCATTATGGGCGGTTACGGACAGCATTTAAGCTGATTTAGACCAGTTTTGGCGGACCATCGCTTGCATCAGCTGACTAATTTTGCCGATAATTACAGGATGGCGCCGCTTCTCTCATCTAGCAGAACAGCTCAGCTCGCCGAGGAATCTGCTGCGGTGCTTATTTGTAGCTTGCCCCCCAGGCAAGCCACGCCATGTTTCTCATGAGGTCAATATGCAGTTGCATCTCCGAGTCGCCAATGGTGCTCAAGAAGGGAAATTGATCGCCGTCAAGCACGCCAAGTTCTTGATCGGAAGAAGCGACGATTGCCATCTTCGTCCTAAGAGCGAGTCGATCAGTCGCCGACACTGTGCTATCGTTCACAAGGAGGGAAAAGTTCTGTTAATCGACTTAAAAAGTCGAAATGGAACCGAAGTTAACGGAAAAAAGCTGGATCCCGCGCGAGCTAAGATCCTGAAGGACGGCGACCACATCAAGATTGGCAAGCTGGAATTCGTCGCAGTCATGGAGGCCGGGGTTAAGAGCGTCAAGAAGTCCGAAGTCAAAGATGTTAAGGAAGCAGCCGCAAGAGCCGCCGAAAAAGTCTCAGACAGCCGTTTCGAGGAGGTAGACGTCAGCAGTTGGCTGGATGAGCCCGAGCAAATCGAGAGGGCCGGCACGGAGACCATTTCTCGCAATTTCGAGTTTCCCGAAGGAACGGAAATTGACACGCAGGACACCGTCATGGACTCGGAAGAAGCACATGAAACCCAGGCGGAAGGCGACCCCAGGAAAAAGAAAAAGCCTGGCAAGCTGCCCAAGCTGCCTACCAAACCAAGCTCAGGTAGCTCGAAGGATGCCGCTTCCGAAACACTTCGAAAATTCTTTAGTGGTGGTCGCTAGCACCGCATGCTGAGTCAAAATTCAGCATAGACCTTGTGTGAAGCGTTGGACTCCGTCGCTGATTGTTGATTAGGGCCATCTTCAAAGTTGTTTTGATCACCCCAAAGTAGAATAATGAATTGCAGGTGACGCAAGAACAACGGTCGGGTTGATCACCGCTGGCAGACGGAAACAACCCGCCGAACGATTTTCCCCAGGGTTGATGCTTACGGGAGCATGCTTTGTTTCACGACACGGTGTTTCCAGAAACGCTGGCTTGATCGCGGTCTATGCGTGGTTCATTCACTGACGGATCGCTGCGAGAGCTATGTCGCCATCGGGCTATGAGACAAAGCCCAAAATTGACATGGGCCCCAGTACTGTGACGACCTCAGTGGCTCTCCATCGATGGCTATTGCAGCGAAGTGACAAGAACCCTCTATCCTGTTTGCAAGACCGGGAGAAAACCGTGAGAGCCAAACTTTCAATCTGGCAACTTCACTACGCCTTCATCTGTGTAACGGCGATAGTCGCGGCACTTCCGACATTCGGTCAAGAGGAATACATCGTTCAACACAGCAATGGCATGTTGCTGGGACCGGGCGTGCTTTCGGAAACAGACACAATCAGCACCTCGTCGTTTCAGCAAGGCGGCGGGGGTGAGATTAAGAGCAAATCGATTGGCGTCATGGACGACGGGCTCAGGTTAACCTACTTCAATCTGGCTCCCATCAACGCCAGTTGGGAACGTTCCACGGCACCCGTCATGGAGCAAATCGACTTTCCCTCGGCGGCGGAAGTTGCGCGGGCCGGTAACGCACCATCTATCTTGCAGATCCTGGGCGTCTCTGCCTTCAACGAATATGGTCGACGGACTTTCAGCTTTTTGTCGCCACGCGGTCGGGTGGACGTTTTACAAGGCATCACTCTGCTGACACCCAAGTATGCGAAGTTGGAGATTCTTAATACTGAGAGCGAGAAATTCGTTTGGGACACACGTATCGCTACTTCGTCGATTCCGGCTGATGAACTGGAAGCCATCCTGAAGCAGGCGTTGGGGATGGCCAATTCGGGAGACTGGTTGCGCTTGGTACGCTTTTACACTCAGGCAGAGCGCTACGGAGAGGCTCAGAAGATTATGAGTGAAGCGCTGCAAAAATTCCCCTCGGAACTCGCCTCACAACGTCCCATCCAGACTCAGCTGGATCAGTTGTTTGCCAATCAGAAGTTTGAAGAAATCAAGCTCCGCCGCGAGGCGGGTCAGCATCTGCAGGCTGCCCAGTTCTTGGGGGCCTTTCCAGTCCAATCGCTTCCGGTTGAATCGCAGGTCAAACTTCAGAGTGAAGTGGACGATGCCAACCAACGGCTGGCATTGATGGGCGACATTTCCGAAGCTCTTAAGTTCCATGCGTCTCAGCTTCCCGAACCGGACCAACAGGTCGTGGCTCCGGTAGTGGAAGAGATCTTGGGTGAGCTATCGCACAACACGGTGGCTCGCCTAGCAGACTTCCAACGCTTGCGTAGTGACAATTCAACTCCCAACGAGAACAAAGTCGCACTGGCCATCTCAGGATGGGTACTAGGGAGTGGAGCGGGATTGGACAACTTTGCCGTGGCGAAATCGCTTCTCCGTGTCCGGAATTTGGTGGTCGATTACTTGAATGAAGCGGATGCGCCACGGCGACAGCAAATTCTTGGGATTCTAAGAAGTGAAGAAGGCGCTCAGCCGCCTCTGCTGGCAAAGCTACTAGCGACCATGAAGCCGCCGCAACCACCGCCCCCGACGGCAGCCGATGATCCACCTGGACTTTACCGAGTCAACACGGTTGATTCGCTGGGCAGCAGTTTGACATACCTGGTCCAAGTCCCCCCCGAGTATGACCCGAATCGGAAATACCCGTGTGTGCTGGCTCTACCCGGAACGGGTGATTTGCCTGAGCTGGAGATCAACGCCTGGTGCGGGATTTATTCCAAGCTCGCCTTTTCCATGGCCCGTGCCGGCTACGCTACGCGTTACGGTTACATTGTGGTTTCTCCGGCCTGGATGCAGGCGGGGCAGACGGAGTACCAATACACCGAAGGAGAGCACGATCGCGTATTGAAGGCCTATCGAGACGCGCTTCGCAAGTTTTCCATCGACAGCGATCGTGTTTTCATCAGCGGCCATTTTGACGGGGCCACAGCCGCCTGGGACATTGCCGTATCGCATCCGGATTTATGGGCCGGAGCCGTTATGCTTTCTCCGGGCGCAGACAAGTACATCGTTCAGTATGACGAGAACGTGCAAGGCAAGTCCAATGACCAGATTCCTTTGGGCACCTACATTGTCTATGGCCAACTAGACGGAAAGCGAGTGAATACCAAACTCGGGACGATTGCTACCAACTACCTGCGTTCCTCGCGTTTTGACAGCCTGGTCGTTGAGTACCGAGGTCGTGGAAGTGGCTTGTTTCTGGAGGAGCTGCCTCGGATTTTTGAATGGATGGAGTTGTCCAGTCATCGGCGGATTCGAGTGGCTCGCAACATTGAAGTGAAAACCATGCGCTCTGGAGACCGTTTTTTCTACTGGCTGGAGGCGCCCGCTCTACTGCCGAATGTTGCCGGCAGCCCGTATCAGTTTGACCCGACTTCAGCCGGATCCTTTCAGGCCAACGTCCTGGACATCAATGGCGTCAGCGTGAGCCGTATTCCATCTCCCAACAAGATGGCCACCATCTGGTTTAGCCCGGAGATGGTCGATTTCTCCCGCCCGGTCACCGTCGCCATGTCCGGCCGTCGGCGGTCTTATGACTTAGCTCCAGACATCGGAGTGATGCTGGAAGATGTGCGTACCCGCGCAGACCGTCAGCACGTGTTCTGGCAGAAGGTAGACATCCAGTAGCGATGCGAGAATAAGATCGCTTACAGCCCGTAGACTGACCGCAACGTTCTCAATGGCTCACATTGCTAAGAGGTATTGCTTCCGTTGTCTCTCGATGAAGCTTGCTCCGCTGCAACTTCTGCAATGTAACGATATTGTTCGGCGATACCATCGCGGAGTTGGACTTGCGGACTCCAAGCGAGAGTTCGTTGTGCTTTGGAAATGTCCAGCCGAACCCTTTGCACATCATGGTTCATGGCTGGGCGAGTGGTGACCACCAGCTTCTTTTGCAGGACTTGTTCCATCACAGCCACGGTTTCCAGCACACTGCTATCGCTACCGGCACCCGCATTGAAAATGCCTGTCACGTCTTTATGCACGGCAGCCATGATAAGGTCTATCAGATCGCGGACGAAAATATAATCGCGGCGAATGGATCCA
>JANSWS010000182.1 GCA_024743355.1 bacterium
ACAGTGACATGAAACGAACCATGTTACGCAGACAGTTTGCGATCGGCAGCACTGGCCTGGCAGCGGCCGCTTGTTTGTCTCGATCCCCCACTGCGGCAGTTGAGAAACAGCCGCCGGCGAACAAGTCCTTGGTGCACTTAGGTATCAACGCCTTGGCCCGAGCGGCGGACATGAATTATTTTTCGGATGGCCATCGTGGAGCTGCCATGATTTCAGCTCACCTGATGTGCGAGGACAATGCGTTCGAAGCCGCAGCCAGGGATCGCATCGTCGAGCTATTCGAATTGAACTGGGCTTCCAGCAAGCTCTGCCTGCCTTTCCCGGAAAGTGAGCCTGTACCAGATGCCGCCAAGGCGGTCGGTCTGGCCCTGGCTGACAGTGGAGGAGTATTGCGCGAAGTGGGCCATGATGCCATCTTCGCTATGCACGCCATCAAAGCCTTTCGCCTGTTGCCTGAAACAGCGACTGCGGAGAGGGTCGAAGGTGTTTGTAAATTGATACGATCCTTCAAGCCTTGGCGTGACGTCGAGCCCGATGAAGACGTGCAGCCACCCGATTTCGTGGACCAGGTCGCGGCCTCGCGTTACATCCTGAAGGAAGCCAGCGATGCCATAGATCGATTCGTTGGCTTCGGCCAAGGCTTTGCCGGTCATATGCTGACCTTTGGGCAATCCCTGGTTGAGCTGGCAGCCATGGGGGATGTCGAGTGGGCCGAAAGCTGCCGACTCGCGTTTCGCAAGTACGTCAGCGTGACACGTGCGGGACCGCAGCCGGATGATCGCAAAATCAAAGAACACTCATTCACTCAATTACGCCCTGACGAGGCCGAGTATTGGAAGGCGAGAGGTGACAAGACTCTAGGCATCGGTCACGTGTTCAAGTATCCCTATGCCTACTATGACCTGTGCCGCCGCGCCGCGGATCCCGAGCTAGAACAGGAATTTGAATCTAAAGCTTGGCGTCTGTTCTGAAATTGGGCGGAAGCATGCCGAGCATCCCCAGCCTGAGAACCTATCCTCAAACAATCACGCAGCCGGCTTCAGCTGCGGTTGTCGTCGAGATAGAAATTCAAGCCCATGGCTCATACATCGCGAATCAATCGCTGTAGTAGGCGACCTCACCTCCAGCGATAGTTCCCAGGCTTGAATAGATCTGCGAGTCGATACCATCGGAAAGAAACTGGACGTGGCTATCGGCGTAAACGAACAAGCAACCTCCGGTGTGCAGACTCGAGAAACAGATCTCTTTGGCATCGATCCATGTGTCTTGAAACAGCGCGTTGAGTGCCACACCGGTCGAGCCAATTGCCTCGGACACTTCCCGCATTCCCGTCGATCGCCATTCGACTCCATCGCTTCCGATGTACCAATGGTCGACGATTTGATCAAACTGCGCGTCGAGATCCGGACCACGCACCGAGATACGAAACAGAGCTTCACCCACGGCCAAGGTATTCGAGGTCCCATCCAACACACTGGCGATCTTGGTTGTATTGTTGACGAACATTAATCCGTCTCGATTCGGTAAACCCAAATGCCGGGCAATCCGCCCGGATTCCCGAATATCGGTTCCGCTGCCTACCGCCAGATAGTTTGAGGGCACGCGATTGGCTATGCCTTGGACACTCACGCGTTCGGGGGCACCGCCGCTGGGGCAGCGAAAGACGGACAGATACGTGGTTCCAGCGTTAGCATTAACACTGTCAGACTGCGATGCACCCCAACCGGAAGCAGAGTCGATTTGCCGGTAGAGGTTGGATTGTTCCAAGTATGGCAAAATCAAGCCCGACCAAAACATATGGTTGGGATGCACGATTCCAACTGGAAACCTGCGGGTGGCGTTGTGATAACTATGCAACGCAATTCCCATTTGATGCAGATTGTTGGCACATTGAATGCGACGCGCCGCCTCGCGTGCAGCTTGAAGTGCAGGCAACAACAACCCCACCAGAATGCCGATGACGCCAAGAGTCACCAACAGTTCCACCAAGGTGAAACCACGCTGTTTGCTAATACCTCTTGCCATGGTTTGCGACCCGCTATCGTGTAGAAGCACCCCATGATGGTAGCAGGTTTGGCAAGCCACCGATAGCAAATCGCCGTCGTGTCCGAAACACGTGACTCCGGATCAACGAACAAACATGCCTAGGCTCAAGTGATCGCCAACAACAAGCGGCTGGGAGCTTCTAAATAGGCAATAACGTCGTTTAGGAATCGTGCTGCGGTACCTCCATCGACCAAGCGATGATCGTAGGACAGGCTCAGCGGCATCATCAGCCGGGGCTGGATCGAGTCATCCTCCATGACCACCGGCAATTTCCGGGTGCGGCCCACAAGCAAGATCGCTACCTCGGGCACGTTTACGATTGGTGTTGAATAGGTGCCTCCGATGGCTCCTAGGTTACTGATCGTAAATGTACCTCCCCGCAATTCATTCACGCCAAAGTCGCCACTGCGAACCCGCGAGGCCATGTCGGCCAGCGACTGAGCAATAGCGGGAATGCTCATCGCATCCGCGTGCCGAATATTGGGAACCACCAGCCCACGATCCGTATCAATCGCGATTCCGAGATTTACGTAATCGCGATAGACGATTTGCTCATTCTCCAAGTCCAACACTGCGTTCATGGTTGGATGCAGACGCAACGCGGTGGATACCGCTTTGATCAGAAAAGGCATGGAAGTCAGCTTGATGCCTTGGGAAGCATAGTCTTCCTTGCTAGAAGCCCGGAAGGCCTCGAGATCCGTCACGTCTGCGTCGTCGAAATTCGTGACGCGGGGTACCGTCTCCCAAGACTTGTGCATTTGAGCGGCGATGGTCTTGCGGATTTTGCTCAAACGCTCGATCCGCACGGGTCCGTAATCGTCTTGCGAGGGTTCACCCGGTTGGGCAATGGCCCGCTTGGCCCCCGTGGTGGGACTGGTTGCCGGCGGGGCGGCCACCACTTGTGTCGGCGACGCGGCAGGCAATGTCCGGCTGCTGGATTCGCGGACTGCGCGTAGCACGTCTTCGCGGGTGATTCGACCACCCTCTCCCGTTCCAACCACGTTGCTTAAATCAACTCCGACTTCGCGGGCAAACCTTCTTACAGCCGGTCCGGCAGGCACTGTGCCCTCCGCATTTCCCGCGGAGACAGGTGCCGCTGCGCTGGCAACTGGTGCCGTGGGCTGTGGAGTAACGGGGCCCGGTGGCGGTGATGGGGGAGCTGCCGGGGCAACCTGAGCCGGTTCGGGTGGGGGTGCAGATGGCTGTGGCGGAGCCGCTGGGGTTGGGGAGGAAGCTTGCGCTGCCGGAGCCGATTCAGCGGCCGGGGGCTTGCTGGCAGCCGTGTCCGAGGCCGAAGGAGCCTCGCTGGCTGGAGCCGGCGAACCACTGTCACTCGACTCGAGCTGAGCCACAACCTGGCCCACCGCAACGGTTTGACCTGCGGCCACGCTCAGTTTCACCAGCTTGCCAGCAGCGGGACTGGGAATGGTGACAGTCGCCTTGTCCGTCTCCAGCTCGAACAATCCCTGGTCTTTCTGGACCGTATCACCCTCACTGACATAAAGCTCAAGGACATCCCCCGACTCGACGCCCTCACCCAAGTCCGGAAGTTTTACATCGACTGCCATGGATTGCTGTATCTCGTTGTTGAAGTTAGTTATCTACGTTGTCACACTTGTCGTTCGCATAATTTGACTAGGCGAACATCGGATTGACTTTCTCAGGATCGTAATCCAAATCCCGTATTGCCTTGGCGACATCATCCATGGACAGCACGCCCTGCTTGGCAAGCCGGTACAGAGCGGCAATGGTGATGGATTCCGCATCCACTTCAAAGTGCCGTCGCAAGTCTTCACGCATATCGCTGCGGCCCATACCGTCGGTACCTAATACGTAGTAATCACCTGGAATGTAACGCTGCAATTGCTCGGGCAATGCACGCACATGGTCGCTGGCCGCGATAAAAGGACCTTGTACATTCTCCAGGATCTTCTCCACGTAACTCTGACGTGGCTTTTCGGTGGGGTGGAGCATGTTCCAACGGTCGCAATCCTGAGCTTCTCGTCTGAGCTGAGTGTAGCTGGTAACACTCCACACATCGCTGGAAATCTGATAACGCTCCGCCAACAGCTCTTGAGCAACCAAGGTGCTTCGCAGAATCGGTCCAGTGCCGAACAATTGCACTTTGGCTTTATGCGAGTCCGCCTCGCGGGAACTCAGTTTGTAGATACCTTTGACGATTCCTTCCTCGACACCCTCTGGCATGGCAGGCATTACGTAATTCTCGTTTTCGACCGAGATGTAGTAGATTGCCGTTTCACCATCCTGGTAGAGCCGCTTCAGCCCATCCATCACGATGACTGTTGTCTCATAAGCAAAGGCAGGGTCATAAGCGCGGATCAAAGGAAAGGCGATCGCATTCAAATGACTATGACCATCCTGATGCTGAAGACCTTCGCCATTCAGAGTGGTCCGCCCCGAGGTACCACCTAGCAGGAAGCCCTTGGCGCGCATGTCGCTGGCTGCCCAAATCAGATCACCGACACGCTGGAAGCCGAACATGGAGTAGTAAATGTAGAAGGGAATCATATTCACACCGTGTGTGGCATAAGCCGTACCGGCAGCGTTGAAGCTTGCCATCGATCCGGCTTCGGTGATACCCTCTTCAAGAATCTGTCCGTCCTGTGCTTCCTTGTAATACAGCAGTTGCTCGGAGTCGACGGGTTCATATTTCTGTCCCGCATGGGCATAGATTCCGACTTCTCGGAACATGCCTTCCATACCGAAGGTACGCGATTCATCGGGAACGATGGGAACAACGTGGCGACCAATTTTTTTGTCTTTGCACAACTTGGAAAGCAGCCGCACGAAACCCATGGTGGTGCTCATGGGCTTACCCTTGCTGTCCTGCGTGAAGGCGGAATAATCCGCCAGTGACGGGACCTCCATCTTCGGTATGACGGTTGAGCGTGCGGGAGTCGGGCCACCCAGTGCTCCGCGACGCTCCTTGAGATACTTCATCTCATTGCTCGAAGCTGGCGGCTTATAGAAAGGAGCGTTGGCCACTTCCTCGTCGCTGATTGGAATACCGAAGCGGCTACGGAACTCCAACAGCTCGGCTTCATTCAATTTCTTCTGGTTGTGAGCGACGTTACGTCCCTCGCCCGCCTCTCCCAGACCATATCCCTTGATCGTCTTGGCCAGAATGACTGTCGGTTGTCCCTTGTGTTCTACGGCCGCCTTATAAGCCGCATAAACCTTTTCCGGATCATGACCGCCGCGTCTTAGTTTTTCAAGTTTTTCATCGGAGTAGTTGGCCACCAATTCCAGCAACTCGGGATACTTGCCAAAGAAATGCTCGCGAATGTAGGAGCCTGGCATGCCGGTGTATTTTTGGTACTGGCCATCCACGACTTCGTTCATGCGTCGCACCAGATTGCCGGTCTCGTCATTGGCCAGCAGCGGGTCATAATCTCCGCCCCATACGACCTTGATGACGTTCCAGCCCGACCCCCGGAATACAGCTTCCAGTTCCTGGATGATCTTGCTGTTCCCGCGAACAGGGCCGTCTAGTCGCTGCAGATTGCAGTTCACAACGAAGGTCAAGTTGTCCAACTTTTCACGGGCCGCCAGGTGAAGTGCGCCCAGCGTTTCGGGCTCATCACACTCGCCGTCTCCCAGAAAGGCCCACACCCGCTGCTTAGAGGTATCCTTGATGCCACGATCCAACAGATATTCGTTGAAGCGTGCTTGATAAATGGCCATGATCGGGCCCAAGCCCATGGACACCGTTGGGAACTCCCAGAAGTCCGGCATTAACCATGGATGGGGATAGCTGGAGAGCCCGGGCACTTCCTGCAATTCGCGGCGGAAGTTTTCGAGATTCTCTACGCTCAAACGGCCTTCCATGAAGGCGCGGGAGTACATGCCCGGTGAAGCATGACCCTGAAAATAAATTTGATCCCCCTCGTAGCCCGACTCTCCCCGTCCGCGAAAGAAGTGGTTGAAACCAACTTCGTAAAGAGTCGCACTGGAAGCAAAGGTACTGATATGCCCGCCGAGTGTACTATTCGACTTGGCGTTGGCCTGCTGGACCATGGCCATCGCATTCCAGCGAATAATGCTTTTGATCCTGCGCTCAATCTCGCGATTGCCCGGATAGGGTGGCTGCTTGTGCACGGGGATCGTGTTGATGTAGGGAGTGTTGACTTCCAAAGGAACATCAACGCCTTCCCGCCGCGCCCGGGTATCGAGAGCCTTGAGCAGATACTTGACGCGATCCGGCCCCTTGCTCTTTAGCACGTATTCCAACGAGTTCAGCCACTCCGCTGTCTCCGCAGGATCCGCATCCACCGGTACCGAAAGCTGCCCACTGGCCGCACCCGACTTCTCGTCATCACTCAACATCTTCGCGTCTGCCATAATCTTCTCTGCTAGAGTTCAGTTTCGATCGATTTCCGCCGGAACCCCCGCGCTTGCGGAGCTCTGCGTCAACTCGCAGGAATTCAAATATGAACCAGCCTGCAGAGTATTCTCAATACTTATCACCCGCTAAACGATAGTACCCAGCCAATCAAAAAATGGTGGGATCTCGCAGCCCGCCACCCAGCCAATCGATTTGTTAGCCAGGCCAACTGGGTTATACACCTCGGTCATGCACGTTTTGGGAAAACGCGGCAGGCATCCTGGCCTCGAACAACTGCCAGGCTTATGAGCCTCCTCGCCGGTGGCCAATGACTGCAAAACCGGCCACTTCCAGGATCGCCCGACAACCTATTTTCCGTTTTCGGCAAAGTCCATGCTTTCAGCCCACGCTGACTCAGATTCTGAACGAAACAGCCGCAACATCCAAGTCTTGTTTGCATCGACAGCATTGAACCCGGGCCGAAACCCTGGTCCTGAGCACCTCCTCGCCGCGAGAAGTGAACACACGAACAGTATCGAGCGGAAGGCTGCTGCTCGCCATTCAGGTAGCATCGCCCAACTTTTCACCCTGTTCCGTTGCCAACCAGAGTCCGCTTAGGCGCTCGGCCGCAACAACACCTTCATCGCGCCCGGCTCTCCCCCGTACAGTCGCGCGAACCACTCTGGGCCATCCTCCAATTGCGCCTTGGCGGTAATCAGTGGATCTACCTGGATATCGCCACGAGCCAGAAAATCGATGCACTGGGGATATTCACCATTGGATGCGCAGCTGCCCTGCAGCCTGAGCTCGCGGGTCACCACGGCTTGCAAGGGCATTTCGACCGTCGGTGCCAGATTGCCAACGAGGGTGACCGTGCCGCCGCGGCGTGTGCATTCGATGGCGGTTTGGACCGTGGGCGTGGCACCAACAACTTCGAAGGCTGCATCGGCTCCCTTGCCACCGGTCGCTTCCAATACTCCTGAGAGCACGTCAGCGTGTTTGGGATTGAACACGGCATCAGCTCCCAGGGACTTAGCAATTTCGAGCTTTGAGTCATCAAGATCCACGGCCAGTACACGCGAACAACCGGCCAAACGCGCGGCCTGAATGACCAACAAGCCGATCATCCCGCTCCCAATGACCACCGCAGTATCGCCCAGGTGAATGGGAGTGATGTTAGCGGCATGAATTGCGACAGAAACAGGTTCCACCATGGCCGCGTGCTCGAAGGGAAGACTTTCCGGGAAGGGAAAGGCAATGTGTTCGGGAACGACTACGAATTCCGCGAAAGCACCATGGCGTCGAAACTCATCGCATGAAACACCCATGACCTGTCGGTTCTCGCACAGGTTGATATGCCCCTGTCTGCAAGCCGGGCACCTGCCGCAGGAGACCATTGAATCGAAGGTTACCCGATCCCCTGGAGCAAAGCGGGTCACGGAAGAGCCCACGGCCTCAATGATTCCGGCCGCCTCGTGCCCCATGACCAAGGGTGGTTTACGCCGCCCCGACGAGCCATCCCAACCGTGGATATCGCTGCCGCAAATGCCGCAGGCTTGCACCCGAATCAGCAACTCATTCTCCGCGTATTCCGGCGTCGGCATATCGACAATTTCGAGCTTCTTATACTCGCTCAACAACATGGCCTTCATGCGGCGTTCCTTTCGCAGAATTGCATTTCAACGACATCAAGCTTGCTGAATGATTCGATTTGCCTTTGCGACCCCCGTCCCGCCAACTCAATGGCGTTTGGGTTTATAGATCTCCGTGGCGGTGCCAAAGTGCACTTCGCCAGCGAACATCAGGGTCTCGCTGAGTGTTGGATGCGGGTGGATGGATTCCGTAATATCGCGAACTTCGCATCCCATTTCGATCGCCAGCACTGCCTCCGCGATCAACTCACCGGCTCCCGATCCGACAATCCCGCAGCCTAGCACCCGATGGGTCTCAGGGTCCACCAGCAATTTCGTGAGCCCGTCGGTTCTTCCAAGAGCTTGGGCCCGACCGCTGGCGGCCCAAGGATAGGTTTCAATCTCGACGGCTTTCCCGGTTTTCTTGGCTTCTTCTTCGGTCAAACCCGCCCAGGCGATTTCCGGATCGGTGAATACGACTGCGGGAATTGCTGCTTTATCAAAGGATACGGCTTCTCCCAGCAGCGCTTCCACCGCCAAGCGTCCCTCGTGCGAAGCCTTGTGGGCCAGCATCGGCTCACCGGCCACGTCACCGATCGCCAGAATATGAGGATCGTGGGTCCATTGCTGCTTGTTGACAACTGCAAACCCTCGCTGGTCCAGCTGAACCTGAGTGTTCTCCAGCCCCAATTCCCGGCTGACTGGACGACGGCCGACGCTCACCAGAACCCGGTCGAAGCGTTCGTGTCCGTACTTACCAGGACCCTCGAAAGTAACTTCCACCTGCTGATCCACTTCGGCCATGGAGCCGACTTTAGTGTTCAGGTAAATCCGCTTCTCAAAGAGTGCTTCAAGCCGCTTCTGCAATGGCTTTACCAGATCACGATCGGCCCCCATCAGCAAGCCGTCCGCCAGCTCAACCACGCTCACCTTCGAGCCCAGATTGGCGTAAACCGAGCCCATTTCCAAGCCGATGTATCCCCCGCCGACGACCAGTAAAGACTCGGGGATATCCTGCAACTCGAGCGCGCCGGTGGAATCCATCACCCGATCGCTGCCAATTGCGAAGTTCGGCGGCATCGCCGGCACACTGCCAGTGGCGAGAATACAGTGTTTGAACGTTAACTGTCGTTCTTCAGGTATGGATTCATGCTCTCCCTCCAAACGCAGTGTCGTGCTATTTTCGAAGACCCCTTTAGCACGGATCAAGGTGACATTGCGTCGTTTGGCAAGATTGGCAAGGCCACCGCTGAGAGTGCTGATCACCTTCTCTTTTCTGGCCCGTACCTTGTCGATGTCGATTTTCGGTGGTTGGAATTGGACCCCCCAATCCTCTGTCAGTTCTTCCGCCTCCGAAATCACTTTGGCCACATGCAACAGAGCCTTGGATGGAATGCAGCCTCGCAACAGGCAGGTGCCTCCCAGCCTGGGGTCGGCTTCCACGATCGTGACCTGCATCCCTTCGTCCGCAGCCAGAAAAGCGGCCGCATAACCGCCTGGCCCGCCACCTAAAACAACTAAGTCACTTTGCATGCGTATTCCCTCGTGGTGTTTTGGGCATAGCTGATTTTGGAAACGCCAATGTCATTGCGAAAACCATTGACCTGACCATGGAACCGCTGACGGCAAATACGGGCAACGACTCCGCGCAGCCGCGTTGAGATCTTGTCGTCATGGTGCGCGCCCAAGTCGCGCGACCCGCGGCAGCGAGTCCTGAGTGGCCCCATGGCAGCCAGTGAAGGACAATTCCGGACCCGAACCTTGCGGTCGGGCCTGGAAAGACGACCCTACTATAACTGCGACTCCTGGGAACGCGATTGCTTTTCGCTTAGCGCGACAGGAACTCGACCACCGTGTTACCATCCACAGGTAAGCTGATGTCGGTAGCAGTCGGAAGGCTCAGAACGGTGGCTTTGAAACCCTCCGAATCGAAGGATAGCCAATCCAGTGGCTGGGGGGCGTTGTTGGCAATTACCCCGCGATATAGATCCTTGAGATTATCGCGGCTTCTCAGCTCGATAACATCTCCTGCACGCAGGATGTAGCCAGGTTTATTGACTTTGACGCCATTGACCCGAAAGTGCCCGTGCACAATCCCCTGGCGGGCCTGCGGACGGCTCTTGGTGAAACCTGCACGGCGGACCACGTTATCCAGCCTTCGCTCACACATGAGCAGTAGGTTTTCCGCCGTATTACCCTTGGCTGCCGAAGCTTTATCGTAGTAGCGGCGCAACTGCCGCTCGCCCAGACCGTAATAATGCTTGATCTTTTGCTTCTCGGACAGAGCCGTGCCATAGTTGCTAGAGCGGCGTCCGCGAGGATGCATTCCGGGTGGGGTGTCTCTCCGCTCGAATGCTCTCTGGGCACCTGCGCTCTCGTAAACCAGCATGCTGAGACGGCGATTGATGCGTGCTTTTGGTCCAGTATAACGTGCCATTACTGTTCGATCTCCGGCAGTTGGGGGCAACGGAACAATCCCACAGCGGCCCCCACGCGGGTCCGAGGGTTGTTCCAATCTCACATACAGATGGCAGGCAAAGCCTGCCCGCAAGTCCATAGTCACGGTTGAAGGGACGGCCAGGACTGCTGAATGACCCATGAGTATCGGTAACCCGCTCAAAATTCACAAGAGCTAATCGGAATCACGAATCCGCCCGCAACCCCCTCGCTGAGATCCGAGTTCAGCGGGAGAATATGAGTCTGGTTTTGGTAACGATCCGTTCTAGCGGGTGGTCTGGCTCGCGAAATTTCGGATCCGTCCGGCCTGTGTCCCGCGTGCATCACCCGAAAGCGGCGGATCCATGAATCAAATTTTTAACCCTTTGGGCATGCCAAATGCGCCGTAATGATCTTCGCAACATCGTCATCATCGCTCACGTCGACCATGGCAAGACCTCGCTGGTCGATTGTCTGTTGAAGCAGAGTGGGCAATTTCGCGAATCGCAATTGCAAGGCACGCAGATTCTAGACAGCAATGATCTTGAGCGGGAACGGGGCATCACCATTCTCAGCAAGAACATCGCCCTGCCGTACAAAGATGTGAAAATCAACATCATTGATACGCCGGGACACGCCGACTTCGGCGGGGAGGTCGAGCGTGTCGTTAGGATGGCCGACGGCGCCCTGGTTCTGATGGACGCTGCCGAAGGCCCCATGCCCCAAACGCGTTTTGTGTTGTCCAAGGCATTGGAAGTTGGCGTTAAACCAATTGTCGTGATCAACAAAATCGACCGCCCTGACTCCCGAGCTCACGACGTGGTTGATGAAGCTCTGGAATTACTGGTGGACCTGGGAGGCGAAGAGTATCTCGACGATTTTGACTATATCTTCGCCTCGGCCAAAGAAGGCTACGCGACAACGGACCCCGCTGTTCGCACGACCTCCATGCAGCCCCTGTTGGACATGGTCCTGGAAAAGATCCCGGGCCCCGAGGTCGAACCGGACGCACCATTGCAAATGCTGGTAACCAACTTGGATTGGTCGGACTATGTGGGCAGAATCGGAGTCGGCCGAATCCAAGCCGGCACAATCCACTCGGGCCAGTCCATTGACTTGGCCAAGGATCAGGGCCGAGTGGTACAAGCCCAAATCTCCTCGGTCTCCACTTTTGACAAGCTTGGCAGAACCGAAGTGCCTTCGGCGGAGGCTGGCGATATCGTGGCCGTAGTGGGACTGGATGACGTCGACATCGGCGACACGATTTGCGCGCGTGGTGACGTTCGGCCGCTGCCACGACTGACGGTCGACGAGCCCACACTGGAGATGGTGTTCTCGGTCAACAGCTCTCCGTTTGCAGGACGCGAGGGCAAATATGTAACTACCCGACAGCTACGAAGTCGACTCGAAAAAGAGCTGCAGCGGAATGTGGCCTTGAGAATGTCACCGGTCGAGGGCGCAGAGGCCTATGCCGTTCGCGGTCGAGGCGTCTTGCACTTGGCCGTTTTGATCGAAACGATGCGCCGCGAGGGTTTCGAACTGTCGGTGAGCAAACCCCGCGTGGTGTTAAAGAAGGACGGCAAACAGACGCTCGAACCCTTCGAAACACTGAACGTCGAGGTCCCGGAAGACAAGGTTGGCCCCGTGATGGAATTGGTCGGTCTGCGACGAGGCTCATTGGATGAGATGCTCCCGCGAGGCTCCTACGCGTTGCTTCGATTTGATATCCCCGCCCGAGGATTGATCGGGCTTCGCACCAAACTGCTGAACGCAACGCAAGGAACGGCCATCATCCATCACCGCTTTCACGGCTACAAGCCTCGCGAAGGTGATGTCCCCTTGCGCTCGAACGGCGTGCTAGTTTCCATGGTGGCGGGCAAGGCGGTGCCATTCGCGCTGTTTGGGCTACAAGACCGCAGCGAGTTGTTTGTTGGACCCGGCGATGAAATTTACGAAGGCATGATCGTGGGTGAGAACGCCCGCGAGAACGACATGGTGGTCAACCCCTGTCGCGAAAAGAAGCTGACCAACATTCGAGCCGCTGGTTCCGATGAAAACGTCATTCTCAAGCCGCCTCGCAAGTTGTTTTTGGAAGCGGCATTGGAATACATCGAAGAGGACGAGCTGGTCGAAATTACACCTTCTTCAATCCGCCTGAGGAAAATCAACTTGCGGGAGTCCGATCGTAGAAGACTGACGCGGGCCGCAGCCGCCGCCCAACCCTAGCAGGGACCGCTTTGCCTGAGACCGAAACTACCAGTGCAAGCTAGGGCCACATCGATTGGATCCGCCAGCCAACTCTAGCGGCCGCCTTGCAGAGCATGTCGTCCGCCAGATCCCGTTCGCTTTGGTTGAGCAGCCAATCCGTGCGTCCGGCCAAAGCGACGATCGCCAACAAGCCTGCCATGGCTACTATGGGGCCAGCCAGCAGTGTGATAGGCGCCGCACACAACAATAGACTTCCTCGATCCACACTGCAGCCACAACACCTCATCCGCCAAAACAGAAGTGCGAGTCCGCCTAGCGTGGCAATGCTGGTGGCCCACATGGCCCCAGTTAGCCCCAGAGATTGAATCATGTACCAGTTCAGTGCAACGTTCAACAACAGAGCCGCAACGGTGATAGCCACGAGTTGCTTACCGCGTTCCGCACACAACATGAAGGGCTCGGCAATAGCGTATACGGCAATCCAGATTGCCTGAACCAGAGCGATCGGCAGCACACCCTCCGCCAACTGATACCGTTCCTGAAAAACAACCCCGAATAGCCAAGGCGAGATTACCAAGGACGCGGTTGCCAGTGCCAAGAAGCCAATCACGCTGGTCTTCAAGAGTCTGCGTACGCGGATTCGTACCTGATCCAAACGCCCATTCTCCCAGTCGGCACTTAAGTAAGGCAATAATACGCCGCCAAGCATCAAGCCTACACTCACCAACAGATTGGGGACAATCTTGGCGCAGTGGTACTGACCGACCAGGCCGCGACCGATGAGCTCTCCCTCTGGAACCAGGTGCAGCAACATGTAGCGATCACTTACCGCATGCAAGTTGCTCAACAGATTCATTAGCCACAGGCTCATGGCAAAGGGCAGAATCCGATACCAGATCTCGCTACCGAATTCATCCTTGGCCTCCTGGGCTTGCGAAAGTTCGCCACCATGCTGTTGATGCAATGTGTAAAGCCCTGGAAGCATGGCCAGCAGATTGGACAGAGCAAAACTCGGCAGCAGCAACCACCAGGAACCCCAAAGCATGACAGACGTCAGACCTATCACGGTAAAGGTCAAACTCTGAACGAAGTGCATGGAAGAAATGGCTCGCACTTGACGGAATCCGGCAGCTAATTCATTGACAAAGCTCAAGCCAATAGAGGTTGCCAAACCAGCGATGCACCAGCTCACAATCCGGCCACTCTGCGTCTCACCGAAGACGAGCCAACAGAAATGATCGGGCATCCAGGCCACAAACGCACAAAGTAAAACGCTTCCGAGCAAAGTGCCGGCGGCTACCCGTCGGACGTAAGCTCCCAGCTTGTCTCGATAGCGAAAGTGCTCGACAAACTTGCCAAAACTTCCGGGTAATCCCAGTACGGCAATCGGCACTGCGAGCAGAAAGAAGCTGTGCGCTAGCGCCCAATAACCGAGTTCTTCGTCGGATAGAAACCGCGCCAGACCGATGCCGCGAATGAAGCCGATACCTCGCTGCAGGACATTAACTGCCAGCATGATCAGAATCCCCAAGGCAAA
>JANSWS010000256.1 GCA_024743355.1 bacterium
AGATTCGAACCATGGCGCATGGAAGCTTGCTTTCAATCCGTCGAGTTATGTATTGGAAAGGATAAGATGATGACCGCCACCGATCCCTGGGAAGTCTGCGAATCCCGTTTCCCAGCAAGTGGCTCGTTCGCTGAGCGATTGCGATTCTTGCTCCAGTATGCCGTACTTGCACCCTCCAGTCATAATACGCAGCCGTGGAAATTTCGTATTGCCGAAAACCGCATCGATATATTCTTGGATCAGGAGCGTTGGCTCCAGGTGGCTGACGATGATCAACGCGAATTGCACATTAGTGTGGGCTGCTGCTTAGAGAACTTGCGGATCAGCGCGGAACATTTTGGCTTCCGCCAACAGATTCAGTATTTGCCCGAGGCTGGGAATCCGCTGCACGCAGCTTCGATTCAGTTTGAGCCCAACAGTTCAACTGTCCCGCAAGGCGATCAGCGGTTATTCCAAATGATTGTGGTTCGGCACACGAACCACGGCGAGTACGATGGTCGCCCCATCCCGGAAAGCGTGCTGCAAGAACTACAAGAATGTTGCCGTGAGTCGCAGATCACGCTCCAGCTGACCGACGATGCATCCGTCAAACGCAAGGTCGACGAGTTGGTCGTACAAGCTGACGCCATCGAATTCGCCGACCCGGCATTTCGGCGAGAACTAGGCTATTGGATCGGTCAAGGCGTATTTGGAACATCTTGGCTGATGTCGAAAATCGGCAAGTTGGCCGTGACGCATATCAACATGGGCGACTCAATGGCAAAGAAGGATTCCGTGATCTTGATGTCCTCACCAGTTCTAGGGCTTGTTAGTTCGACGGACAATAGCCGGGAAAGCCAGATCCAAGTCGGGCAAGTCTATCAACGCATTTCCTTGTTGGCAGCTGCCTTTGGTATTTGGTGCCAGCCGATGAGCCAGATTGTGCAAGTCGAAGAGATCAAGCAGCAAGTGGCTCAACTGCAAGTGGATCCTGAACTATTTCCGCAACTTCCCTTTCGACTTGGCTTTGCCCAACCGGAAGAGCATCGCACGCCACGCAGACCGCTCGAGGATGTATTGCTGTAAGATGGCCGCGAGCGACCCGACAAATCAAAAGCAAATCGTCATCCGCAGTTTGGCGATCTGGCTGGCCCTGATTCTCGCCGAGATCATCCACGGCGTTCTGCGGGCGATATTGCTCGTCCCCCTAGTCGGCAAGTTCCGTTCCAACCAGATCGGCGTCTTCACTGGCTCGGCGATTATCATCGTCATCGCCTACTTCACGATTCAATGGGTTGGAGCAAGACGAACTTCAGAATTACTCACGGTCGGCTTGATTTGGCTCACGTTGACCGTGGCTTTCGAGTTCTTGTTTGGCCGCTTCGTGATGGGCTTGTCGTGGGAAGAACTCAGCTCGAGTTACAACCTGACCGCAGGCGGATTCATGCCCTTGGGGCTGCTGATATTGTTCTTCAGCCCGATGATAGCCGCCATGTTGCGTGGGCGAAGCTAGCCAAGTTTTGGAATACTCCGACTTGTCGGAGCTTTGCTATGTACCCACTTCCGCGAAACCGGGAAATCAATTTTCAACCCGAATCACATGCAAACGACAGCGGCGCCAAGTCGCGTGGCGAGTCACCGCGCTCCATAGATTTACGGCGATTGCGGCACTTGTCGCTACAGTACTTGACTTCAGCCCAGACCTTCTCCCATTTCTTCCGCCACTTAAACGGCCTTCCGCAAACGACGCAGACTTTCTCGGGCAGCTTGGATTTCTTGTGGCCCATGGATCTTGAATACCTTCCATCTCAGGCTTGCGATGACTTCAACAATGTCAGCAACATCACCACGGGGGTCCGAGTCTGGATGCTGTGCGGAGTTTGAGCCGACATCTGAATCCAAGTTCCCGGCTCTCCCGCGACCAACTCCTCACCAACGGTCATTTCTGCCCGACCGCTAATGATCTGGATGATGGCTGGAAGCGGGGCAACATGCTCTTTCAGACCATCCTCGGCCGCAAAGGCAAACAAGACAACCTTTACGTGGGAATCGTCGACGAGCACCTTGCAATGCTTACCAGATGCGGGCGGTTGCATCTCTTCCGCAAGCTTGCGAACTTGAAATTCACTCATCACTTATTCCTCAGTCTGCTCCTCGGCATGACCGCTACCTCGAGCGGGGCATCGACCAGGACCCCATCAGCATCCGGACCGAACACTAAGTCACTTCTTTTTCACGACCTTCTTCTTAACCTGCGTTTTCTGCTTCTGCATCTTTTTTTGTAGATGTGCATGCTTGATCGCCGGCTTACGGGCGGTGTGTTGTCGACTTTTGACCATGAGTTATCCTCCACTGACAAATTCTACTAGTCCAGCAATTGCATGCATAGAATTTTCAAATAGGCAGGGGAATCACGATTGCTGCTGTCCCTTTTTGAAGAGTAAAGAATCCCAATCCGGATATCGCGATGGACAATCTATTTGCTGAAATACCAAGCAAGCTGCCCGCGGAACTAACGGAAGTACTGGCCCAGAGCAGTCATGTTCGTATCGAAAGGATCGTGTCCACTGGACACACTAGCCCGCAGAACTTTTGGTACGATCAGGATGAGCATGAATGGGTGATCGTGCTCAAGGGGCAAGCCAAGCTGCAGTTCGACCAGGATCTCTCGGTGCTCCTTCGTTGCGGTGATTACTTGAACATCCCCGCGCATCGGCGACATCGGGTGGAGTGGACATCGGAAACGGAACCCACAGTATGGCTGGCAGTTTTTTATCGCGATTAGATGACTAGTCCAGTGGCTTGCTCAACTTCGCCAGCAGTCCGACGATGCAAGTTGACGCGACGGACATAGCCATGACTGCTCAACCCACCTTTGGTAGACCCCATTCGCGGTAACATAAACGTCGGCATCCATGCTGCGGTCTGTGCCAGACAGCTCCATGGGTTTCACTCTTTAGCACCCGGTTCTTCAAACACGCGACCTTATGACTCTACTACCCTGCTGGTTGATTGGAATTACCCTTGGCTTACAGCTGGACGCCGCTGCTCCCACCGCGACGCCGGTCGCAGAGCGCGAACAATCGTGGGAACAGCACACGAGAATGCGGCGTGAGTCGCAATTCTACTCGCTGCGTTGGAAATCCATCGGCCCCGTTTTCCAGGGAGGTCGCATCGAATGCATCGCCGTGGATCCGGAACAACCTTCGACTATGTACGTGGGAGTCGGATCGGGTGGGCTGTGGAAGACGATCAACAATGGACTCACTTGGACGCCCACCTTTGAGCAGCAGTCTTCCATCGCGGTGGGAGACGTGGCGGTAGCGGCAACAGACCCCAAGACTGTTTGGTTGGGGACCGGCGAAGTCCTGTTGGCCCGCTCCGCATTGCCTGGGATGGGCATTTTCAAATCGGAGGATGCGGGCCGGACCTGGACCAACATGGGATTGAAGGATACGCAACACATCGCTCGCGTTTTGGTCGATCCCCGCGATGCCGAGCGTGTCTTCGTGGCCGCAATCGGCCATCAGAACAGTGCCAATCCAGAGCGAGGCGTCTTTCGCACCGACGACGGCGGCAAGACTTGGTCGAGAGTCCTGTATAGTAATGACCACACTGCGGCGATTGATCTGGTCATGCACCCCAGTGATTCGAACGTGCTGTATGCCAGCATGTGGCAGCGGGCTACCGAGGGCCAACAACACAGCGGGAAAGAAAGCGGCATTTACAAATCCACGGATGGTGGTGAGAGCTGGACCAGACTGACCAACGGGCTGCCAGTCGGTGACAACGTCGGACGGATTGCGATCGCCATGGCAACAGCCGCCCCCGACAGGTTGTATGCACTCGTGGACGAGGGGGAGCTGGATGGATTCTATCGCTCTACAGACGCGGGACAGTCGTGGTCCAGAACCTACGACCGGCTACAGGCTCGCTGGGACTGGTGCGAGATCCGTGTTTCGCCCGACGATCCGAACGAAGTCTACAGCATAGGACAGAATTCGTTCGTCACCCGGGATGGCGGTCTTAGCTTCACCAAGATCGCCGGCGACATCGTGCATCTGCTCCCGCACGGAGCGGACGTGATCCATTTGGACACGCACGCAATGTGGATCAACCCCACCGACTCAGAGCACATTGTGTTCGGTACCGATGGCGGAATATTTGTAACGCACGACCGCTGTCGCACCTGGTTGCATCTGAACAACATGCCGATCGCAGAATGCTATGCCGCCACCTACGACATGCGCGAGCCGTTCAACGTTTACGTCGGCACGCAGGACAACGCGGCACTTTACGGCCCCGTCACACATCGACCGCGGACTGGTCGTCCGGACGCATGGAAGCACGTTTATCTCGATCCCTGGGGTGGTGGTGATTCCTACTTCACTTATCGAGATCCGGTCGATGACCAGACCATCTACTATGAACATCAGTATGGCGAGCTCCGAAGAAAGAACATGGCTACCGGGGTCACCGACGACATTCAACCTCGACTGGACGGAGAGGAGTTGCGTTGCGCGTGGATGACTCCTTTCTTTCCTTCCCATCACAACGGGCAAACCCTTTACTACGCAGCCAATCGGGTCTTCAAATCCACTAACCGAGGCGACAGTTGGTTGCCGATCAGCCCAGACCTGGTCTCGACCGATGTCGTCCGCAATGCCCGCTATCAGGCGATCACCGCACTAGCCGAGTCTCCTGTAGATGCTGGAACACTGTTCGCTGGCACGGACCAGGCCGACATGTTTGTCACCACGGATGACGGCGAAAATTGGTCGCGCATCGAAGAGGGACTCCCCAAGCGTAGTTTCACTCGCATCTTCGCCTCGCCGCACGATGCACAACGCGTTTTCGTTGCGCAAAGCGGTGCTGGGATCGACGATTACTCGTCGTACGTCTTTCGCTCCGACGATCAAGGCAACAGCTGGACAAGCATCGGCGACGGGCTTCCCGCGGAACCCGTCAACGTCATTGTGGAAGATCCACGGGTTGCTGAGCTGCTCTATGTCGGCACCGACATGGGAGTTTACGTCAGCCTGGACGGTGGTCGCCAATGGCAATCGCTGTGTGCCAACCTGCCCACAGCATCCGTTTACGATCTGTTTGTGCACCCGCGTGATAATGTACTGGTGGTCGCCACGCACGGTCGCAGCTGCTACGCCATGGACGCGCAGCCAATCCAGGATGCTGCCCAGGCGATCACTACCATTGGCGATCGCCGTGAATTGTTTGTCGATGAAGCGCTCATTGAAGAGCTAACAGGCAGTGCATGCCTGAAACTGCAGCGGCCCGAACCCGGCCAAGTTGTGCTCACGGCCGATGAGGCTTGGGAAGGAAATACGAGCGCCTACTTCACCATCTTCCAGGACGAAGATCGGTACCGTGCTTGGTATCGTGGTTCGCATTACGACGAACAGAGCCGCAAGTCAGCGCACGCCGAGGTTACATGTTATGCGGAATCCCGCGACGGTATTCACTGGACGAAGCCCGATTTAGGGTTGTTCGAATTTGCAGGTTCCAAACAGAACAACATCGTGTGGGACGACGTGGGCTCCCATTGCTTTACGCCCTTTAAAGACACCAACCCAGACTGTCGTCCCGAAGCCAGGTACAAGGCCGTGTCGCGAGGTCGGCCACACCGCCCCAAGGGACTCTATGCATTTCAGTCCGCGGACGGCATCCATTGGTCGCTCATCCAGCAAGAACCCATCATTACCGAAGGTGCCTTTGATTCGCAGAACCTGGCTTTCTGGGATGCCCATTCAGGCTGCTATCGCTGCTATCACCGCAACTTTCGTGATGGCATCCGAGACATCATGGTGCAAACATCAGACGACTTTTTGCACTGGAGCCCACCCGAGTACATCAGCATCCCCAACGCTCCCCACGAACACCTGTACACCAATGCCGTGCAACCCTATTATCGCGCCCCTCATCTGTTGATAGGCTTTCCAACACGTTACCTACCCGAACAGAGTCAACGGGTCGAGCCGACGTTCATGTCCAGTCGTGATGGCTATACCTTTCACCGTTGCGCGGAAGCCTTGATCCCCGAGTCGGCGCCCGAGGACCGGGCCGGAAACCGCAGTAATTATATGGTCCATGGCTTGCTTGAGCTGCCTGGTGAACAGCCTGGAAGTCGTGAGCTGGCTGTCTTTGGAACCGAAGCCTATTACACGGGGCCCGACAACCGGGTGCGCAGATTCAGCTATCGCATCGATGGATTTGTTTCGCTGCATGCGGACAACGAGCCAGGTCGTATGACATCGAGACCACTTGTCTTTTCGGGAAACAAGTTGCTCCTGAACTTCCGCACCCAAGCCGAAGGCTATGTGAAGATTGACATCCATGACCTTTACGAGCCAACCCGCTCATTGTCATCCGGACCATTAACGGGAGACGCCATCGATCAGCCCGTTCCCTTCGACTCCGAAGAGCTGTCATGCCTGGCCGGCACTCCAGTCCGGCTGGTAATCGAACTAAGAGACGCGGACGTGTTTTCCTTCAAGTTCGAAACTGTCCGTCCCTAGCTGGCTAATTCTGAAACGCCCGGTCGACTTCGCTGCGAAAGCTCTCTCTGAGCGAAGCCAGCAGTTCAAAGTCCTGGATTTGGGAGAAGAAAACTCCCACAACTTTGCTCTTCTGATCCGCCCACACCAAAGTGCCACTCGACCCCCAGTGACTGAACTGATGTTCGCGGTCCCGTATCCACCCGAGTCCGAAAGATTCATTCTGTTTCGTCAACATGCTTTGAATGGATTCGGGCTGGAGCAACTGGCTGGCTGGATTCAGGAAGGAATTAGCGAATTGAGCGATATCCTTGGGAGTGGAAAACAGTCCACCATCCGGCATTGTCATCCGCACATCCCAATCGGGATCGTACTGACAATAGATCGACAACTTGCCTTGCTCCCGCCGATAGACGACTGCTGTCCGCTCGCATTTCTCGGGTGCGACTTCAAAGCCCGTATCGTGCATGTCGAGAGGGTCAAGGACCTCGTTTCTCACAAATTGGCCGAACGGTTGCCCGGATACCACTTCGACAATGCGGCCCAAAACATAAGGCGCGGCGTTGGAATACTCCGCCCGTGAACCTGGCACAAAATCCAATGGCCGGGCGGCGATGGCATCGACGACTTCAGCTAGCGATCGGTCGAACCAATCTTGAGTAAAAAAGAAACTCGGTCGCAGGGGAACAGATGCGGGGATGCCTGAACTGTGAGACATCAAGTGCCTGATCGTGACCGACTGTTTACGACCATCTTGCGTTGCGAGCTGAGCCAAAACTGGAAGGTAATTGACAACGGGAGCATCGAGATCGAGTTTCCCCCTTTCAACAAGTTTCATCGCAGCAGTAGCCGTGACTGGCTTTGTCAACGATGCAACCCAACAAATTGTATCCATGCGAAAGGGACGACCCGCGCTGATCTCACATAGCCCAAAAGTCTTCTCCGCAATGACCTCCCCGTCTTGCATGATCAGTACCGCGGCGCCAGGAATACTGCCGTCTTCCACTGCTTGCTGGACGATGGAGAATGCCTGCTCCAGAGACTGTGCCCTGCTGGAATCGGGTAGAACCGTGACCAGGCTCATCACGAGAAGAGCCGTCCATCGTGCGGCCAGAAGATTTTTGAGTGACATATGCTTTTCCTTGAAGGATTCTTGTTCGCTGTTCCTGAGGGTGGCAACTGGGAGTGTCGGGCATGCTGTGGATTGGACTCCCTGAGGGCTAGCCTCGCTGGACAGCGCCATAATATCCGCAAGGCAGATTGTATCAGCCGGTCGGCGTTAGCCGCGGTGTAGACGTTTACGCTCCGCGTGACGAGGCCCGACAGCCTGCTGTCCAGGTCTTTGGTTTTCGTCGCAGATTAAATCCCACAAAGTCCAACTGTGTTGTCCGATCCGATGCGTTTCGCAGAGGAAACTGCGGATCGGGCCTCATCACGCGGAGCGATGATGGCTACTAAACGTGGTGCAGTCGTTCACAAGCCGCGAGCATCGCTTGCAGAGGCTCTGGATCGGCTAGACGATGATCGGCACCCACCTCGCACAGCGTTTCTGCCGGCAGACCGCTGACTGCAATCAATTCCTCCGAATCAGCAAATGGAATAACATCATCGGCCCGACTATGCAAAATGACGGCGTTCGCCTTGAGTCGCGTAGCGGTACCCCAGTTCTTCCAAGCTGGACAGAGCAAAACCAGTGGGGTATCACGGCTCTGAATGTTCATTGCCACCGCGCCGCCGCGAGAAGATCCGACAATCACATCCGGTAGTTGTTGATCGTATTCCCGCTGCGCCGTACTGACGGCTGCTTCAAAGTTGTTATCATCCAGTGCGGGATTCGCCACTTGGTGGCCGGCGTTTTTGAGGTAAGTGGGTTTTACGCCGCCAACCAGGCTGTACCAACCGTGCAAGAACAGAATCTTCAATTTAGTGACTCGCTTTGTCGATACTTCGCCCGGGCTTGGAATCACTACAATTTACCTGCCGGCGAGGGCACAATTTACCTGCCGGCGAGGGCAGAGACCATTGCTCGGAATTTCAGGGAGGCCCCTGGCAACGAGGAAGCAGCATTACCAGGGAGGACCGGGGAGGACCCTGGTAACGAGGAAAGCGGCATTACCAGGGAGGACCCTGGTAACGAGGAAGTTTTATAAGCGGCATTACCAGGGAGGACCCTGGTAACGAGGAAGTGGATTCTTGATTTCATGGGGCAATTGCGCGTCAAAGCTCGCATCGAAAATCTCCATTGTAAGTGGGCTTACAGCAGCGTAGAGGCGCGTTCCGCATGACTTGGATCGATTGGTACAACAGCCTTGACAAACCTGCATGGACGCCGGAACCGGCTACCATCGGTTTCATCTGGCAGTGTCTGTATCCCATCATCTTCGTGACCTTTGGCTACGTGTTTGTGCAGACTTTGCGTAAGCAACTGCCGTGGCAAGTCGCCCTGCCCTTTGCGATCAATCTGGTAGCCAATCTTGCGTTTACCCCCATCCAATTCGGCCTCCGCAATCTGCCGCTGGCGGCGGTCGACATTGTGATTGTCTGGCTGAGCATCATCTGGATGGTACTGGCTGTCTGGAAGCACAATCGCTGGATCGCCCTCGCCCAGCTACCTTACTTTATCTGGGTTTCATTAGCCACCATTCTTCAATGCTCTATTACCTGGCGCAATTGAGAATTGATTTTCGCTGATCGCCGTCGAAGCCGCACGCAAGCTGCCACCGATAGTCACGTTGTTTTCGACGTGACTATCGGCAAAGAGGATCGGAGCCCTAGTGACGAGGTGGGAAAGCACCATACCAGCCGCGGAGACGCCCGACTCTCCCGAGAGTTAGTGGTAACGGCCCGTTGATGAAGCCTGGGCCGCACGCGCAATCTCTGATAAGCGGGGAATCGAGCCACGGATCGACACGGATCCGGACTTCTTCGCGCGGGACCCAACCGAACGTTACACCATCGCCTCGACAAAGCCTGCTTTACCAAACCATCGTCAAGTCAACTAAAACTTGGGGCAGGATAGCTAATCGGAGATTGTCACGCTGTGTATCGGCTTGGTAGCGATTGGCTCGCAGGTTCAATTGCAGTATTGACTGTTCGGCAGGATCGACGATCCAGTATTCTGTCACACCTGATCGCTCGTAGACACGGCGTTTTAGATGAATGTCACGATCCGCTGTTGATGGCGACAGAATCTCAATCAGCAGATCGGGGGCACCGTCGATTTTCGTGGTTGAGACCCGTGCTCTGGCTTCCTTCAACAACACGACCAGATCGGGTTGCACAATATCGTGCTCACTCAACTGAACATTGATGGGCGCGTAAAAAACTACCCCGAGATTCGCCAACTCGATTTTCGTATAGAGCTGATGCTGGAGTCGTTTGGAGATCGTTTGATGGTAGGTGCTAGGTGCCGGATTCATATAGTGATCTCCATCGACGATTTCGTGACGCAATCCATCGTCTGGAAAGAGAACGTACTCTGCGTAACCTAGCTTTAGATCCGGTTCATTTGCTGCGGACATCTGCTTGCCCCTTTCTGCAGATCATCGCTCAATCAATTCATCATCGGCGAGTGGGCTGAGAAATCGCCCCGTTACTTATAAGAATATTTCCATTCTAGTCGACCACGCTCTGGCGAGCGTGGCTACGGGGAAGCATTTCTCGCTCAGACCACGCTCTGGCGAGCGTGGCTACGGGTAAGCATTTCTCGCTCAGTTCAGCCTTACAAGCTTGGATCCTGCAAGCCGTTCTGTTCAAAACCGCGGATCCGCAATAGACAGGCATCACAGTGACGGCAGGGTTTTCCTTCCTCACCGGGATCGTAGCAACTAATCGTTTTCGAATAGTCGACACCCAATGCCAATCCCTGTGCGATGATTTCGGCCTTGGTCAAATGGATCAGCGGCGTGTGAATCTTGATCGGCTGACTTTGCTCGACGCCGATTCGAGTGGCCAAATTTGCCATATCTTCAAAGGCCTGAATGAACTCCGGCCGACAGTCGGGGTAGCCGCTGTAATCCAGCGCATTGACGCCAATAAAGATATCCAGCACCGATCGTGACTCGGCAAGTGCCAAGGCCAAGGAAAGAAAGACGGTATTACGGGCCGGCACATAGGTCACCGGAATTTCATCGCCAATTTCCTCGGCCGTCTCATGTTTGGGAACTTGGATATCGGCGGTCAGCGCAGAACCACCGAATTGAGCCAGATTGATATCGACCACCGCATGGCTCAAGACTCCCGCAGCCGTTGCCAGCTCGCGTGCTCGCGACAATTCGAAGCAATGACGCTGACCGTAATTGAAGCTCAGTGCATGAACTGCAAAGCCATCACGCTTTGCCAGAGCCAGGACCGTGGCTGAATCCAGTCCGCCGCTCAGTAACACCACCGCTTCTCGTGAATGCGTCATCCGTTGCCTAAATCTTTCCTGATGGATCGCTTTGATTAATCGCGTTCAAACCAATACCCGACAAGCTTCCAGCCGGCAGGAGCCGTCCAAGTGGGAGCCTGCGAGGTTCGGATGCGGGCCCAAACGCCTTGGGTCTTGATTTTACTCGACCAAGACCGAACCAAAAGGCGGCTGCCCGGGCTGCCCATCATCTCAGCTCCTCGTTTTGGCGTAGCCGTTCACGCTCGGCGTGACGAAGCCCGACAGTCTGCTGTCCAGGTCTTTGGTTTTTCGCCGCAGGTTAGCTGGACAACGCCACTTTCGATAAAGCTTCTGGCAATTCCTTAGTTAACCTTGATAACACGATTTCTAGCTAAGTGTTGCCTAAACCCTTCGAAAACCGGGGCTAACGCCCATACGGCTAATCGAATGTGGCGCT
>JANSWS010000764.1 GCA_024743355.1 bacterium
CGCATCAGGCATCAGGCATCAGGCATCAGGCATCAGGCATCAGGCATCAGGCATCAGGCATCAGGCATCAGGCATCAGGCATCAGGTATCAGGCATCAACTCTCAGGTCTCGCAACTAGCAACTAGCAACTAGCAACTAGCAACTAGCAACTAGCAACTAGCATCTAGCAACTAGCCACTTCTTTGGCATTGCCGCCGCCCTGGGTTGGCATCGAAATAGTCCCAATCGCCCTGAAAGGGCAAAACAAACATGGAAGAGTCGGTCGGAGCTCCGAGTCGTGCCAACAATTCGAGTACAACACGCCTACGTCGGGCATAACAGGACTGCGCTTGGCGTTTGGAGCTTCGGAAACTCAGCGAGAGCTGGCTGTGATGTGCCGCATGTAGCTCAATTCAATCCGAAGCGATTTTGTAGCGAAACTCGTGCAGAGTTTCGGCTGTTCTCCCGACGCTTGATCTCGACACTCGGAAAACCGTTCGGAGAACAGTGCCACACTCAGGCTCTTTTCTCGCAGCTCGGTTACCGAAACTCTGCACGAGTTTCGCTACGCCCTGTCTTCCGGTTTTTCTAGCCACTAGCAACTAGCCGCTAGCAACTTCTTCTTTCTCGCTTCTCGCCTCCCGCTTCTCTTTCATCTCAGACGGTCAATGCGGCCTCGATCCGTTTGATCATAGCCTTTTCGGAGGGACTCACACTACCGAAGCCAAGGAAGCCACCCGAAGCCTCGGCTACGGCGTGAACTTGCTCAACGATTTCGGCACGCAAAGTCGCGCGATGGGCTTCCGCCAAGGAACTCGACAGTGCGGCCGCGTACTCACACCATGCATCAAACAACTCGTCGGAGGGGCGCTGTTTGGTCCAGGTCTCGAGCAATGCCATAGCCGGCTCATCGGCGGCGATACCCGACTCTTCGGCCGCTTTGGTGATGGTGTAGCGTTCGTTTTCTTCGATGCGGTCATCGGCCCAAGCCACGGCCACCAGCGGAGCCAAGCGGAAGGCGGCAAGCGTCTCGACCGTAACATGCAACTTGGCCATTTCTTCAGCCAAGTGCGGATTGTTGATGCCCGTTACGCGGATGATTTCTTCGGCCGTCTTCGCCGTCTCCATCTCGTTTTTGAGCTTCTGCATCAAATGCCGATCGACGCCTTTGAAAAATTGCTCTTCGAGCTGGAACCACTTTTGAGGTGTGCTTTGACTCATTTTTCCAACAACTTGCAGCGTGGGAACGAAGGGGGGCCGACTCCTAGGCCTTGTCTCCAACCAAGTGGTCGCAAGCAGCGCGGCTGGGCTCTCACGAATCGTGATCCTTCCTCAACAACTGGCAGATGCGCTACCACTCAAAGTCTCGAGACTGAGCCTGGATTGATAACGCCTAAATGATACCCGCGCCACGCCTGCGGACCAGGGGTTGAACCTCTTGCCAGTTTCCC
>JANSWS010000745.1 GCA_024743355.1 bacterium
CCGCGGCGGCGAGCCCGAAAAGGGAACAATTGAAAAATCGACCGCATCGACACCTGCGCGAGGGGGGTGATCTGAGCCCGGGCAACTACAACTACAAGATTTCGTTCGTGGACGTGAACGGCTACGAAACGCCTGCTTCTGACGCAAGCGCCACGGTGACCTTGAACGTCGGGCAGGACGCAATCCGCGTGCTAGGGTTGCCTCTGACCACCGGAGAATACGTCGCCCGTCGACTGTACCGCAGTGACAATCTGGGTGGAGGCCAGTATCAACTCGTTGCTGAGATCGATGCCAATACCGGCAGCTTTTTGGATATCGGCCAGAATGCTGGGGGTGTACTGAAACGCGACCGAGCCGATGTTTCGGGCGTGAATCTAGTGGCCACCGGTGGAGCGGGAACGCTCAACGGAGAATTTAATTATCGCGTGGTGATGGTGGATTCGGCCGGACGTGAGAGTTTGGCCTCCAACCCAACGGCCAGTATTCAAGTAGCCGCGAATGCCAGTATCGAATTACAGAATCTGCCGGGAGTTCAAGCCGGATTCAGCAGCGTTAATGTTTACCGCAGCGCTGCTGGTGGCCAAGGACCTTATGACCTGATCGGTAGCTACGAGGCTGGACAAACTTCGTTCTTGGATATTGGAAATGACCTGGGCCAAACACTGGCTGCCGAAACCCAAGGCAACTTGCGTCCACGTCCCGATGCGAGCCTGGTGGTGGATCCCGGAAGCATTATCAAGCTGGAGGGTTCGCGGATTGAGCTGGAACCTGGAACCACGTTGCTGGCCGAAGGCATCGACGGCGCGCCGGTCATCTTTACCAGTAAGCTGGACGACCGCTATGGAGCAGGCGGAAGCTTCGATACCAACAACGACGGGGACGACACAACACCAGCCGCACGAGACTGGGGTGGTATCTACGCCGGGATTGGCTCTACCATCAGCCTGGACTATGCCACCGTCGCATATGCGGGCGGTGTGACCAAGCTAGAAGGTACTTTTAAAGCCTTTAGCCCTATCGAGATCCAGCAGGCCACGGCTCGCATCACTAACTCGACCTTTGAGTTCAATGAAGATGGAATCGGCGGCCAGGGACCGCGCAATCGCTTGGGGCGTCTGGATAACCGCCCATCGACGATTTTCATTCGCGGCGCTCAACCGATCCTGATTGGTAACACCTTCCGCAGCAATGAAGGCAGTGCTCTCAATATCGACGCCAACAGCATCAACGCGGAACTGTTGGGCGACTCGGGGCGTTCCACAGGTCTGGCTGCGAGGGTGGATAACTTCGATTTCAACCGCGGTCCATTGATCCGTGAAAATCGCTTTGAAGACAATGAGCTGAACGGTTTGGAAATCCGTGGAGACTTGTTGACCGTGGAAAGTGTCTGGGATGACACGGACATTGTGCACGTTCTTTTCAACAGTATTACAGTCACCAATGTCCATCACGGCGGTGGGCTGCGGTTGCAAAGTTCTCCCAGCGAATCGTTGGTCGTCAAGCTGATTGGTTACGGTTCCAACTTTGACTTGGAACGTGGCACGGGCTTGACCGCGACGGGTTACAACACGAATGCCATCGACCGCGTTGGTGGAACG
>JANSWS010000101.1 GCA_024743355.1 bacterium
ATTGGTACAACACCGCCGACGCCGACGTGATGATGTGCCTGAGATTCTTGACGGAGATCGAACAAGAGGAATGTCAAGAACTGGAGGCATCGGTCCAGACGGAGCCCCACCGGCGTCTGGCACAGAGTCGATTGGCCAGTTGGTTGACGGAGTTTGTGCATGGCCAGCAGGGGTTAGCGACCGCCGAGAAGGCACGGCAAGTTTTCTTTGGTGCCGAGATCACCGATTTGCAAGATGAGCAACTCCGCGAGATCTTCGCCGATGTCCCCCATGCCGAGATTAGCTCTCAAGCTCTGAGAGACGGAATCGGCATTTGCGATGCCTTCGTGGATGCCGGCTTGGCAAGCAGCAAGAGTGAAGCTCGGAGAACGGCCCAGCAAGGTGGCGCGAATGTGAATAATCGCCCGGTACCGGAAGACTACGTGATTCTGCCTAAAGATCTTGCCAGCGAAAGCATGATTGTATTGCGGAGTGGCAAGAAGAAGTTTGCCTTGCTGAAAGTCAGTAAATGAATCCAGGTTGTCCCGTCTGTGCGTAGCCCGATTATTTGCAGCCCGTCTACTTCCAGCCCTTATGGGAGTTGCGAGGCGTGATCTTTTTTGGCAGTGTTTCGCCGATTAGCGCATTTGCAGAGTCTTGGCGGCTTCCAGGGCGAAGTAGGTGAGAATCATATCGGCGCCTGCTCGCCGAAAGCCGAGCAGGCTTTCCATCATGCAGGCGTCGAGGTCCAGCCAGCCGCGTTCCGCGGCGGCACAGATCATGGCGTATTCACCACTGACCTGGTAGACGGCGGTGGGGACAGCCAATTCGCTGCGGAGACGGCGGACGATGTCCAAGTAGGGCATGCCAGGCTTGACCATGACGATGTCGGCGCCCTCGCGGAGATCCAAAGCGGCCTCGTGCACCGCTTCATCCGTGTTGGCGGGTGACATCTGGTAGGTTTTCTTGTCGCCACCGGCCAGATTCTTTTTGGAACCCACGGCATCTCGAAACGGGCCATAGAATGCGGAAGCGTACTTTGCGGAATAGGCCATAATCAGCGTTTTTTGAAAGCCCTCTTGGTCGAGGCTGGACCGGATCCGGGCGACGCGACCGTCCATCATGTCGGAAGGTGCAATTACCGAGCAGCCGGCACGAGCCTGGACGATGGCTTGCTGTTGGAGAATTTCCAGAGTTTCATCGTTCAGAATCTGTCCATCGCGGAGCAGGCCATCATGTCCATGAACCGTATAGGGGTCCAAGGCGACATCGCAGATGATTCCAATCTGATCCGCGAAGCGGTCGCGGATTTTGCGCACCGTGGTGCAAACCAGGTTGTTTGGATTAATCGCCTCGCGACCATCTTCGGTCTTCAGCTCCGGTGGAGTGACTGGAAAAAGTGCGATGGCCGGGATGCCCAGTTGGATGGCTTGCTCTATTTGCGGCAAAAGCAAATCAGCAGACCGACGGAATACGCCTGGCAAGCTTTCAATCGGTTCCTCGCATCCTTCATCGGGCAGAACGAACAGCGGCCAAATCAAGTTACTGGGCGCCAGGCTCGATTCGCAGGCCAGGCTGCGTGTCCAGGCCTGTTGCCGCAGGCGACGCATGCGAGTCGTCGGAAATTCACCTCGTGAGCTATGGAATACCATCGTTGGAAAATCAAGGTTTGCGATAGGAAGTAGGAAAATTGGCGACGCATCAGACTACCAGAAACCCGGCGAGAGCACGATGGAGGCTGGGATAGCCTCACCGCGTAAGCACTTTCCTGCTCCTCGCAGTGGTGCTGTTTATCGGCACCTATGCTTGCTGTTGCGCGTTCTAGAGCCGCACTATGGTGGGCCGACCGCGAGAGCTTCGGGAGTCAGGACCACTGGTCAAGCGGGCTTCCTCTCGGCGGCTGAAATCCGCCGGACATTCCTTTTAGGCGTTAGAATTGTCCCCCTGCTCGGACGTGCGACAACTAGGGGGTAGGAGATATTCCTTGATTCAAACGTGGAGTATCTTCCCCGTCGCCATTCTCCTCGGTCGAGTCGGGGAGAGTTCATCTTTATGGCGGTCAGCCCTCGTGCTCGTGCTCAGTCGCGTAGCGACGGTGCTCGTAATCGCAATCGGAACCAGCCCTGATGAGTGCGCAATCCTTCGACCACGAACGACTCGACGTGCGATCGACTACGTTGCTCGATTATTCGAGGCGGCACAACCACTCGAAGGGCTTCATCACATGCTCGCGATCAGTGGCTTCGTGCTGCGCAGTCGATACCACTGAATCCCGGCGCGCCGGGACGGAGGGCAACGGTAAACGGAGCCTCAAAGATCGTGCAAGATTTCTGGACATTGCTCGCGGTTCGGCCCTAGAGTGTGCCGCAATTCAGGATGTCTTGGTGACGACCAAAGGCATCAAAGTTCAGGATGATGCTGCGATGAAAGCGATGCTGCACCGGATCGTGGCGATGCTGACTCGGATGGCTATGAGATTCGATGGTGTGTCTGAGCCGGGCGAGGCTTATGATACTGAGATCGATTACGATAACGAGCACCGCTGCGCTGAGCACGAGCACGGGCGGCCCCGGACCGAAGAAACGCTAGAACCATGGGATGCAACAGAGCGGTGGTGGCGAGTTTTCTTGTAAGTTCATTATCAACTCCCGCCGCCCGCTGTTCGCAATTCGTTGTCCGCTTCGAGAAACCGCAGTCTCTTCATTACGCTATTTGTCCCCGAACGCGTGGCTGGTAAAATGTACGCTTGGAGGGAAGACCATGACGATAGAGCAGGTATTAAACTACATTTCCGCGTTGCCGCCGAGTGACCAACTTCGAGTTGTCCAAGAGATTTGGGATCGGCTACCCAAGGAGGTTGGGACGGACCTTTCATCAGCCCAGCAAGCAGAACTTGATTGTCGCTGGGCTGATTACAAGGCGGATCCGTCTACCGCTTTAACTGAGGACGAGTTTCGAGAGCGTATTCGGAATGCACGCGGTCGATGAATGTGAAACTAACCGCCTCGACCGAAGCGGATCTTTTACGCGGAATAAAGTGGTTGTCATCTACAAATCTCTTCGCATTGCGAAACGAACAGCCGCGCGTCGCAAAGCTACGGCGACTAGGCTCAAACCTGCTGAATCGGAGCTGATTTACCGTTTAGCAAAGTCTTGGTCACAGCAGCTGACATTCTCGGCGAAAGAGACAAAGCACGTGAATGGCTCTTGGCAGAGAATCGTGCGTTGTATGGCAATCGGCCAATTGATTTGCTCGACACCGCAATTGGGTTCGAAGACGTAATGGATGTTCTTCAACGAATCGAATACGGTGTATACAGCTAGCGATGGACATCTGGCGAATTTGCCGATCCAAGCACGAAGCTTCCGCATTCTCAGGTTACGGTGCCGAGAAGACAGGCGGACGCTGGAATTACATAGGTCGCTTCACATCTTACGTCTCACACAATCGCTTCTGTTCGGCATGCTTTGCACAGCGAGCATCGCGTGGTGGGTTCGCAGCTACTGGTACGCAGATGCCGGATATATCAGCATGACTTCAGGGCAGCATACTGCGTTTTCCAGTGGATATGGTCGAATGTGCGTCTGGTTTGAACACTCAGGAGCACCCGAATGGTACAACTTGTATTGCCGTCCACTTACAGAACCACACGATCTAAGCTCAGAGAATCGGATTCCTGTTTTTCATCTCAAGGCGTTCTGGCCAAAGATGACAAGACTGTATGTTGCTCACTGGTTTCTCGCAGTTGCGACAGGTTTTCTTGCGCTTGCCCCTTGGATTCCCCGACGGATTTCTCTCGGTGGTATGATGGTCAGCGTGATGGCATTTGCTTTCCTCGTTGCTGCCGTCACGTGGATAGACCGCACGTTCTAAAACCGGATAGACATCGGATGCACGCCAAGTCGCCGAGACACGGCTGTTCGAAGGGAAGAATCGCTCGCGGCGGTCGCGTGCTGCCGGTCGTTCTGGCCATGAACATGGTCTTGTTCGCTAAAAAAATCGATTGCCGTGCCTGGGTGCCGTTCGATGGTAGGCGAAAGGAAATGCAGGGTATGAAATGTAATCATAGTCGAAGCGGATTCCGGAATATGCCGCGGATTATTCTATTCCTCGGTGTATTGATCTGCGGCTGCTCTGCGCGCCCGCAGGCTAACCCTCCGGGAAACTTTACGTTTTACGATACGGAAGTGACGGGTTACACCACAGTAAAGGAGAGCAACGGAGGCTACGAGTTTGGGATTGCGACCAGGGTGGCTTCGATTGACGCGATCCGCAAAGCGATTGACGCTAAAGCTGATCCCTCATGGAGTACCAATGGCTGGTACGCTAACACGGAGCAGAATGACCTCGACATCATCAGTTATACGAAAGGGCCTTCCAAGTTGACGATCTCCATCCAAGCTTATAAGGAAGAGGGTGGCCGAAAGTGGTATATGGTTGATTACACGTACGTGCCCACTGAGCTTGAGAGGCCGCAGGGGTAGCAGAATGCATCCACCTCCAGAACACAGAAGCATGGACCAATGGGATGCTTGCGGAGCCGGCGATCTCTCGGTTTGCCAACAGAGCGTGCCGCTTCGGCGGCCCGCTACTCGCGGAAGTTCTGGCGTTGATCGTAATCAGTTCAGTCCGGTGCTCGTCTGAGCCTTAAGCAAGTGCCACGGGGCGGCCTGTCGTGAAATGAACAGAAGCAAAGAATACAAAAGATCGCAGACCGGCCTTGGGTGGTTCTTTGTGTTCGTCGTCGGAATTACGTCGCTGATTTTGGTGACGATGAATTTGTATCGACCCGACAAGCCAATAGCTACCATTGTCCCCGGTTCGTCAACCGAACCGTCGTTCGTTGTCCAAATCGTACGGCCTCGCCAAGGACTGCCGCTAGGGGGCCTGCTTCCGCCTCAATTATTTGGGGTCGACGCGAAACTCGGCTTCGACTCAAGCAGTGATCATGCAGCGTATTGGCTCGATGAAGACTTGTTGGAACTTAGCGGTGGCAACTGGAAGTTGCGTCTCGTGTTCGATGCGGCGGGACAGATTCAGCCCGAATCCGAAATTGTGTTTGACCTGATTTTTGAGGATCAGAAACGTCGAGTACGCTGCAAGCCTGGCAACCTACCTGTTGGCGGATTTCACACTAGCGAGATCACACCGAACGAATTCAGCGGAGACTTTGAAATAGGATTTCCGATATGTGAAGACGCAGAAACGGGGCAATCCCTTGGGTGGCCGCCAAAGCCTTTTATACTTCGAGGTAGCTTCGACCGACTTCCAATGACTGACCATCTCAATATACAGACGGAGACTTTGGATGCGAGATAAACTGATGCCTTGGTTGCCAGCTATCTTCTGTGGCATCCTATCGCTGATCACGGTAGTTGCCGACATCGCTGGTCGATTTTCGACCGGGACAAACAATATTGGTCTGACAACCTTTCTGTGTTTCTTGCCTATGTGTTTCTTTTTTGTGGGCACCGCGCTCAAGAATCTTCGCGATGAGAACCAACTGCTCAAGCGTCGATTGGATGAAGCGTTACGAGATGACAACCGTCAGAGAGATGCTGCCTAAGAGGGGCATACTAATTACGTGCACCGATCCGATTCGCATTGAGCCACACGCAGGTGCTTATGAATTCGACAATCTCAGACGGTCACCGGCGCACTTACAGATGGAACCCCGCCAGGTTCCTCCTCTGCCCCATTGGATCGATCTTGGCTCTCCTTTCCGTTCTAATGATCCACTCCCAGCTTCTCCGCCCAAGCAGGTTGTTCTGGTTGGAGTTGATTTTTAGCATGGCAATGTTGCTGGCAGGCATCGCCTTTCTTTATCTTGCTTTTGCAAGGTACACCCCACTGAGCCGAATCCTGACAATCTCGTTCGGCTTTGTCGCATTCTGGATGGCAGTAGTCAGCGTTCAAAACGAGCCGCCACTGAGCTGGCAAGATTTTGGTCTGTGTATTGCTTCCGTATCGCTTCCAACGTACGTATGGGTGGTCGCGTTCAGATGTAGACCTGCGCAAAATGAAACCAATTACGTGGCTATCCGACCTTCGGAGCAAATTGAGCGAGCCGATCCGAGGTGATGGTTCGCAGTCCCGACCGCTGTGTCGCTTGCCTGGAGCTGATGTGTTGCGCCGCTTACGGGGCAAGGCTGCGAAGCATTTTGTATCGAGCGGATCGCCAAATAATACAAGCACGACGAGCGAGTGAGTTTCGGTCGCCATCGAGTACACACTCGCTAGCGCTGCGTGCTTGTAAAACCACGCAAAATGCTGCACAGCGTTGCCTGCGGGGCGAGAGCGTACAAGTCTGTACGGGGGCCAACGTGGCCAATTGACCGAAGAAAATTGGGGAGTGAGTTCGAGATGCAGCTTGGCAGTGGAATCGCGGCGGCAGTGATAGGCCAACATCGGAATGGCATTGATGCGTTCCCATGCGTGTGGCTCATTCACTTACCCGTGGACGACTTTGCTGAGAGCCTTCGGCGCGTAGACGAGGGTGGTGGCGAGGTCATTCAAACATTCGCGGAAGATGGGTATGCTATTATTCGCGATCCACTTGGAGTTTACTTGGCGCTGCAGAACGCGCACTGACATGGCGGCTAGGACAAGTGACACGAAGGCGCGGAAATGGAGTGCCGAGTTTATCACGTCAAACTCGATCGCAGTCGCCATTCCCGCTCGACGATTACCATTTGCTGACGACGCGTTATGACCACACCCAATAAATCTATAAGTCGGAGAGATCTTCTGGCATCCACGGTGATCAGCGCGATTGCCTTGCCAAGCCTCGGATGTACTCATGATGAAGGCAGCAAGGCTCTGTCGAACTCATCGGCAACTATCACATCTCACAGTAGCGATACGAGCAAAATAAAAGAGGGAAGTGCAGTGCAAATTCATTACCTGGAAATGGTTACACCGGATATTGATGCCACATGCGAACTCTACACCGAAGTACATGGTGTGGAGTTTGGGGATGCGGACGCTAGCCTTGGCGGCGCTCGAGTTGCCCGTTTGGCAAATGGCGCGATGCTGGGCGTTCGTGCCCCAATGCATAGCGGCGAAAATCCGGTAACTCGGGCATACATGCTGGTTTCCGACATCGAAGCGGCCGTCGCCGCTGCGAAGAATTCGGGGGCCGAGATTGCCGTGCCGCCCATGGAGATTCCAGGTCATGGCAAGTGTGCCATCTACTTGCAGGGCGGTATTGAGGCGGGGCTTTGGCAGCTATGAGGCTGGCACCCGGCCGTCACAGCCCGTGAAATGAAACGCCAAGCGTTTGCCGACGTTGACTGCACAGGTCAATTGCCCAGGTCCCTTTTCCAGGGACGCATGCCGCAAAAGATACGACGAGAATCTTGCCACAGTCAATCGTTCGTTGCCTCGCGAGACTTTGCGGGTGGGGGCGGCCAGATGGTAATTACTTTACGGCCCCGGGTTGGGCTCCAGCACAGTTGAAACGCGAAAGGGCGAGCCGTCCCGGAAGACAATGATTCCGACTTGGGTCCCGACGGGTGTCAAACCCACTTGCTTGACCAGATGCCCATCGTTTTCCACGCGGCGACCGTTGAATTCAACGATCACATCACCGACGCGGATGCCAGCCTTGGCGGCAGGGGAATTGGGGATAACGACTTTAACGAGCGCGCCTTCCGTGGAGTTCAAGCCGAGCCGGCGGGCAGTGAAGATATCAAAGGCATTCTCCAACTGAACTCCCAGGTAGGAGCGATTCAATCGCCCCTGGCTGACCAGTTGTTCGGCGACCATGACCGCCATGTTCATCGGAATCGAGAAGCCAATTCCCTCGTTGCCGCCTGAGTTGCTGGCGATCGCGGTATTGATACCCACGATCTCACCCCGCAGATTGATCAGAGGGCCACCGCTGTTACCTGGATTGATGGCGGCATCCGTTTGAAAAAAGTCTTGGATCTCGATTTCTTTGGTGCCAAGTTCCAGGTTGCGTCGCCCTTTAGCGCTGATGATGCCGTAGGTCACGGAGTGGCTGAGTCCAAACGGGCTGCCGACGGCCAACACAAAGTCGCCAATTTCCATGCGATCGCTGTTGCCAAGTTTGGCCGGGGTCAGATTGCTGCTGTCCAGTCCAATCACTGCGACGTCCGTGGAAGGATCGGTCCAAACATTGGTGGCGCGAATGATACGACCGTCATTTAGTTCCAGCCTTATGGAGCGGATGTCGGCTGGGTAGACCACATGGCGGTTGGTCAGCACATAGGGAGCGCCGCCAATTTCAACGATCACCCCGGCACCGGCCTCTTCGATCTTGCTACTGGCATAACCTTTTCCGGAGTCGGTTACCTTGGTAGCCTCGATGTGCACGATGCTGGGGCTGGCGAAACGCACGATGCGTCGTACCAGACCAAACTGGCGGTCGAGTGCGTCGGCTTCGCGCTGCAATTGCTGGAATTCGTAATCACGATCCTCCGCTGGCAATGGAACTGCTTCTCGCAGACTGTCCGCGTCCAAGGGGCGAGCACCCCGCGAAACCGGTTTCTGCAAGGACTGTCCGAATGGCGACGGCGCCTGCCGAACCTGGTCTGTTGGCTCGAGCGTTATCTGAGCGCGTACCACGGAACTCAGGTTAGCCAAGAACAGACCCACGGACAGGCAAAGCACTTTCCGGAGCAGCGCAGTTTGGGACAGCAACATGTTCACCTCAATCGGCCAGCATTACCACGGACGCCGCCTACGGAATCCGGTCCGTACGTGAACGTCGCGAATTGTGGAATCGGCTGTCCTGCCGAGTCGCATCAGAACGAAATGGCAGCAAAGCATCAAATGCTAGATATGCTGCCTACATGTGCTTGTCAGTACTCGTGTGCCGATGCGTCTAATTTTACATGCGGAATCGATCGTTGCGGTCGTGCGCTATCGGCTTCGCGAGCTGAGCATTCAGACGGAATCATATGCATGTGCGGAAAGCTCGGACCAGTCGTTAAACCCGGATTCTTCCAGCTTCACCTGGCACTTGATGCATAGCGTAGCGTAGGGCAGCGCCTGTAGTCTGGCCAGCGGAATAGGTTTCCCACAGCCTTCGCAGCCGCCATAGTTGCCATCGCTGATCCGAGAAATGGCATCATCGATCTTGGCGAGTTCCCGACTCTCAACCTCTGCCATCTGACTGGTCACTTCCTCATGTGCTGAATCCAATGCCACATCGGCCAAGTCGCCGGAAGCAAGTGTCAATTGATGTAGAGCGGTTAGGTCCCCCTGCAAGGCGGCACGGATTGCGTTCCGCCGGTGAACCAAAACAGTCTTCAGCTTAAGTAAGGCGTCTTTTCGACTCATGGGGAACTCTCATGTTGCTAGGGTTGCACCTGACTGATGAGCGGCTGGTTGCAATGCTTGCCAGCCTTTCGGGTGCGAGGGAAGGAAAAGATCGTGGAGTAGATGAGACCCTTAATGCTATTCACGTGCCGAAGCTGAGAAGCACTATTTGTCGCGACAGTTTGTGGGAAACAATGGGAAGTCCACAGCAAAATCCATGCAATCCTCAGATCCAGTCACGGGAGTTGTTGTAGACACTTGGGTTGAATTGATTACGTGGAAGTGTCCTGCGGCTGCGGAATCCCATTCGCGAAAGCTTCCGAAGCAGGCGTCGCAACCATTGGAATTGGGTTTGGTGAGGCGTCTGCGTAAGCGGGAGTCTTTAAAGCAAGTATGAGTGCATTTTCGTCCGCACTAGGGGATAACGCTCGTGCCCAACCACGTTGCCGATGTCGACTTGCCCAGTGGTTGTAGAGTCGCACCAGCAGCTCTTCATAACCTTGGACAGTTAGTTGCAGGCTGAACGCGTCCACGACTCTTTGGCGGCCGGACTGTCCCATACGCTTTGCCAGATTAGGATCTTCGATGAGCCGCAGCAGGTACTCAGCCGTACTCTGCGCGGATAGCGGCAGGCTGAGAAAACCCGTTTCAGCGTGCCGCACAGTTTCGCTGATCGAGCCTACATTCGAACTTACAATCGGCAGTCCGCAGGCCATTGCTTCCAGGATGGAAATTGGATTGGCTTCATTGCGACTGGTTAGACAGAAGACATCCAATCCTGCCAGAATCTCCGGCGTGTCGAGGCGACTGCCCAGCAGGTGTACGCGGTCGTCAATCCCGAGCCTGGTCGCTTCGCGTTCAATTTCAGCTCGGCATGGACCATCGCCCACCACGACAAAATGGACATTTTTCTTGTGGCTCAGTACTTCCTTGGCGGCCTGCACGAATTGGAGATGGTTCTTCTCCTCACGCAAAGCAGCCACGATGCCAACCAAGGGCGTTTGATCGTCAACCGCCAATTGCTGGCGAAGCCAACTGCGTTGACCCAATGCGGGTTGAAAACGCTGGGTATCAACCCCATTGGCAATGGTGAACACTTTTGAGGCCGGAAAGCACTCATGGTTGACCAGGAATTCCGCATGCTGACTGGCACAGGCTATGAATCCGTCGGTAATGGAAGTCAACATCCGGTTGAGTCTGCCGACACCGTCCGGCCAGCCTGTACTGTGCAGGGCACTGCAAACGACGGGGACTCGGGCGGCGCGAGCCGCTAATCGTCCCCAGAACATTTTGTCTCCGGCGCCGACGGTGACTACCGCGTCGGTCTGGCGCCGTCGAAATAGTCTTGCGAGTCGGTATAAGACGCGGCCGTCCCACTTGCTTTGCAGCAGTTCGGATTCGAGTTCTGCGAAGCGGGCGATTTCATCGCCCAGCACACCGGGCGATTTCAAACACACAACTCGCGATTGAATACAACTGGCATCGAATTGCCGCACTAGATTGAGCAGCAGTGTTTCCGCTCCGCCGACCGGTAGACTGGTGACAATAAAGTCCACTTTGAGTGGTGCAGTACGGGGTCGGGATGAATTTTCTTGATCGCGTTCCACGTCAATTCCTGACTACCGCCAATTTATTGGACAGGCTCTGGTGGGGATATCTGGGCAACTTGCGGTTGCGCGGAGATTCGAAACGGTAGCTGATGATTGTCGCGCAACTTACGCGGGTCCAAGGTCAGCCAGTTTTTAAGACGTTCAAGACCCGGGTCCGCATGTATCCGCCGCAGGTGGACCGCACCGCTGGGGTGGTCGGGCGTTGCTTGGGGCCAGTTCCAAGCGCCGTAGGCGGTACAGAAGCCTAAGAATCCATATTCCATAGCGACATCCACGGCCAATTGGGAAGTGTTTTCAGGTAAGCCATAGGGAAAAGAGAAATAGCGGATTTCACGATTCAACCAGCCTTCCAGCTTGTGGGTGCTGGATACGATTTCCTGTTCCATCTGTTCACGGCAGTGAATCCGGCCCAGATCTGCGTGCGTGTTGGTGTGAGCTCCGATTTCAATTCCTTGTTCAGCAAAATCGATGAGCTGTTCAATGGTGTTGGGACGCAGCGGTGTTCCCGCAGCCGCATCGTGTGGAAAAGCCTGACCTGACTCTACAAAATGGGTGGCCACAAAATAAGTCGCGGTCAGACCACGCGAGATCAGCTGCGGTATTGCAAAGTCTGCGTTATCCGCGTAGCCGTCATCGAAGGTGATGGCGACGGTGGGCGTTGCGTTGTTGCCGCTGGCCAGGCGTTGCTGGGCTTTATGCAAGGAGACCACTTCAAAGTGCTCCTGAAGCCAATCCAAGTGCCTGCAAAAATTATCGCAACTCAAACTCCACGGACTCTCATGCGTGTTGGCCACACGATGGTAGAACAGGACGGCGACCGGCACATTGGCTTGCGCACGAAGTTCCTCCAACAGCGCTGCCCGCTGCGACTTCGTGATTTGCTGGTAGACCCAGAGCAAGTTGTCTTTCATAGCTCAACGCCAGTCAATGGACTCGTCTGTCGCTCTAGGCAGTTGGCCAGGAGGTGGATGGTGCACAATGCAACACTAGTTTGCGGCATGAATTGGCATCGCGTCGGCAATCCGTTAGCTGGTGAAGCCGCGACTTGTGAAACTATTCCGTTTCTAGGGTTTGTGAGAGATAGTCTGGCGGTCAAGCTGGATCGTGCCCGAGATCCAAGGCGATTAGGAATCCCATGAATGAGAAGGAGCTAATTTTGTAAGGCTCAGCATGGCTACTGGCATTAACCTCGAACGCCAGGCGAGTTGTTCGTGCAAGCCCTCAGAGACAGCTCAAGACCCGCTCCTTGAACGATTCGGCATATGTACTTTCTGGCGTTCTGCTTTGCCTTGGCCTTATTCGTGTGGGCCGCCATTGCCCTGGCCTACGGATCGGTCTTTTTGTCTGCTGCCTTGTTCATCGTCGCCAGTTGTTGTTTTCCGGCAGAATTTGCCTCTATCGATGTTGGCGGCCTCACCCTGACGCTCGATCGGCTGTGGTTTGTCGTGCTGATGTTGCAAGCAGCGACTGCCTGGTATCGGCGAGATTTGAAGATTCGCGAACTGGAATATCCTGATGTTGCGATCGGGTTGTTCACCATTTGGCTGATCGTCAGAACGGTCACGCAGCCACTGGGAGCGGAACTTCCCGAGCAACCGTCGACGCTGATGCATCTGGTAAACGGATATCTGATACCAATTTCCATGTACGCCGTCCTACGCATGGCCAGATTGGATGTCCGTCAACTGACGCCCATGCTGCTGGTGGTGGCGATTTTAGGAATCTACTTAAGCGTGACAGCGTTTCTCGAGATTGCCAAGCTGTGGAATCTGGTCGTGCCCAGTTACATCGCCGATCCCACTCTGGGAATTCATTTTGGACGCGCTCGGGGTCCGATGTTGCAATCAGTGCGTTTGGGATTGTGTCTGATTCTGTGTTGGACGGCTCTGGTTATCTACACAGTTTGGCTCAAGCCGGACTGCCGGTTTCGTTGGGCGATTTTCCTGGCTGGCTCGCTGGCCTTGGGCGGGGCCATATTCTTCACGTACACGCGGAGTGTTTGGCTGGGGTTCGCTTATGGAATCGGCCTGTTAGTCTGGATGGCAATGCGAGGTACTCCGCGACGCGTCGCGATTGCCGCCATGTTGTTGGCCGGAATGTTAGTGGGGATGGCCAAGGGACCGGAGCTGATCGCTTTTAAGCGTGAATTCTCGGCGGCGGAAACTAAGGAAAGCACCTTCATGCGAGCCGCGTTTGCCTATGTTTCGCTGGAGATGTTTAAGGATCGACCGATAGCAGGTTACGGATTCAATCAGTTTCAGGTGTACAACCGAAAGTACCTATCGGATCGGTCAACGGATATCCGGCTCGATTCGATTCGCGGCTACGTGCATCACAACGGCTTCTTAAGTCTTCTGGTTGACTTAGGAGTCATAGGATTTGCTCTTTACTTATTCGTGATGCTGACCACGGTTTTTCACTCGCTCAGCTTGTGGAATGCCCGGGGAGCGCCTCGTTGGGCGCGAGGGCTGGGGATGCTTAGCCTGGTCTATCTAGGGGCTCACGCCATCCAGATGACTTTTCATGAGCTCTCGTTCTCTTCCATTGAGAACGGCTTGCTGTTCAGCTCCTTGGGATTGATGGTGGCCGCTCATCAACAGTATCTGCAACGGCCTCTGTCCGGCAGAACTGCAAGACGGTTTGAGAATTCGCCAGACTCCGGCCTGGACCGCCGGCAACCCCATCCCAGTCTTTAGAAGGTGGCCAAAGCCGGCTGATCTCCCAGTTGCTGGAGCAGTTCTTTCAAGCCCTGTAGGTTTTCACTCAGACTCTGCTCCGCATCCAGTTCGTCTCGGTGATCCAGAATTCCAATGGGTCCAAGATATTTGCTTTCCAAAATAGCCCGGAGCATACCCAATTCATATTTTCCGGCTCCTAGTGGCAGGATCTTGTAACGCTTCGCATCTTCCAGCACAAGCTGGTTGTCGGTCATGCCATTGATGTTCAAGCAAAGCAGGTAGGGCAGCATCAGCTTCAGAGACGCCGCAAAGTCCGCCACATGTTCATGGCCGTGGTGAAAGTTATAGACGATGCCCACATGTTCGGCCTCGGCCTGGCTTCTTAATTGCCCGCAGACTGCAACCAAGTTCTCCGGTTCGCCTCCCCATCCACCATGGTTGTATAAACCCAAGCTGAGGTTAAGTCGCCGAGTCTTGTCCACCAGAGGTTGGAGCTGTGCAACGGCTTCAGCGATGCGAGCCGATTGCGTTTCCGCCTTAGGCGAGGGACAGGTAATCCAGATTTGCGGATGGATTTGATGCTTTTTGATCAAGGCTTCCAGGTCATCGTGCCAACTCCAAAAAGCAAAATATTCGATACCACGCTGCTTGTACTGGAGAATCTCTTCTTCGAACGTAGGGACATGTTCATCCCGCCAGTCGTAGGCGACTCGCCGTAAGCCAAGTCGCTGGACCATTTCCGCCCGCTCAGCCGGGGAGCGCTGCTTTGCATCGAAGGGCACGATGCACCAGGCAACGAGGTTGGATTTGGCGAATGGGCTTGTTTGATTGGAAGCTTCATCCGCTCGCAAGTCTCCCGATAGTTCAGGAAAGCAAAGCCTGCCGACTAACGCCAACAATATGAAAAAACGGGTTATGCTGGATCGCCTTGAACGGAGGCAACTGGAATTGATCTTCATATTTGATTTGCCTGTGTTTTGCCGTTGCTTGGTTTCTTACAAAGTTTGGGGAACCGGCGAAATTGGCCCGAGTTGGTCCAGCGAATTCTTGCCACCGCTATCAGCGGACTGCCGCATGGGTTTCCAACGCGATTAGCCACGTGCGTTAGTGACAGGATTCGCCATGATTGAAAACAATCTCGTCGTTAGGTAGGGTGACGAACAAAGGGCATGGTAAGAGATACGCATTCAGCTTGTCCACCGACGCACTTGTTAGCAGAGGAAATTATACTTGGCGACCGATTCAGCATCCATTCGACGCCTGCCTCGCGATGCGTTAGCTGGGGGTGATTATAAAGCCTTTATCCAGCCGCTGTTTGGAGGACAGTATGTCACGCAGCGGATTGGTTACCTGGAATGGCTGCTGGCCGGGAATCCGTTCCTGGCAGAAGAGCAGGATTTGCCAATTTTCATCTATCAGCAGGGCGGTCAGATGCTGGGGCAACTGGCAATTATTCCAGCGGATCTGACGGTGCATGGCGAGGAATATCGAGGTGGCTGGTGCATTGATTTTTTTGTCAGTCCGAATGCTCAGCGACAGGGCGTCGGCATCCAACTGCTGCAAGCCGCCACGCAAGATTTTCCTTTGCTAATGACCCTGGGGCAAACAGACTTGGCTTACCGCTTTTTCATCAAGCACGGTTGGCATGCCTGCGGTGCAATGACTCAATGGCGTTGCATTGTAAACCTCTCAAGAACGCTGCCCAAATTGCTGATGCGGAAATTGCGTGTGACCTCCGGGCGGGCGGCACAGTTGACCAGCCCTGACCCCTTGCCAGACTATGACCGCAATGGGTTGCGTATGCGTCGATGTACGACGACTGAAGATCTGGAAGCCTACGTTGAGTTTGCCTCGCCGCGTTCCCTGCACATTCATCGGCCGACGGAGTTCCTGCGATGGAGGTATTTGGATTGTCCGTTTGCGGAGTATCACCTGCTGAGAATAGCATTTGAGGGTACGCCAACACTCGTTGCCGCCCTTCGCATCGGTGAGTTGGGTGGGTGGCTGCAGTGCAATGTTGTGGATGTCATGTATCCGGACGATTTGCCGGATGAAATCTTGGCAGAATTCAGTCATGCCCTGAAGTACTACGCCGCACGATGCGGCGCAGAGATGCTCGAGTGTCGGACTTCCGATTTTCGGCTATTGCGTTCGTTCGGTGAAAGCATCTTTACCAGCCAAGCTGATGCCCAGAGATTCATGTATGGTATGCAAGGCGGATCACCCGGAGGTGAATTGTCGATTGATGAGTGTCGGCTTTTCGGGGCGGATTGCGATGTGGATTCTTTGGCCGCCTTTCAGGCTAGCGTTGGTGTGGCATGAAATACTGGATCCGTAAGACGATCATGGCCTTGGGCGGGAATCAACTCGCGCGAAGCATTACCAGCCGCATTCCTCGAATCTTGATGTTTCATCGCTTTCGGTCGGCACATGAGGTGGATCCTCAGGCCATGTCCATCGCGGATTTGCGACGACAATTAGACTACGTGCGGCGTCACTTCGTGCCCGTGACGATCGCTCAGCTGTTGGGTGAACGGGAATCTTCCGCAGACTATCCACGAAAGGCTGTCGCTATCACCATCGATGATGGGCACGAAAGCTTCCTGAACGTGGCACTGCCGGTGTTCCGTGAGTTTGATGTCCCAGCCACTGTGTTTATCGTTTCTGATCTGGTTGAACGAGAGCAATGGATCTGGGCTGATAAATTCAACTTTGTCGTTGAACGGGCAAGGGAGAAACGCGGAGACCAACAAGATGTGCTCAACACACAAGCCGTGTTTGAGCAGCTGTGTCGCTTACCGTTGGACGAACGGGATCTTGGATTGGCGGAATTCGCTCGGACCTGCGGGGTGGAAATTCCAGCCCATGCACCGCCCAAATACCGTTTGATGAATTGGGAGCAACTGCGGCACTTGGTCGCTTTGGGGACTATCGATATCGGCTCCCATTCCTGTACCCATCCGATCATGAGTCAGCTGACCCAATCGCAAAGTGAATATGAAATCGCGCATTCTAAGGCGATGATCGAACAGCGGCTGGCCTGTCCGGTTACCTCATTCTGCTATCCGAACGGACAAGCCGGGGACTACGAAGACTATCAATTACGTCAACTCGAGCAGGCAGGCTATGCTTGCGGAATCGCTTCACACTTTGGTTATGTCACTCAACACGCGAAGCGTTATGCACTGCCCCGCATCAACTATGTGGGTAACGACCTGAACCTGTTTGCCAAGTATGTGGATGGCATTGAATACCTGCAACGCAAGCCGCAATACGATCTTGCTTAGGCATGTTCGATCCATAGCTGCCGGCTTTCGCACCCGCAAAAGCTGCGGATAATCGCTACTTTCGCGGGAGCGAAAGGCGACTGTCGGAAGAAACACAGACGCTTGGGGCTTGCCGCTCTGGAGCCAAGTCCGCATTGCTCTCCCGATCGGCAACGATGTCCGTCTTCAATAGGTCCACGAAGGCGGGATGTAAACGTTGGTTGGAGGCGTAGTTGGAACTACTGTGATGGCCGGCGTGGCTACGGCTGCTACCGGTGCAAGAGGGGCGTAATAACTGGAGTAGGTACTCGGGACTACAGGGCCTCTTGTGATGGCCGGCGCCGAGATATTTGACGCTGAGATATTTGCTGGGGCGACCATTGGAAATGCCAAGTTGGGTCTGGCAACGATCACCGGGCGGGCGACCGTAGTCCCGAACACTTGTGTGGTAGCGGTTGGAAGCGCAGCGGGCTGTAGTACTGTAGTTACCGGGGCGACCACCGGACGCATCATTACTCGCTGCCCCCACAAGCCTCGCGGCTCCGGTGTATAACCGACAACTGCCTGCAGGGCAGGTTGTGGCGGCGTGATGATAACAGGATACTGGGCTGCGGCTGAGTTCGGTGACGCGACCGAGAAGAGAAAGGTGACCACAGCGACGACGGAGGCTGATCCCAAAGCCCCAATCTGCGAAAGCTGTTTCGATTGGACCATAAGACTCTTCTCCCCTTGCAAGTTTGCCGCACACTTGGAACCTATCCGAAAAACCATTAGCCGCTTTGGCGTTAGCCGCGGTTGTCTTCGGTCTTCAGATAGTTTCAAAGCCAAATCGCGAAAGTATTTGATCAAAGCACTCTGATTCCCTATTGTTGATGGGAGTCGACGGTCAAGCAACTTTGGATGGCAAATTAGGAGCAGGAAATGTCAGAAGAAAAAAGTACCTTGGACTCGTTGGTGGATTTGTTGAAGCAAGAGCGTGATGAGTTGAGGCTCAAAATGCATCTGGCCGAGATGGACGCCCGCGACGAATACGACCGACTTTCCGGAAAGGTGGATCAACTTTCGGATCAATTCGAGCCCGTCAAGAATGCGCTGGACGAAACAGGCAAGGGCATTTATGCCGCCTTGGGACTCCTGGCCGACGAATTGAAGGTAGGCTTCGACCGAGTTCGCAAGGCAGTCATTGAAGACTGACTCGTGAGTGTCGCTTGCGTATTTTCGACAAGACTCACCACAACAACTTGCCCGGAAAAACTGCCGGGGCAGCAGCCCAGGTATCCCGGCTCATAGGTCAGGGATACCTGCAGGGCCACGCTGTGAAGCATATTGGCTAGTGGCGCCTTAGTAGTGGCAACCGTCGTACTCTAGCTCTCGAACTTGGGCGACATTGACCAGTGACTGGACTTTCCGTAGCAGATCGATGGCGGCCCGCTTAGGACGCGGGTCGACTACACCTCCGGAGTCTGTTTTCACCGGGATTCCGTCGCGATAGTGGATGATCAAATCGGGATGGAAGCAGTCCGAAGCAAAATCAACTATTTCGCGGATTTCGCCATTTGGGCCCTCTTCCCGAAAGAGCATTACGCAGTGGCCACCCGACTTGACCCAACCCACTAAGCTTGGGTCTTCTCGAACTGCCTCATCAAACCCCTCGGCCATGGTGAACTCCGAGGTCCGCACGATATCTAGAGCCACGGTGACACGATCCGTCACGCTCATAGCTTGCGAGTAGTGCATCCAGAATACAATCCCGAGCACCGCCAGCAGGACGATCCACCACATGTCAACCTCCCGACGAAAGCATGAGGGTTCGACAGACATGACCACCCTAGGTGGTCGATTCCTACATTATAGCCGTTTCTGGGCCAGATTTGTCACCTGAGAGCAACGGATTTCGGTAAGCAGTCCAGAGAATCGTCCTGTTTGGTAATCTGGGGAGAGGCTGCGGCTGGTGGAATTCTAGGTGCAGCATGGCACGCGCATTGTGTAGCATTCTCGACGGGGTGCTGCGGGCCTGGAGACTGCCATATTTGATGAAAAACAGGACACTTGGTCCGTGCAAACAGCAGGTAGACTTCCCAGCCACGCTGCTCGCAGCCAAGTGCAAACATGAGTTTGTCTCGCTGAGCACACGGAGGATCCCTGAAAGATTATGCTGGTTGCTGAGCGGAGCGATGCTGCGAGTGGTCTGTTGCAGTTCAATTTTAGGGTGGTGGACCCTGCTTTTTGGTGGAAACAATTGACCACGAGCGACTTACAAGATCTGTTTTGCGATGCGGGTTTGCCGGTCGCTAGGCAGGTGGCCGCCGCACCCAAGGCTAACCTCATGGTTCGCTTAATCGCTTGCTCAGTCAATCAAATAAATAGCTTCCGACAATAGCTTGGAACGACACGCAAAATCAGCGACCTAAAGAAGGAGAATTGAAGTCATGACATGTGTGCATCTACGTCAATTATATAAGCTGTGCGAAGAGAATGATTTAAAGTTGAGTAGCTCGGATTTGATCCGCGTCGCTTGTTCTCAGTGCGGAGAGCAAGAGGTGTGTCCAAGTACAATGACCGATGAATATGAAGCTCGCGAAGCATCGCAGCAACGGCAGGCTGCGGATCCCAAAGTAAACGTCGAAAAGTCTAGTCGTCAAGATTAAGGCTTCCGATGCGAAACCTCTCGTTCGTCGCTGGCGCGGACTCCGCGACATGCGATGCTACTCGAACAGCAATCGGCACTCATGAAGCGAATTGCCATCGATGAACTGGACCTGGGACCCGTACTTGGCACGGGAACCGTCGGTACGGTGTACAGGGCCACGTTGAAGTCGACGGACCAGATCGTGGCCGTCAAAGTTCTGCAGGAAGCGATTTCTAATGACGAACTTGTACGAGCCAGATTCCGCCGGGAAATGGATATCCTAGCTCAGCTGAAGCATCCCAATATCATCCACTACTATGGCGGCGGAGAAGTAGATG
>JANSWS010000141.1 GCA_024743355.1 bacterium
CATTGAATCGAATCCAAAGTGGGTCAGGCAACTAAGTAACCCCCAACCACAGGCAGGCCGGGTTCCATTGAACAAACATCGAAACTCGGTCCACAAGTCCAAGACATAATGTGGCAACGGCCACCCGAGTGATAGAAAACAATTCCATTCTGCTGATGAGAAGTAAGCCACGCATAATGCGTTGCTGCCCACATCGAACGGTGGTTGCTTCAACTTCACAAGCGTTTCCATATCCATTCGGATCAGCCATTGCGACTTGTATTCGCGAGCCACCATGCAAACGACCTGGGGCCGTTCGCCAGGTGGCTGCGAAAACTCAAAGTCGATTGACCAAACCGAATCAAATCGATCCAGCCAATCCATTTATGCTGCCCCAAACAACTCTTGCAGAAATGGGTGATTCATCGAATCGATGAAGCGGGTCTTAAAGGCCAGCTTCAGCAATTCGCCCATCGATAAATCCGGCCATTCAGGTTCCGGCAGGTTCCCGGTAGCTTCAAAGACGGCGTAAGATCCCGCCGACATATCGGCTTGAACTCGCACCCAACTTATTGTCGCAAGCTCTTGAGCTTCCAGCATCGAAGCATGCCAATCCATCGGGCGTCCATTCGGATCAGGCAACTTCGCTGGCCACAAGAAAACTGTCCCGTGTCGGTTCACGGCAACACAGAGGCGAACCAAGGTGATGAAGTCCGGAAGTTCGGGCCACAACGCGGGAGCCACCAAGTAGCTTTCGCGGTTTGTCTTGTCTTCCACAATCGCCGTATCGATGCGATACGCTTCACTGGGATGTACCCTGCAAAACTCCATCTTGTCGGGCTTACCGACTTTTACGGTGACGATCTTGCGTTTGACTCCAATAGCACCGGCAGCCATGTTGGGGTTAATTCGCAGCGATGCAGGGTCGAAAGGGTCATTCTTTGGCTGCTGCTCGCGATCAGGGTTTTCGTTAGAATTGTTCATAGGTAAATTCCTTCTGCGGCCGTGCATCGTCATCACCGGTGCCGGCCATTTTTTGTTCTAGGGTGGAAAGTTCAGGATCGACCACGCAGCAAAAATCGCCCGCAGTCGGTTTGTAGTTCGGATCAGGGATCGACAGTCGTCGGCATCGCCCGCAGATCGCGGCGTAACCATCGACCAAGCGGAATCGGTAGTCCAGGACTTCGCGTTGGCTGCAAAAATCGCACAACTGTTTCCTACTCATCGTCGGCACCCCCGCAGCTATGCTTGCGAAGTGCATCGATCACAGCCGCCGGATCGTAACGGCGGCATCGACCGCTTAGTACACTGGGGATGATCCCCGCAGCCCGCAGACGGTCGACCGTTGGGCGAGACATGCCAATCATCTCGGCCAATCGGTCGCCATCTACCAGCAGCTCGGTCCGTGCCTCAATCATCGGGCGCAGAGCATCCACCACGGCGGTGACGATCGTGTCTCGATCATCGGGTGACAGGGTGGCCGTGATGTTTAGATCAGCCACGGCCCACCTCCTTGTCGCCTCCCGCGGCCTTAACTGGGCCGTGTTCGGGTTCAGCCGCGGTCCACAGCTTCTGGCTTTTGCGTTCCGCAGCTTCTTGGGCACGTCGCAGATTCGAAGCTGCGCGGGCCAGCTCGCGATAGGCGGCTTGTTCCGCAGCCGTCAGGGGTTGTTTTGGCACTTTCCCGTTCCTCCAAATTGAGTTTGCGTTATTCGCCACAACCCAAATCGGAACCGGGGGTAATTTGTCGATTAAGGTACCCCCACTACACGGCCAAACACCGTCACACACCTCGCTAAAAGCGACTCTCCAAGAAAATGCGAGATTACCCCCTAATGCACCCCGATGCCCCGGCCAGCTAGTCGTCTGAATATTCGGTTTCGTCGTTCGAGAACACCACGCTTTGCCCTCTCTTGTCCGAAGGTAGTCGCTGGGTTTTGGCCCTCATCGCATTCTGCACCGGCCGCTCGCCGATTTTCTTCCAAGCGCCTGTAAGGCGGTCTCGCATTGCCTTAGGGCTGATACCGCACCGCTTGGCAGCTTTGGGAATGTCACCGTTGAACTCGGCATAGGCTTCAACCGCTTCGGCCTGCTTTGGCGTTAACGGTTTGGGGTCTGTTTGCCGTCGTCGTCGTTTTAAGCGCTTGGGGTTTTGACCCTTGCTGCCCATGTCAATTATCAGTTGTCGGACCTCGCAGATAACCCCCTGCAAACACCCCGCCAAATGCATTAGGGGGTTTACATAGCGCTGCTGGAATTCCTTCCAGCCATTGTCATCGCCAGGACGCGGAGTCATTAGCTTCCAGTCTCGGTGCGCGTAGAATCGTCTCGTCGCCTCATCCAGTCGGCGAGCATCACCAGTGAAGCCGAGATCGATTAGGTATTGAACAATCGGGGCTACCAGGTCACGTTTTCCATAGACGGTTGGTACGAATCTATCGCGTGGAAATCCCGGCGGGATCTCCCAACCGCATCGCAGTGAGTACAGAAACTCGTCCAGGAGATCGACGAGTCGTGATGCCGCGTTAGAAAGCGTTCGAGGAGGGGGTGCCAGCCCCGCAGATTCCCGAAATTCTGCGAGCCATGTGCCCGGGGGTGGAAGCTTTCGCTTCGCCATGTCACCACCTTGGAAAGTGACCACCTTGGAAAAAAGGCAGCCCGGCAACCGGCCAAGGTTGTTTCCAGCTTTCAGGAGCTACCCTAGCCAGGCTGCATGTCGGTCTCGGGCGGAACAAGGTAGGCGTTGCCAAGACAGGTAAGAGGCAACGACATGCCGAGTCCGCATTGAGCCGGGGCATTGCAAGCGCCTCTGGCCCCCCGAAGTATAAAAACTCCCACGATACCGAAACCGTGCACAGTGTGGTAGCCTTTGGTGGAGTACCACGTCCGCTTAATTGGAGCTGATTCTTATGACCAAACTCACTGACTACGTGACCGTTACCGAAGCAGCCAGGATCCTGGGCTGCTCGCCGAACACGGCTCGGAAGTGGGGCGAGCGTGGAGACATCCCGATGCGGAGGAACCCAGCCAACGGCTACCGCCTGTTTCGGCGCGATGACCTGGACTCTTTCTTGAACGACATCGCCAAGCCGGTCAGCAGAGCCAAAAAGAAACCCAAATAGCAACGTCCAGCATTCGCGGAGTACGGAATTGATTACGGGTGAAATCAAAAGCAAGATCGACAAGATCTGGGATGCGTTCTGGGCGGGCGGGATCGCCAATCCGCTGGAGGTGATCGAGCAGATCACGTACCTGCTGTTCATCAAGCGGCTGGATGATCTGCACACGCTGGAGGAGAACAAGGCCAACCGCACCAGCAAGCCGATGGAGCGACGGATCTTCCCTGAGGGCAAAGACGACAAGGGACGGTCCTACGAAGACCTGCGCTGGTCGCGGTTCAAGCACTTCGAGCCCGCCGAAATGTTCACGGTCCTGGGCGAGCATGTGTTTCCGTTCTTGCGTACTCTGGGCGGCGATGGATCGACCTACGCCCACCATATGAAAGACGCCCGCTTCACGATTCCCACGGCGGCGCTGTTGGCTAAAGTCGTCGATATGATCGACCAGGTGCCGATGGAGGATCGGGACACCAAAGGCGACTTGTACGAGTACATGCTCGGCAAGATCGCCACAGCGGGACAGAACGGCCAATTCCGCACGCCCCGGCACATCATCCAGTTGATGGTCGAATTGACCGCGCCCACGCCGTCGGATGTGATTTGCGATCCGGCTTGCGGCACGGGCGGCTTTCTGGTGGCGGCGGGTGAATACATGCGGGATCACCATCCCGAAGTCCTGCGGGATGCGAACCTGAAAAAGCATTTCCACGGTGAGATGTTCCACGGTTTCGACTTCGACAGCACGATGCTGCGGATCGGCAGCATGAACATGCTGTTGCACGGCGTCGAAAACCCCAACATTGTCTACCGCGATTCGCTGGCCCAAGAACACGGCGGGGAAGAGGAGAAGTATTCGCTGGTGCTGGCCAATCCACCGTTCGCCGGATCGTTGGATTACGAATCGTGTGCCAAGGACTTGTTGCAGATCGTCAAGACGAAGAAGACCGAGCTGCTGTTTCTGGCCTTGTTTCTGCGGCTGCTGAAACCGGGCGGGCGAGCGGCGATCATCGTGCCCGATGGCGTGCTGTTCGGTTCGTCCACGGCACACAAGACGCTGCGGAAGATGCTGGTCGAGGATCAGAAGCTGGACGGGATCGTCAAGATGCCGGGAGGCGTGTTCAAACCTTACGCCGGAGTCTCGACGGCGATCGTGTTATTCACCAAGACCAATTCGGGCGGCACGGAGCACGTTTGGTTCTATGACATGCAGGCCGACGGCAAGTCGCTGGACGACAAGCGAACGGAGTTATTACCGGCGGAGAAACAAGGCCCCACGCCGGCCTCGCCATTGACCGCCGACGAGCACGCCAAGAACAATTTGCCTGACATTTTGAAGCGTTGGCAGCAGCGGGATGGCAAGGAGCGAAAGAACGAGCGAACGGCCCAGAGCTTTTGCGTTCCCAAGAGCGACATCGCCGCGCAAGGTTATGACCTTTCGATCAACCGCTACAAGGAAGTCGTCCACGATGAAGTCGAGCATCGCCCGCCGCAAGTGATTCTGGATGAGTTGGAAGGCATCGAGAACGAGATCATGCAGGGCATGAAAGAATTGCGGGGGATGCTGAGGTGATTGCAACGAGATGGGACCGAGTTCCGCTTCCAGATGCCTATTTCTTCCAGGAAGGCCCTGGCGTTAGGAAGTGGCAGTTTACCAGTGAGGGTATCAAACTGCTTAACGTTGCGAACATCGAGAAAGATGGCCAATTGAACCTCAGCAAGACTGACCGCCATCTTTCGATCGACGAAGTTGAAAACCGATACACGCATTTCTTGCTCGACGAGGGCGATCTTGTAATAGCAAGCTCGGGCATTTCATTTGATGTGGATGGGTTGTTGCGGACGCGTGGCGCATTTGTTTCGGCTGACCATTTGCCCCTTTGTTTGAACACAAGTACGATCCGCTTTAAAGCGAAAGAAGGTGTATCGGACCTGGCATTTCTGCGTCACTGGATCAATGCGTACGAGTTTCGCCAGCAGATAACACAAAGAGTCACGGGTTCGGCGCAACAGAACTTTGGTCCCACTCACCTAAAGAGTTTGAAGATAGCCCTCCCGCCCCTTTCCGAGCAGAAGCGGATTGCGGAGATCTTGGATCGGGCGGAGGCGTTGCGTTCCGCGCGTCGCGCCGCCCTCGCCCTCCTCGACGAACTCACCCAATCCATCTTCCTCGACATGTTCGGCGATCAAACGGGCGAAGGCCGGTCGATTGGACAACTGCTCGATGAAGGGGCGTTGCTACTTCACAAAGATGGGAATCACGGGAGCCTGTATCCCAGAGCCGAGGATTTCGGCGAGCATGGGATTCCGTTTGTCTCGGCGAAAGCAATTGACGAACAAGGGGATTTAGACACCGAACTGGTTGAGAAACTCCGTACTGAAAAGGCGGAACAGCTCCGAATTGGCTGGATCGAAGATGGTGATGTCCTCCTTGCCCATAACGCATCTGTCGGCAAGGTTGCGCGATACGACGGGCGCTTCAAACGGGCGCTAATCGGTACATCACTCACTGCATATCGTCCCAACCCAGCCGTCCTCGATTCCCTATACCTGGCAGAGTGTTTACGTTCCCATGGATTTCAGAGGCAATTAGCTCAGAACATGGGGCAAACCACCAGAAATCAAGTGCCCATAACAGCACAAAGACGCCTGAGGATTCCAGTCCCGAATGTTGAGCTGCAAAACGATTTCGCTCGGCGTGTGGCACTTGTGAATGAACGCAAAGGAGATCTTCGACGGTCGCACAAAGTGCTCGATGAGTTGTTTTCATCGGTCCAACAACGAGCATTCCGGGGCGAACTGTGATGGTTGAGAGCACGCGATGAGCAACTTTGAATTTCTATCCGCCGAATGGAAAGACCTGCACGAAGCGGCTTCCAAGGCCGAACAGACTGCGATCACCGATCCACGTACCTCCTGCTTTTACTCTCGTCGCGCTCTCGAACTGGCGGTCGCCTGGGCTTACAAATTCGACCGCGCTCTCAAACTGCCCTACCAAGACAACATCTCGGCACTGATCCACGATCCGACTTTCAAGCAAACCGCTGGCGAAGCGGTCTTTGCCAAGGCCAAGGTAATCGTCACGCTGGGCAATCGAGCTGTTCACAGCCACCGCGCGATCCCCGAAGCGGATTCGCGGCAAGCGGTCAAGGAACTGTTTCATTTCTGCTACTGGTTCTCCCGTCTGTACGCTCGCCAACACCGACCCGACGGTGAACTGGCCTTCGACGAACAGGCGTTGCCCGAAACGACTCCGATCCCGAAACAGACGCTCGATCAACTCCGGCGGTTGGAAGCCCAACTTGCCGAAAAGGACGAAAAACTGTCGGTCGTGCTGGCCGACAAAGACAAGCTGAGCGAGGAATTGAAACGGCTTCGCAAGGAAGTCGCCGAGGCCAAGAAAGCGGCGGCCAGGGTTCCCGACGATCACGATTACTCGGAAGCCGAAACCCGCGACTACTTCATCGACCTGCTGCTGAAAGAAGCAGGTTGGCCGCTGGATCAACCGCGTGATCGCGAGTTCCCTGTGACAGGGATGCCGAACAACAAGGGCAATGGGTACGTCGATTACGTGCTGTGGGGCGACGATGGCAAGCCGCTCGCTCTGATCGAAGCCAAACGCACGAAACGTGGCGTCAAGGAAGGAGAGCAGCAAGCGAAGCTGTACGCCAATTGCCTGGAAGCGATGTTTGGCCAGCGACCGATCATCTTCTTGTCCAACGGCTACGAGCATTGGATCTGGGACGATTCGATGTACCCGCCCCGCCGTGTCCAGGGTTTCTACAAGAAGCCTGAATTAGAACTGCTGATCCAGCGCCGGCAGACGCGCCGACCATTGACCGATACGCCAATCAACGAATCCATTGTCGAACGTTACTATCAGTGGCGTGCCATCCGCCGCATCGGAGAATCGTTCGAGAAGGACAACGAGCGGAAATCGCTGCTGGTGATGGCCACGGGCAGTGGGAAGACCAGAACTATAATCGCGCTGTGCGATTTGCTGCTCCGCTGCAATTGGGCCAAACGGGTGCTGTTCCTGGCTGATCGCGTGGCCTTGGTCAATCAAGCCACCAATGCCTTCAAAGCCCACTTGCCCGATTCTTCGCCGGTCAATCTGGTGACGGAGAAGGACACCGAGGGTCGCGTCTATGTTTCGACCTATCCCACGATGATGGGCTTGATCGACGAAGCAAAAGACGGCCAGCGACGGTTCGGTGTCGGTCAATTCGATCTGGTGGTGATCGACGAAGCCCACCGCAGCGTCTACCAGAAATACCGCGCGATCTTCGATTACTTCGATTCGTTGCTGGTCGGTTTGACCGCCACGCCAAAAGACGAGATCGACAAGAATACGTACAGCCTATTTGACCTGGAAAACGGTGTGCCGACGGATGCTTACGACCTGGACGAAGCGGTCGCGGACAAGTTCCTAGTGCCGCCCAAGGCGGTCTCGGTGCCGCTGAGGTTCGAACGCGAAGGGATCAGGTACGACGATCTCTCCGAGGAAGAGAAGGATGAATGGGATGCCAAGGAATGGGACGAGGATGGCAATATCCCGGATCGAGTGGAATCCGCGGCGGTCAACAAGTGGCTCTTCAACATCGACACGGTCGACAAAGTGCTTAAGCACTTGATGGAGCGCGGTCAATATGTCGATGGCGGCGATACTCTCGGCAAAACGATCATCTTCGCCAAGAACCAGGATCACGCTGATTTCATCAAGGAACGCTTCGACGTGAACTACCCGCATTACAAGGGCGAGTTCGCAAGGACGATCACATTCAAAACCGAATACGCCCAGTCGCTGATCGACAACTTTTCCAACAAGACAAAGATGCCGCAGATTGCAATCTCGGTCGATATGCTGGACACGGGCATCGACGTTCCTGAGGTCGTGAATCTGGTGTTCTTCAAGCTGGTCCGGTCCAAGACCAAGTTCTGGCAGATGGTCGGACGCGGCACACGCTTGTGCCCGGACCTGTTCGGACCCGGCAAGCACAAGCAGTTTTTCTACATTTTCGACTATTGCCAAAACCTCGAATACTTCAGCCAAAACCCGGACAAGTCGGAAGGGTCGACGGGCGAATCGCTGTCGGCGAGGCTATTCAAACGACGACTTGAGGTAATCGGTACGCTGGAGAAACGCAACGGTTCACAGGACTCGGATCAAGCCGCGCTGGTAGTTGAAGCCGCCGCTGAGTATGACGGCGACTTCGATCCCGAATCAGAACTGCAGGTTTCTAACGCGACCAAGCGATTGCTCTACAGACATGTCGCGTCGATGAACATCGAGAACTTCGTCGTTCGAGCGCACCGACGATCGGTCGAGAAGTTCGCCAAAGCCGAAGCCTGGAAGGAACTCAGCGACGAGGACTATCAGGAGCTGGCGAATAAGGTCGCTGGCCTACCGACCCAGTTGGAGCGTGAATCGGAGGAAGCCAAACGGTTCGACCTGCTATTGTTGAATCTGCAATTGGCACTCCTGAACTCCGAGCCAGCCTTCGAGCGACTCCGGGACCAGGTGATTGCCATCGCGGGATTGCTGGAGGAAAAGTCGTCAATTCCGATGGTCGACAAGCAGATGACCTACATCCAGGACGTGCAATCCGAACAGTGGTGGAAAGACGTTACGGTGCCGATGCTGGAAGTGATCCGTCGGCGGTTGCGTGATCTGGTGCAGTTCATCGAAAAGCAGAAACGCAAGCCGGTCTACACAGACTTCATCGACGAGATCGGCGACGGAGCCGAAATCGAACTCGCCACGTTTTCCGGCAGTGATACCTTCGAACGCTTCCGAGACAAGGCCCAGGCATTCCTGCGTGAGCATCACGACATCGAAGCCGTCCGCAAGCTACGAACCAACGAACCACTCACACAAGCCGATTTGGATTCCCTGGAAGGCATCCTCACCGACAACCAGATCGGTACGCCTGAGTACATCGACCAAGCGAAGCGAGAAAGCCAAGGCTTCGGCGTTTTTGTCCGTTCTCTCGTTGGCCTGGACCGCGAGGTAGCCAAAAAGCTGTTCGGCGATTTCCTTCAAGGCAGCGACTACAACGCCAACCAGATCGAGTTCATCAACCTCATTATCAACCAACTTGTCGACCACGGCATCGTCGACGTTTCGCTCCTCTACGAATCCCCTTTCACCGACATCGCCCCCCAAGGCCCCGACGCGATTTTCACCAGCGAACAGGTTGACCGAATTATGCAATTGCTAGACGACATCCGAGCGACCGCTACCGCAGCGTAACCATTTCGAGCCCTTACCGGATTGTTTGAAACACGACCACCAGGGAACCTTCAGCCGCATGCCCGCTTGAGAGAGCCGGGGGGGGCTAATTGGAAAGGTCTATCCGCGTCCTCGTCACGTAGAGGCTGACTTCGGTCAAGAACACCTCCGCGCCCAACGGAAAACTTTCCCAGTCTGTTCGGCAGCAAAAAGACGCTGAGTACAAACAACATCTGCAACCGAAAATCGATAACATAAAGAACGCCGCGGGAGAACGCCGATTTTCATGCTAGATCCGAATAGTCGTTCAATCGCAGGAGTCTGAGGTTGCCGTGCCCTCGAACGGATTGACGGGGATAATTCCGTAACCAGAATAGTGTTTCTTAGGTACAAGGAGAAAGGGCTTGGAACTGGAACCTGAGCAAGAAGTTCACTCACTCGTGCTTCTAGGAAGTTTCAATCCGTCGATATTCCATCCTGCCTGGTATTCAGACAATGACCTACTGGCGAAGGAGGAAACGGCAGAAGCGTTGGACCTGATTCTAACTCGCGAAGTTTCGACGTTCACCGTCAATGACATTCACTTTCAGATCGAGCAGCACCGATTCGGCTTGACGACGAAAGATGCAGCAAAGGCCCCGTTTCTTCGAGATTTGGCAATAGGAACGTTTGTATTGCTAGAACATACGCCTTTGACTGCGTTGGGGCTTAATCTCGAGCTAGAATTTGCGTTGCCAAGCGTTGAAGCCTGGCATGAGGTTGGGCACCGATTGGCCCCTAAAGAGCCCTGGAAGACTATACTTGAGAATCCAGGTATGAGAGGCCTCGTGATGGAGGGCAAGCGACCGGACTGCGACGCGAACAGGATTCAAATTCGGGTTCAGCCATCTCGTTCGATTACGCATGGAGTTCTTGTTGGAATGAACCAACACTACGACATCAAGACAGAATCTCGCGAGTCCGTCCGAGAGTGCAATGCCGAAGTCATCCGAATTCTCAATAACGAAGGACAATCACTGCGGAGCTTCCTTCTGAAAGCTTCCGACACGCTCGTACACCCTACGCAACAAGAAGACTAGAACTAGACGTACATGGCAACGGCTAAAGATCAATACGCTCCTGTGAATGACACCGACTCCGGAGTTGCCCTCGTTGCGGCTGAAACGCAGCGACTAAGCTACGAAGATTGGTGGTACCCGGAGCGAGAATCTGCAACTTCGGAACGGTCAACTTTGCTGTCGAGCCAGAACGGCTCAGATACCGAAGCAAGTGAGATTACTCGCTACACGAGCCCCGTCAGGAAATCAACACTGGGTGTCAAGCTCACCGGGCATCGCGTGAAAATGTTACAGCAGTGGGAATGCATAATTCAATCCGTTGATGATGAATGTGTGTGCTGCGAGATGCATGACCTAACTGACGAATCACAACCAGTAGAGTATGCAGAAATCTTTATTCAAGAATTTAGCGAATACGATCGTCCACTTCTCGCAGAAGGTACAGCGTTCTACTGGAGTATCGGTCACGTACGAAGATCCAACGGTCAAATCATTCGAAACTCCGAGATTCGTGTTCGGCGCATGCCGAAGCTCAACAGGTCACAACAGGCGGAAATCTCAACGAGGGTTGCTCGCTTAGGTGAACTCATCATCGATAGTTGAAAATGGAACGCTGACTGCACCTCATGCACACGAGCTTGAGGTAGTTATTTTTGGGCCAGGCACAGGTGAGTGTGTTCTGCTGCACCTTGGGGAATCTGAGTGGTTCGTCATAGATTCCTGTATCAATCCGGGAGAGAAGACAGCTGCTGCGATCGAGTACCTTGAAAGGATCTCAGTCGAGCCTTCGGACGCAATAAAACGAGTACTAGCTACGCACTGGCACGACGACCATGTGCGTGGACTTGCGAGTATATTGCGACGTTGTCCTCGTGCACGTTTTGCAATGTCTGGTGCTCTTGCCGCCGATCAGTTCTTCCAACTTGTGCTGGAAGTAGATGCACAAAACAAGCATGTATCGGCGACTTCGACTGCGTCCGAGTTTGCGGATATCCTTGAGCTGCTTGCTGATCGTGGGACTTCAATCGCTGCACCGGATTTCTATGCCCAAGATTCGATGGTGCTCTTTTCAGGAGGATACAAGGGCGCCGCAACGGTGCGTGCACTAAGTCCGTCTGCAGCGACGATTACAAACGCAAATGTGGCCCTAGCAGAAAAGATACTATCGAAAGGACCTACGCGTTGCTTTAAGAGATTTGGCCCGAATGATCTCTCCGTCGTCACCCATATAAGCGTTGCAAATGTCAGTCTCTTGCTGGGCGCAGATCTTGAAAACACGGGAGACGAAAGTTTTGGTTGGAAGGCTATTTTCAATTCGGACTCGCGTCCCCAAACGCCTTCATGTTTCTTCAAAATCGCGCATCACGGTTCCGAAAATGCGGATAACAGAGATATCTGGGAAGTCCTACTCCGTCCAAATCCGTTGTCCGTCGTAACGCCATTCTCCAAGCAGAAATCACCTCTCCCAAAAGACTCGGACATAGATAGGATTAAACGCTTCACCACGGTATTATTAGCGACTACATGGCCACCCTCTAGAAAACCGCCGCGACGCAGAGGAGTAGACGGTATTGTCGCCAGTGCCACTCGATTACGTAGAGCAACCAATCGAAAAACTGGCTTTGTACGAGTGCGATTCGATTTACGCGAAAAATCGCCTAAGGCAGCTGTCAGTTTGTTTGGTTCTGGCTGTCAACTATAACTTGCCTAGATCTTGTTCCCAAACTTGCTCCTGCCCCTCTACCGGAGCATGTATGGAGTTCGCGATTGGTGACTCAGGTGGGCGTGACATTTGAAGTAACACAGGCGTGCCTTTTATGCCCAGCGCTGCGTGAGCGACCGGAACAGAGGTAAATCCGACCGAAGTGATTCGTAGATCGCCTGATTCAGGTTGTATAGCCTTTAGCAGCAGCCTTTCGGACGGAATTCTATTCGCGTGAGGCGGGCTTGTTTCGTTCCCGGAAAGTCTACGTTCGTTCGGAGACGGTGATCACATACCGCCACAGCCGCCGTTGCCTCAAACGGGCGGGTTGTTCGCAGGTGCGCGTGCGCGCGAAAGGAGCGAGCTAGGCGAAACCGCTCTCCCGCCAGCCTCTGGCACGTCCCCCTGGACATCCCCCGCCGGTACCGCTTCGTCACGTTCTTCGAGTAAACGGGCCACGCGCACAGCAAGACATTCGGCTAGGTAGCGTTCGTACCTGCCAAGTTTCAGCCGCGCCCTTGCCGGACGGTAGGTGTTCACAATGTCGATTTTAGGACGTTCACGCATCATAGATGCTCCGAAATTGGCCCAGGGTTTTGTCAATGTTCGTGCACTAACCATTAATGCTGTTCCGGAACCTCATTCTTCTGCGCTGGTTGCTGTTGGCTGTCTTATCAGTTGCGGTGTGCGAATTCGTCAAAGAAAGCCAATTACTCAATGAAGAATGGCTCGATCGAGTGCTTCAATTATCTGGAGTGCGAGGAAGAAAAATAATCAAGCCCAACAAAACAAGCAATTCAGATGTGCGAACGAAATCGTTGTCCTACGAATCCGCAAAGTGGACATTTCGATTTCTCTTCCATGAAAAACATTGCGAAAAGGGCCCCCACAAAGCAGAAAAGGAGGCCGAGCAAGAGTACCAACCAACCGGTAGTACTCAAACTCTTGACAATCTGTGGTGGAACATTAGTACCGCATTTGGGACAGCGGAACTCACTAGGCATTGTTCCACCGCTAGGTTTTGGCCCATATCTATCTGAAGTCGGTATGGGAGGTGGGGCGACAGGAGGAGCAATCAATCGGGCTTCAACTGGCCCATTCGATTCAGTCTGGTCTTGTTTCCTAGGTGGTAGAGCAAGCCGAACTTTGCATTTCGGGCAATTGACGTAGCGCGTTTCTGCTCTCGGAAGATATTTCAGCAATTGCCCACATCTTGTACACTTCGCGACGAACTTCTTTTCGGTCACCTCCGCCCCCTTTTCCAATTCCGCAATTGGTCGCTGTTCAGATTCTTCCTGCTGTCCACCCTGCTGGAGGTTCATTGAAGTATCGAATGGCCTCCGGATTTTTGTTCGGCCTCAGGCATCTCAGCTAGGAGTGCCTCGATCTCCTCGATGGCCATCTTCTTGCGTTGGACGTGCTCACGCTCGTCTTCCGAACGACCAAGTGGCACTACTGTTGGGACTCGACTACGGCGAGCGGACTGCATTGCCTGCGGCTGACAAACTGGCACTTCTACGGCAGCACCGCAATTCCAAGCCCATAAGCATGGAACAAGCCACAACTTTAAGCAGCATACTCATACGAATCTACCATCTGACACTTTGAAAACTGCCCAATCCTAAAGTAGCCTTAAGCGTCTACTTTACTTCCCCGCTTTCGGCGGTATCTGACATGGCGAAAAAATCGACACGAGCGACACAATCGACAATCGAACAGTTTGGGGCTACACCAGAAGAAGCTGGGCAGGAACCAGCCAAGAAGCGTGCCTTCGTGATAACGCCAATCGGAGACGACGACTCGAGCATTCGACGTGCTGCTGACGGCCTGTACGACGCCGTTATTCTCCCTGCACTTGAAGATAATTTTGAGGTCAACGTAGCACACAGAATGCCCAATCCTGGGTCGATTACTGCACAAGTTATTACAGAGATACTTGACACCGATTTGGTAGTTGCAAACTTGACAGGGCTTAACCCAAACGTGATGTATGAACTGGCTGTACGCCATGCAAAGCGGAAGCCAGTTGTGGTCTTGGCCGAAAAAGGCACGAAGCTACCATTCGACGTTGCTACGGAGCGAACGCTTTTTTACCACAATGACATGCACGCAGTCCCGAAACTTATCGCTGATCTGGCGGAAGCAGCGGCAAGGGCGATGGCAGAAGAGAAGCCGGACAACCCAATCTATCGAGCAGCATCTTATGAAACGATTTTAGAACAGCCGGATACGCCGCAGTTAGATAAAGAAATACTGAAGTTGCTTATGCGTATAAATTCGGATGTGCAATCGCTAAAGAAAGGTGGCAGATACTTACGACCAAGTTCGTCGACCCTTGATAACAGGACTTACTTTGCACTTACCGGGCCGGCCGAAGCACTTGACAGTTTTGTCACGTCGTTGCCAAGAGAGCTTGCAAACAACGTTACTATTTCTATTCAGGGTGCGAAATGGCATCTGTTCGTGGATGACGATTTTGTACCTTTGATGCATCATCTGTTAGCTGCACGTGATGATTTGTCGTACGAACGGCTTAAGGAAGCCCCGGTTGGTGACTAAGTAATGCTTAAGCCTCACATCTAACCCTTTAGGCCCCCTGATACGTAAAGGCAGCAGTCTGAAGCGTAAAGTTTGTATGTGCCTATTCTGAAGAGACCGCTGACATCTGTAACCCTATTTTCGATTTCCGACACTAGCGGCTAACACGGCTAACATCTAGCTAGAATAGACCCAAGGACGCAAGATATATCAGAGGCTTACTCGAGGCGGTTATTGAGAAGGGAGTCGGCAAGGGGCGGCACGGTCCGGATCGTTTTCCGGTGTCTGACGCGATGACAGTTGCAATTAGCGCCTACCCTAACTGTCCGATGCACGCCCCGCTAACGCCACCAGCACGCCGCACGAAGTAAAGGCTCCTAGGCAGCCAAACGCCATCTTGAGCGTTCCTCGCCGTCGTGGAGGTGGTTTACGCGGTAGCCAACCGTCTGCGTTCTATGCCCGTCCTGCCGCCTGCTCGCGTTGCCCGTCAACCAACTCGCTCAAAGCTTGCCGGATGTCTCGCAGCTCCTCGACATTGAATTGACCACATAGGAAGGCGATATACGACTTGGCCTCATCGTTCGAGAACCTGTACGGTTGAACGGTTGTTTTTCTTGGACATTTGGTAAAATTCCAGGATGCCTCCGAGTGAAGGAACGGCGGGCAGTCTGGTCGCGGTGACTACTCGCCGAGGGTGAGCGAGTAGATCACGCCGGGTGACGCGATGACAGTTCCCGTGCCATACGCAGCAAATCGGTGCGTTGCGGTTTGTCCAAAGCTCGCCAGATCACCAGCAGTGTGGCGGTTTCTGAGTTGTCCGGATACCCTGGTGACAGGTTGTTACCACCGGCGTTACCACCGTCAGCCAGGACACGACCAATTCCCTGCATTTCTCGCAATTCTTCAACCCCTTGCGGGGGTACCTTACTTTTAACCCTTGGTAATCCGTAGCCATCCAATGCGTGATTCTCAAGGGTTTTTTCGTTTTCGGACGGGTGGCCACCTGAGTCTGAGACCCAGATTTCTCAGCTGTTCTGTGCGGTTCCGCAGTACAGGACGCAGTACAGAGTCGGTCCTCTGGCACTGTCCGCATCATCGCGGCTCGACTCAAATGTTCAGGGGTCACTTGTTGATAATGACGCTCGGCGGTTGTGCTATCGTGTCCCAGCCATTCGTTCACGACATGCGGGGGGAATTCGGCGTCCAGTTCCGTTCGTCGCGTACTGCGTAACTGCTGACAGACCTTCGGCCAGCATTGGCCGCAGATGTCCGCGACGTGCCGTCGTAGACGTTGCGTCAGGCTCTCTTGACTGCCGACCCAGGCAACAACCTTTTCGCCATCCCTGGCGATTTCCTGGCGGTCTCGCAAGTATTGCAGAGTCTCAGGGAATATTGGCATGGTCCGCCACCCTGTTTTCGTCTCGGCAGGCACCGTTAATTCGTTGGTTTCCCAATCAACATGCTTCCAGTCAATCGCGAATACTTCATGACGACGCAGGCCCTGAAAACGCATCAAGCAGAAAATCAGCTTCCAGTTCGTATCGGGAAGTTTCCGCAGTACCTTGGCCGTAGTGGCTTCATCGACGAAGTATTGTCGGCTTCGGTCGATACGCTTGACCGATTTTTCCTCTTTGAGAATTGCTGCTGGACTGCTGGAAAGAATGCCGTCCTCCACGGCTCCCGCAAACATGGTTTTCACCCGTTTCACATGCTTGTTACGAGTTGTCAGTGCCAATTTGGACATGGACGTCTGCCATCGTTTCAGGTCGCCTTGCGTGACTGAGGCTATGTCCCGCTTGCCGTCTACGCTCTTGAGTAGCCATGTCCTAGCTTGTTCGTAATTGTTCTTGGTTCGCCAGAGTGCTGCCAGTTCGTCGATGAACAACCGCGTCCAACCCTCGACCGTCCGCTGTTCAGGCTTCACGACGCGACGCTGTACCGCAGGTAGCATGCCCCAGGACACAAACTTCTCTCGGATACGCTCAGGTACAGAATCGAACCAAACTATCGTTTCTGGTTCGGGGGACGCACCGACCTTGAATGAATCGACAATACTTCCGACATGACGTTCGTATTCTCGGAACTGCCTGGCAGTCAGCTTGCCAACCCAAACGACGAATCGGTCGCCTTTAGCATGGATTCTGATTTCGTAGCCATCACGTCCGCTAACAGGTTGTAGTAAACTCTTTTGCATGGTTGCTTTCCTCTCATCCAGGGAAGTAACTAGGCGGGTCGATGTTACCAGCATCGCCCGCCGACTTTTTTGATTGTAC
>JANSWS010000107.1 GCA_024743355.1 bacterium
AATAGGATTCTCACGCGACGTTTTTCCTGCTGATTAAACGCCCCATGATGCATCTTCGTGAAAGCTTCGAACTGGAACACAACACTGGCAGGCCCCTGCCACACAGTTCGCACAAACAGTCGATAATGACTTCAAAGGAGACTCACAGAAAGCCCCATCTTCGGAGCAAGGCACAGTACGATTAGGTTCCGAGTGAATTTGATTGTTGAACATGACCGTGTCTAGCATGTTGATTTTCTTGTCCCGGGTCGCCGCATGTACGTTCAAGCGATAGTTTCTAGAATTCTCCAGGCCGCCCTAGCAGCAATCCTGACGGTCAATAGTGTTGAACCAGCTTCTGGATTGTATGGCGAGGAGGACACTACGAAGCGTGTGCTTTTGCTTTACTCGCACCAAGTAAGCTCGCCAATTAACGCGGACTGGGATCGAGGAATCCGCCGAGCGATCGCCGCAGGTTATCCCGATGGCGCGCGAGTTGAGGCAGAGCATCTTGACCTCGGTCGTGAAGAGGACCATGAATACAACGAATTGCTGCTTGACCTGCTACGACACAAATATGCTGATGTGCAATTCGATGCGGTGGTTCCAGTCTACGTACAGGCATTCAACTTCGTAAAGGCAAATCGCGAGCTGTTTCAGAATGCTCCGATCGTGTTCTGCTCTGTACCGGTGGGAATAGCAGATCCGACCCAAGAGTTGGTTAACGCAACAGGTGTGGTGTTTACATTGGATTTTGTCGAAACTGTCAAATCGGCAAGGAAAATGTTTCCCAACGCGCAGCGATTGGTTGTTCTATCTGGCACGTCAAGAGAGGACCAAAATCTTCGGCAATGGGCAGAGTTATCGCTGTCCGGAGTCGAAAAGGAAATGCAGCTGGAATACGTCACCGGCGCACCACTATCGGTCTTGTGTCAGAAGCTTGCTGAACTCGACGCGCGCTCCATTGTTCTCGTTCTGAGCTATGACCGCGATGTTGAAGGCCGCAACCAAATGACGGTAGAAGCGTTGCAGGCCATTGCGAAATACTCACGAGCCCCGGTGTTTGGCCTTTATGACACCCTGCTGGGTCATGGAATTCTCGGTGGCAAGATGGCGTCGGCAGAAGCACAGGGCGAACTGGCTGGGCAAATGGTTGTCCGAGTCCTGAGAGGAGAGGCTCCCACCGCAATTGCCCCGAGGGGACTCGAAACGAATCAGTACATGTTCGATGCCCGCCAAATGCGGCGTTGGTCAATCTCCACAGACGACTTACCCGCTAAATCTCAACTGAGATACAGTGAGCCAACACTGTGGGATCGCTACGGAGTTTATCTCGTTGGCATAGCGGGCACTGTCATACTGCAAACACTTGTGATCACTGCCTTGGTCATCAACCGTTCGCGGCGCATGCGGGCAGAGGAGTCACTGCTTGCCAGCCGAGGACGGGCCCAAGAATTGGCTGGAAAGTTGCTGTCGGCTCAAGAGGACGAACGCAGACGTTTGGCTCGGGAACTCCACGATGACCTGACCCAGCGACTGGCCGCGGCCGCGATTGCCGCTGGCAAGCTTGAGCACCAAGCAGCGTCCTCAAATGCATCTCCGGAAAGTCTGAAGCAATTGAAGCACTTAAAGCAGGACCTGATCAACATCTCGCAGGATGTGCATCGCGTTTCACGACAGATTCACCCAGCAATACTCGATGATCTGGGGCTGGCCGATGCACTTAGGAGCGAATGCGATCGTTTGTCAAAGAGCAAGCAAATTCAAGTGAAAGTTCGCTGCGGTGAATTGCCGGAGAAGATTCCCATGAACACGGCGGTCTGCCTGTATCGCATTGCACAGGAATCGCTGTGGAATGCCGTTAAACACTCCCAGGCAGATCAGGTTGAGTTGACCCTCTCAGCGGATGAGGAGACCATTCATTTAGAAGTACGTGACTCGGGAGTCGGTTTTGGTACTCTTGAGTCGGATGGGAAATTTGGATTGGGGCTGGAGAGCATGCGAGAGCGGATACGCCTGGTCAATGGCAGGTTGGAAATCAAGACGGCGCCTGGCCAAGGAACTGTTGTGGCTGTCGATGTGCCAATTCCGGAGTCGGCTTGATGAACCGCCCACGTGTAATCGTTGCCGACGACCATCGCATCCTTGCCGAGGGGCTGCGAGGTATCTTGGAGCCGGATTTTGAGTTGGTCGAAGTTGTAGGCGATGGGCGGCAACTTCTCGAGGCGGCAAGACGGCATGCTCCTGATATCATTGTGGCAGATATTTCAATGCCCTCCCTAAACGGATTGGAAGCTCTCGAGCAACTCCGCAAAATGGGTTGTCAAGCCAAGGTCGTTTTCCTCACGATGCACAACGACTCCGCCTACGCGATTCGGGCGATGAACTCTGGCGCGTCTGCATTCATTCTTAAGCATTCCGCACCCGAGGAACTGCTGGTCGCGATGCATAAAGCGCTGGTTGGCAGGACGTACGTCACGCCATCGTTAGCCGAATCGCTGCAAAATGCCTCGGAAAACCAAGCATACGCCACGGAATCTGGAGGCCCTCTTTTAACGCCGCGACAACGCGAAGTGCTACAGCTTGTCGCGGAAGGCAAAACTGCGCGGGAAATCGGAGCCACGCTGCATATTTCCATGCGAACTGCTGAAAATCACAGAGCTCGCATCATGCGACTGCTAGGTGCGTCGACGACGACTGAGCTCATTCGCTTTGCGATACGTCATGGAATCATCAGCAGTGATTGAAATAACGCGGGCTGCGTTAAGAATTCATGCAAAATTGAGTAATTCTACGCATTGCTGATGGCACCGGCCTTTCTTAGCCTAAAACTCCAATCGTCGCGCTCCAACTGAGTTAGTCGGAGGAGAGAATCGATTCAGGTCAACGTCTAGGCCAGATTCTTAGGAAGGTTAGGCAGCATGGAGTATCAGTTTGAGTCTCTCGGACCGGCCATGCGGTGGATCGTCTTGATCTTCCTGCTCTTATTTGTCGTTGGTTTAGTGGCCGCGGCAGCCGGAGTCGCAGCCTTGCCGGGCTGGGCGGCTCGACGGCGTGGCCACCCGCAAGCAGCCGCCATTAATGTGTGTGGCTGGTTTGGATTGCCAACCGGAATACTGTGGGTGGTCGCCATAGTGTGGGCCTACCTGAAAGTGCCTGTCGGTTCGACAGCTGAGCTGCCGGCTAGTCCGAGTATGGATTTGGGCAGACTTCGTGCGCAGGTTGAGCGGCTTGAGTCCGCGGTATCCACCTTAGAGGAGAGTTCCAAGTGATCCCTGCGGTTCTCAGTTGCGTCTTTGTGCTCTACCTCTATCGGACATTGAATGAGCCCGCGCAGGAAGCAAGCAACTCTCAAACGGCAAATTCAGTCAATGAAACTGTCGAGCTGACTAGTCGTTTGGAAGCGCTTCAGCAGCGAGTTGAGCGTTTGGTTGAATCCAGGCAGCGAGGTGAAGAATGAGCTGGATCCTGGGAGGACTTTATTGCGGTATCATCTGGCTGGTGTTTGCCAAGCTCAAGCTTCTGCGGCTAAGTTTGCCGCTCGCAATTCTGCTTGCTTCGGTGGGGCCGTCACTGATTATCGCCCTTTTGTTTTGTGCTCAGTACTACCACCCCTATACGCCCGCCGCCATCGTCTTGGAAAGCGTGGATCCGATTGCGGTGCAGTTAACCCGTCCCGGGCGTGTCGTCAACGTTGTGGCACAACCCAATGTTTCCATCTCGAAAGGCGAGGTTCTATTTCAGGTCGATCCTGAGCCCTACGAGAACCTGGTGGAGCAAAGGCAGGTGGCCTTGGAGCAATCCAGGCAGAATGTCGAACTAGCTCGCTCGTCGATCACCATGGCAGAAGCGAATCTGAATCGGGCCATCGCCGATTTAGCATACGCTGAGCGCGAGCGCAATCGCAATGAGGAGTTGCGTGCCAACAACGCCGTCAGCCAAAGTGATGTAGAGCTCTCAAACACTCGGTATGAACAAGCCAACGCAGCGACGACTCAAGCTAAGGAGCAGTTGACTCAGTCGCGATTGAGTGTGGATGTCGCAACGGCAGCTGTCCAGCAAGCAGAAACTGCCCTGGAGGATGCTCAGTACGATCTTGAGCAGACAACGGTAGTCGCCCCGGCGGACGGATATGTTACCAACATACAAGTTAGAAATGGGCTGCTGGTAAGTGCCAATAGCGGGCCAGTCATGACTTTTATTCGCGACGCTGCGGCCAACGATGGTGTTGTGGTCGCCACCTTTACCGAGAAGAACTACTTGCGAATCAAATCCGGACAATACGCGGAAGTAGCCATGGCCGGCTATCCCGGCGAGATTCTCACCGGGAGAGTGATCAATGCAATCGACGTTTCAGGAGCCGGTCAGTTGAACGCGAGTGGACTTTTGCCGACTTCGTTAGTGAGCGGACAACCGACCAGATTCGCTGTCAGGATACAGTTGGACGAGCGTGATCTTCGTTTGCCAGGCGGTTCCAGGGGGCAAGTCGCCATTTATACCGAAGACCTGCAGATCGCCGGTATTCCCGTCATGTTTTTGATCCGTGCCAAGAGTTGGCTGAATTACCTTTTCTAGTTCCGAGAGCTTTGCTCGCATCCAAAGTCTACGCCGCATGTTCAATCGCTCAGGTAACCCCGATCGCTCGTTCGTTATGAGCCCTATTGTTGGCTTGGCTTGTATGGCTTTGGCGGGCGTGGCCAGCCGCGGTGTTGTGCTAGCCCAAGATATACTTCCGTTCCCCCCGCCATCCTCAGCATCGCAGGCGGGCGTGACGATTGAAAGCTCGACTTACCAAAAGCGTGTCACGCCCCGGCGACTTGCTGAGGACGCACCGAACATCTTGATCGTGCTGATCGACGATGTGGGTTTCGGAACTCCGTCGACCTATGGAGGTGAGATCAACACGCCGACGCTCAGCCGCATCGCGGAAGCGGGTATCTCTTACAACCGATTCCACTCGACCGCCATGTGCTCGCCAACACGGGCGGCGCTGTTAACCGGGCGAAATCACACACGTGTCGGAAATGGGCAGATCGCCGCCATCGCCAACGACTTTGATGGTTTTAGTGGAGTCATCCCGAAGACATCGGCAACGATGGCGGAGGTACTCAAGGCTTACGGCTACAACACGTCCGCCTTCGGCAAGTGGCACAACACGCCGGAAGAACAGATCACTAACAAGGGCCCCTTTGAGTATTGGCCGGCCGGTTATGGCTTTGAATACTTTTATGGATTTCTGGCGGGCGAAGCGTCGCAGTACGAGCCAACGATGGTTCGAAACCTCGACTATGTCGATCGGCCGGAAACTTCGGGAGGGAATAACCATTACCATTTATCCGAAGACATCGCGGACGACGCAATCAGCTGGTTGCGAGATCAACGTGTCTATGCACCCGACAAGCCGTTCTTCATGTACTGGGCTCCTGGTGCATCACACGGTCCGCACCAGGTCATGCGGGAATGGGCCGACAAATACAAAGGCAAGTTCGATGACGGCTGGGATGCGTATCGCGAACGGGTATTCGCCCGACAGAAGGAGCTCGGCTGGATCCCGCAGTCCACGAAGCTGACGCCACGCGCTGATTCGATGGCATCCTGGGACTCGATTCCCGAAGATGAAAAGCCGTTCCAGCGCCGGCTGATGGAAGTCTTTGCGGGGTTCACCGAGCATGCGGATGCACAAGTTGGACGGATCATCGATGAACTCGACAGGCAGAAACGCCTCGAAAACACGCTCGTGTTTTACATCTGGGGCGACAATGGTTCTTCCTCCGAAGGTCTCTACGGAACGATCAGCGAGCAGCTCGCACAAAACGGAATTCCGACAAAGATTTCGCAACATCTCGCTGCGCTGGAGGAATTGGGCGGGTTAGACGCTATCGGTGGTCACAAGACGGACAATATGTATCACGCTGGCTGGGCCTGGGCGGGCAGCACTCCTTTTCAAGGTACGAAGCTTCAGGGGGCGTATTTCGGCGGCACACGGCAGCCCATGGCGGTCGCTTGGCCCAGAAAGATCAAGGCCGATAAACAACCTCGATCACAATTTCACCACGTGATCGACGTCGTTCCCACCGTCTACGAGCTTCTGGATATTTCCCCGCCGCAGGTTGTGAACGGTTTCACGCAAGACGCCTTCGACGGCACCAGCATGGCTTACACGTTCGCTGCTGCTGATTCCGAAGGAACACGGAAAATCCAGTTTTTCGATATCATGGCCAGCCGTGGCGTTTATCAGGATGGCTGGTTCGCCTCTGCACGCGGGCCACGTGAGCCATGGGTCGCTGGCATTCCGCCGGGCATCGCCGAGTGGTCTCCACTAACCGACGCTTGGCAGCTTTATCATATAGACGAGGACTTCAGTCAGGCCGACGATCTTGCTGACGAGAATCCGCGGAAGCTCGCTGAGATGAAGGCGCTGTTCCTGACCGAATCGGCGAAGAATAAGAACTTGCCGATTGGCGGTGGGCTGTGGTCAACAGCGCTCTATCACCCCGAGGATGCGCCCGCGCCGCCTTACTCCGAATGGACATTCTACGGTCCGGTTTCGGGCACTCCCGAGTCGGCAGCTCCGAAGCTCGGCAAGGTCAGCAGTCGTGTCACCATGGAGCTGGAAGCCACAGTAGCGTGTAGCGGTGTTCTGTACGCGCTAGCTGGATTCTCCGGAGGGCTGACGTGCTATATGGACGAGGGTAAGTTGTGTTACGAGTTCAACCTGTTTGAAATTGAGCGGACCAAGATTCAATCGAAGGCTCCTCTTGCAGCAGGGAAGCACAAGATCGAAGTCCTGTCTAAACTGGTCGACAAGATTGGTGGGCCTATCGATGTCACATTGTTGGTCGACGGAATTCAAGTTGCCAGTGGCAGAGTCCCTCGCGGCATGTCTCTTCACTTCACCAGTAACGCTACCTTCGACATAGGCCGCGACCAAGATTCACCGGTTTCACTCGACTACTTCGATCGGGCACCATTCCAGTTCGAGGGTGAAATCACTCAGACCCATGTTGAGTATTTAAAGTAGTCGACTCTGATAGCAAGTCTGTCACAAAGATTGTCAACGGCAAACAACGTCCAAAAACGCAACGATTGGAGCCGTTGTTCTACAGAAAACATCTCTCATCCGGAAGCGACCATGTTTCGACTATTCGCGCGGCTTCTCGCTGCAACGACGATGCTCTCTTTAACCGTTCCCGTATTTGCTCAAGACGTTCTGCCATTCCCTCCGGAAAAGATGAAGAGCCTCGTTAAGCCGACGCTGCAGGAATCGACGATGGAGTGGCCTGAGCAACCGCAGCGATTGCCCGACGATGCGCCGAATATTCTGATCATACTTCTGGACGATTCGGGCTTCGGTGTCTCGGAAGTGTTCGGTGGTGAAGTGGAAACGCCCGCCTTCCGAAAGCTGGCGGCAGAAGGTCTGCGCTACAACATGTTCCACACCACTTCGATTTGTTCTCCGACGCGAGCTTCGTTGCTTACCGGTCGCAATCATACGCGTGTTGGGTACGGAACGATTGCAGAACGCGCCGTGGCTTTTGACGGCTTTACCGGCATCATGCCGAAAGAGGCTGCGACGGCAGCCGAGGTGCTTCGGCACTACGGCTATCGCACAGCAGCCTTTGGCAAATGGCACAATACACCGGCGACCGAAACCACCAGTATCGGACCTTTCGACCGTTGGCCTACTGGCTACGGCTTCGACACATTCTGGGGCTTCATCGCAGGCGAAACGTCGCAGTGGGAGCCAAGGCTAACGCACAACACGTTGCACGTAGAGCCACCACACGAAGAGGGTTATCACTTGACCGAAGGCATGGCCGAGCAGGCACTCAAGTGGCTGGATGACTATCAAGCTTACTCGCCCGACAAGCCGTTCTTCATGTATTGGGCTCCCGGTGCCGTCCACGGGCCGCATCACGTCGCTGCCGAGTGGTCGGACAAGTATCGCGGCAAGTTCGACGACGGCTGGGACGCCTACCGCCAAAGAACGTTCAAGCGTCAGCTTGAAATGGGAATCATCCCGGAGGGCACCAAGCTCACCGAACGTGACGCCACGATGCAGGGCTGGGACGATATCCCCGAAGACCAGCGACCGTTCCAGCGACGTTTGATGGAAGTCTACGCTGGCTTTGTTGAACACACCGATACGCAAGTGTTGCGGGTCATTGAAGGACTCGAAAAACGTGGGCTGCGCGATAATACGCTTGTCATTTACATCTGGGGCGACAATGGCTCCAGCAGTGAAGGCGTTCAAGGCACGATCAGCGAACTACTCGCTCAGAACCAGATCGACGCCCCGGTCGAAAAACAGATCGAAGTACTGGAGAGCATCGGTGGTCTGGACAAACTGGGCACTCCAGAAGTCGACAACATGTACCACGCCGGTTGGGCTTGGGCGGGCAGCACACCGTTCAAAGGTACCAAGCTGGTGGCATCGTACTTTGGTGGCACTCGGAATCCACTGGTGATTTCGTGGCCGAAAAAGATCAAACCTAGCGATCAAGTTCGCGATCAGTTTCATCACGTCGTGGACATCGTACCGACACTTTACGACATCCTCGGCATTACGCCGCCTAAGGTCGTCAACGGTCACGAGCAGATGCAGTTCGATGGTGTTAGCCTCAAATACACCTTTGATGAACCGGAGCAACCAACCGCCAACACCGAACAGTTCTTCGATAACTTTGCCAGCCGAGGCATTTATCAGGATGGCTGGATGGCTTGCACCTTCGGGCCGCTGGTTCCCTGGGACCCAGCGAATAACCCCAGCCGCATGAAAGGCTGGGATTCGGAACAGGATGTGTGGGAACTCTACAACTTGAACCAGGATTTCTCACAAGCTATCGATCTGGCCTCCCGGTATCCTGATAAGCTGGCAGCGATGAAGTCGCGCTTCATGGAGTTGGCAGAAGACAACAAGGACTTGCCGATCGGTGGTGCGATCTGGACTCGCATACATCCAGAGGACGTCGTAAAGTCGCCTTACACCAAGTGGTCTTTCACCGGTAACACACGCCGGATGCCCGAGTTCACCGCGCCGGGCCTAGGAAAACGCAGCAACACCGTCGACATCCAAATAACGTGTGATGATGGCGCCAATGGCGTGCTCTACGCGCTCGGCGGAGCGTCAGCCGGTTTGACATGCTTCATGGAAGATGGCCATCTTTGCTATGAGTACAACCTGTTGATCTACGAACGTTACAAGGTTTGCTCGCAGAAGCGGGTTCCCGCCGGCGATCACAAGATTCACATTGAAACGACGCTCGCTCGGCCGGGTGCTCCGTTGACGGTGAAGATGTTTGTCGATGACGAACCGTATGCCGAAATGACCACAAAGCAATCGGTTCCCGCGGCCTTCACAGCCAGCGAAACCTTCGACGTGGGAATCGATTTGGGATCACCCGTCTCCCGCGAATATGCCGAGCGACGTCCGTTTGAGTTTGAAGGAAAAATTCACAAGGTCGCTATCGAACTTCAGTAATAGGGCGGCCCAAGCCAGCATCGGTCGTCAAATATCCGCCCAAAGACATCGGGCTTAGTGTGCCGGGTAAAAAGGGAAGTGTAACGACTGCGGAACGCAATGCGGTTCTAAATACTCTGGGAACACTCATGAAGAAAACACAATGTTCAGCTGTGATGATCTTAATTGCCGTTCACTTGTGCAATTGCTTTTCAATTCACGCCCAGGAAGTTGATCGCAGCGTCTTGCCACCGGTGCCTGCCGAATTCAAAGGCAAGGTCGGCGAAACCTACCAGGATTCAACGCCCGATTTCAGTCCGGCATTGCCATTAACTGCACCCGAAGGCGCGCCGAACGTGCTGGTGGTCGTGCTGGACGATGTCGGATACGGACAACTGGGGTGTTACGGCGGGCCCATCGAAACGCCGAATATCGACAAGCTGGCTGCCGGAGGTTTGCGCTACACCAACTTTCATACGACGGCTCTATGCTCGCCGACTCGTGGGGCGCTGCTGACCGGCCGCAATCATCATTCCATCGGTCTGGCCGCAATCACCGAGGCCGCCACGGGTTTCCCCAGCAACTTCGGCAGTATCCCGAAAAGTGCCGCGACGGTTGCCGAGGTCATGAAACAGAACGGCTACAACACCTTGGCATTCGGCAAATGGCACTTAGCGCCGTATACCGCATACACAGCGGCAGGTCCGTTCGATCGTTGGCCACTGGGTATGGGATTTGAAAGGTTCTACGGCTTTATCGGTGGCGAGACGGATCAGTGGGCACCGCTGATCGTGCGTGACAACCACATGGTCGACTTGGATCTTCAAGAGGGGTATCACCTGACCACCGATTTGGTCGATCAGACGATCGCTCACATTCGGGATCAACAACAAGCCAATACGGGGCGTCCCTTCTTTGCCTATCTGGCTTTGGGAGCAGCCCATGCTCCATTGCATGCGCCGAAAGAGTTCATCGAGAAATACAAGGGACGATTCGATCAAGGCTGGGACCAAGTCCGACGCGAGACCTTCGAGCGTCAGAAGAAGATGGGGATCATTGCTGTCGACGCGGTCTTGCCACCCGCCAATCCCGGGATTCAAGCGTGGTCGGAGTTGAATGAGACGCAGCGTAAGGTTTACTGTCGATTGCAGGAGGCCTTCGCTGGTTTCCTGGATCATGCCGACCATCACCTCGGACGTTTGTTTGATGCACTGGATGCTATGGAACTGACCGATGACACGTTGATCGTGTTGGTATCGGACAATGGCGCGTCCCAGGAAGGCCTGCGAGACGGCACGGCGAACACTGACCGCTTCCGCAACTACTATCCAGATACCGTCGAAGAGATGATTGGAAAACTCGACGAGATCGGTAGCCCGTCTACGGACCCTCACTATCCGATGGGGTGGGCCATGGCAGGCAATTCGCCACTGAAACGCTGGAAGCAGGATACCCATGCTGGCGGAAACACAGATCCGTTCATCATTTCATGGCCTGCAATGATCAAGGATGCGGGAGGTATGCGTCGGCAGTACCATCACATCGTGGATGTCGTTCCCACTCTCTTGGAAGTTGCGCATCTTCCGGCACCGACTTCCGTGAACGGAGTTCGTCAGCAGCCGATGCCGGGCGTAAGCATGGCTTACACATTTGACGACGCTGACGCACCAACACGTAAAGAAGTTCAGTACTACGAAATGCTTGGCAGCCGCGCGATCTGGGCCGACGGCTGGACTGCGGTGACCTGGCACAAGAAGGGTGAATCATGGGACGACGACCAGTGGGAGCTTTACCATACGGATGTCGACTTCACCCAAGGCAATGATCTGGCCGCTTCGAATCCGAACAAACTGAAAGAACTTCAGGATCTCTGGTGGGCCGAGGCAAAGAAATACAATGTCCTGCCCCTGGACGATCGTCGCTATGAACGGGTTGCTGATCCAACGCGACCGGTGGCTTCGATCGAAAAGGATGTTTACACGTACTATCCCGAGACTTCGATCGTGCATCCGTTAGCCGCACCTCAGCTGCTCGGCAAGCCACATACCGTCACGGCCTACGTGACAATACCGGAAGACGGCGCAGAGGGAGTGCTGGCTTGCTTCGGTGGTGAGTTTGGCGGCTGGTCGCTTTATCTCAAGGACGGCAAGTTGCACTATGCTCACAACTACCTTAAAACCAAGGAGTTCGTCGCCACGTCAAACAATCCTGTTCCCTCGGGCGAACGCACGCTAGCTTTTCGCTTCACGCCAACGAAGTCGAACCTGAAACCTGACTACTTCATCGGTGATATCACGCTGTTTGTAGATGGCAAGTTGGTTGGAGAGTTGAAGGACGTTCGATCCGCAGGCCAGTACAGTGCCGTCACGGGGTATGGCCTGGTATTCGGTGAGAACAAGAACACTTCCGTGACTCACCAGTACGCAGCTCCCTTCGAGTTCACGGGCAAGGTGGACAAGGTGACCATTGAACTCAAGTAGGCGCAGATACGTTCCTCAACGCATCCAGTAGCGGACGATTTCGTGGACCTCGTCACTCTCCAGAGTCTCGTGGGCCAGCAGATGATCGACGATGGCGGCCAAGGCGGCCCAATGTTTATCGTCTCGGAGCAGACGATAAATCTGCACAGTTGATTGTTCCAAGAATCGCAGCCTCGAGATCTCCTGCGGCAGGATTGCGGCAGCGGCATCCCAGGCTGCAGACCAATCGGCCGACCATTCCTCGACCGAGCCTGGATGAAACGGTTCACCGCTGTGAATCATTTCGGCCACTGGTCCAGCCAAAGCGATTTGGATGGATCGAACGATGGTGTCTCTGGAAGAATCGCTGGTTGTAAAGGCGATCTGTACCTCACCCGAGCGACGCGGCCCATCATCCCAATCGGGTTCAATGCTTATGGATTGCACGCGCTCGCCCAGAAGTAGCGCCATCAAGGCGTGCCCCGCCTCGTGATAGGCAGTGATTTCGTCCATGAACAATCTCCAACGCAAGCAACTGACATCCCGGCATGAGAGTCGATTGTAACGCGTCCGAGAGCTGGTGTCCTGTCCGTCGAATCCAAGGTCAAAGCGTTATCTCGCTTTGGCTGCTACGCCGTGCAGATGCTGCTTGCAAGTCCCAGCAGTTGGTCAGATTACCATGAACTTAAGAACCTTTCCGAAAACCGAACAGAACCGCGGCTAAAGCCAAAGCGGCTAGTGGTTTTTGAATAGGTTCTAAGCTCGACGGCGTCGAAAGAGCAGCGTTCCCAACAGCGCCAGGCAAAGGCCACTGGAGGGTTCTGGAACAAATTCGTAGCGCAGGTCATCCATTACCATCACCCGACCATTTGCAGAGGTGTCGGTAACTCGCATTCTGTTGATCAATGCGGAGTCTTCCCAGCCCGCAAAGACACCCTCGCCCCCATTGCCTGCGATGTTAATGAATCCGAGTTGGTTGTTGGATGCGTCAAAGAATGACACCGTGGCCGTCCAGCCTTGCAGCGTAGAGCCGAATACAGCTCCTGCGCGGAGGACGGGCGAGAAGAACTGAACGTCGATAAATCCTTCGTCAGTGCTGTTAGAAATGTTCTCGCCGCTCATACCCGAGATGACGACGCTGCCGCTTGCGTTGTATCGAATGGCGCTGCTGTCAATGTCAAACACGTTGCCGCCAATCACCAATGGCGGTGCGTTTAGTGTGGGAAGCCCCAGATTGTTGAAATCCGTCAGGAAGGCATCTTCACCAAAGTCGCCAATATCGACCATGTCCGCGCGTGCGGAGCAGGGCCAGGCAAACAGCGTCAAGCTTGCCAAAAAGCACAAGGCTCTCATGATTCACTCTCGTTAGCTTCACAGATGCAATTCTCGTAGTAGGCATCTGAAAGCTATGTCGAGAAACGCCAGAGGAGCAGGGCAGATGATTTTCTTGTCGAAATCAGGCATTTCTGCTTGACAGATCAGGGCAGGCTGTAGTGATTAGGTAAACTTGCCCTTTAACGCAGCCCGGCTTTGCCGAGAAAGGTAAGCCCCAGGCCGTGGTTTAGAAACGTTCGATCAATAAATGTCGCCTTTCGCTCCGCGAAAGTAGCGCTTATTCCGCAGCTTTCGTGGTGCGAAAGGCGATGATCGGACACTAATTGATCGAACGTGGTTTTGGGCCGTATGAGCCGCACGATTCCGATTCAGGAAGCACCTCGTTTCCGCACGAAATCAACTGTCGCTTGAAAAGTGTCCGTGGGTTCTTGGTTCTAGGAGCAGCCGAAATGGCCGAATCCAATCCGATCCAGCCGGAGGGAGCAGGCAATGTCGATTCTTCGGACCTGGAATTGCGAATTCGTCAGGGCGATACAAACGCATTGGCGTTGTTCATGGAAAAGCATCGCTTGCGTCTGCTGCAGGCCCTGGAAAGAAAAGTTGGCAGCGGCTTGCGTCGCAAATTGGATTTGGAAGACATCTTGCAAGAAACAATGGCTCGGGCCATCCGCGATCTGTCGCAGATTCAATTTCAAGGACAGGATCCAATCGGTTGGATTTACCAAGTTATGGATCGCCAGATTGTTGACCTGCATCGCTTTCATTTTCAGGCAAAGAAACGCGATGCAGCCCGTGAGGTCTCAGCAGACCGCCCAGCAGGAAATGCGGAAGGGCATTCTAGGGCCTTTGCGGATTTGCTGGTCGCCAGCATGACGTCTCCAAGCGCTGCTGTCTCCAGAGATATGCGGTTGGCTCGTGTCTACCAGGCGCTGGAAGCGCTGTCGCCAGAGATGCGACAAGCTATCCGCTGGCGCTATCTGGAAAATCTGCCGAGTCAAACCATAGCGGAACGCTTGGGAAAGTCCGACGCCGCAACGCGGGTCCTGCTTTCACGTGCGATCCGCAAATTGCAGGCATCGCTGGGCCAGGACTGATGTGACCGCCATGACCAATGGTTGGCTCATGCCAGTAGCCAAAGAGCATTAGGGTGCTTTGAGACCGTCGTGCTGAAACAGGGCCTGCAGAACCGGGGCCTGCAGAACCGGGGCTGCTCAACTGGGTCGGATCATTCCCGCGGCTTCTGCTCGCTGGGCTCCACGATGAGCACGTTGGAGGCTAGTTCTTCGGAAACCCGCTCCTCCAGTCCGTCGCCTTCGGAGCGTGACTGCCGGAACTCCGAGGGACGCATTTCGTCCGGCAGCTCGCCCAGGTTGCAGATGGGTTCACCGGGGCTGACCGCGGGCAATGTGGTCATGCCGATTACCACGGAGTGAAAGGGCGCGGTTAGAGTGCTTCTCTCTCTTCCGAGCAATGTGGTGTTGGTGGCCAGCGCTTGGCCCTTCTCTACGATCTCACCCGGCCGAACGTGGAATTGCAGGAACCCACCCCTCTCAGCCCGCATCCATTTCGATTTGCGGACGACGGCCTGATAGTGCGGACGTTCTAACGCATAGTCGATCATCTCCAAATCGGCGAGCACATTCTTAACGCCTCGCACCGCTGCCTCGACGATCGTCGGTTCTACTTTCCACACCTCGCCGCCTTCCAGCACGATGGTCGGCCTGTTGACTCTGCAGGCCTCGCGACGGAGAGCGCCCACAGGTCCCTTGCTGTCAATGATGATCTCGGAGCCAAAAGCCAAAGCTAGTCTTTGGACGCGGGGATCCTTCATGTCTCCGCGGACATTGGGGAAATTGGTTCTTCTCACCGAAGCCGTGTGCAGATCGATGCCAAAGTCGGAACGCATCACGATTTCGGTGAAAATCTTGTGCGCCATGCGACTGGCCAGGCTTCCAGAGGCCGATCCCGGAAAGGCTCGGTTTAAATCTCGCCTATCGGGCAAGTATCGCGAGTGGCGGTCAAATCCAAGTACATTCAAAACGGGAACGAGAATCAGTGCTCCCCGCAACAATTGAATGTCGGGATCTTGGATCAGATGGCGTATGGCTCCAGTGCCATTGATTTCGTCGCCATGCAACGCGGCGGTAACAAAGACCACGGGGCCATCGTTTTCCGCTCTTCGGATGTGGATCGGGATATTCACCGAAAATCCACTGTAACTCTCGCCGATCGGTAACTTCACATTGCACGATGTGTTCGGCAGGATTGGTTCACCGTTCCAAGTGAATACTGACTTGCTGTCGGCAGAATCATCCATTTAATACCGATTTAACCTCCACAGGCACGATTCATTTCTCTACTAGGTATCACTTGAGTGTTCCGTGACTGCTGATTCTGGTAGATCTTGAATCTTAACCCTGCGGCGTCGCCGCGTTTTGGCGGGAATCAAATCCCGCATCAATTCCAGCTTACCAAAACAAAGCAACCTGTCACCGGCTTCCAGGATCCGGTCGGGTCGTGGGTTGGGTATGACCGAAGTTCCGCGATACAGCGTTAACACGTTGATATCCTTGGACCGCAGTCCGCTCCCGGCAAGGGTCTGTCCCAGGTACTCAGAGCCTTCCGGAATGTGAATCTCGGTAACGCCATACCCTCGGCTGACGGTCAGACGCTGCCGCAAGTCGATTTCCGGGAAATCGACCTGAGCTGCCATGTAGTCGATTATGGCTCCCGCGATGTCCAGGTGCGTACATTGCTCAATGCCTTCCAGACCGGGGGACGAGTTGATCTCCATCACCTGCGGACCGTCCTTCGCTTCCAGCATATCGACTCCAGCGACTCTCAGACCAAGGATCTGGGCCGCCCGGATGGCGGTTTCACAATACGATTCATCTAAGACGATCGGTTCGGTAACACCACCTCGATGCACATTGCTGCGGAACTCCTGCCCTTGGGCAACACGCCGCATAGCGGCTACTACCTGGTCGCCCACGACAAAGGCGCGGATGTCTCGACCCTTGCTCTCAGCCACGAACTTCTGAATAAGAACACTCTGCTTCTGGCTCTGAAGCAGCTCAATAATCGCCTCCGCTGACTTGACCGTTTCGGCCAAGAGGACACCAATGCCTTGCGTACCTTCCAGCAACTTGATGATGACTGGTGCCCCGCCGACTCGCTCGATAGCCGGCAGTACATCTTTCTTCTCCCTGACGAAGGTTGTCTGCGGGATGCCAATGTGATGCCGGCTCAATATCTGCAGGCTTCGCAATTTGTCTCTCGAATTGGCGATGCCCGCCGAGGAGTTCACACAGTAAACATCCATCTGCTCGAACTGTCTCACCACAGCTGTACCAAAGTACGTAATGGATGCACCGATACGCGGGAGAACGGCGTCGTAGGTCGATAGTTGCTTTTGCCGAAAATATAAATCGGGTTCGCCCGGTTGAAGGTCAATCGCGAACTTGACCGTGTTTAAAACTTTGACCTTCTGCCCACGGTGAATAGCCGCCTCGCGCAATCTGCGTGTGCTATAGCAGTTTGGATTGGTCGACAAGATTCCCAACTTCATAAATATCAGATCCTATTTTCGCTATCTGGTTCTATCGGCGAAATACTCTTGAACCGTCCTTGGCACGTCGCAACTGAGCCAACGGACGACGTGCCAATCCGTTGTGCACCAGCATCGATGCAAATGAGCTGGAGACTCATGGCATTCTCACTCATGCCGTTTGGGACTCTTCTTTTTGCGTTTTGGCTTGCCACCGTAGTAGGAATTACCAGCATCGACCAGGAACTTTCCACGGAACGCTTCTCGTCCCAGCAGCATGCGAAAACCCATCTCATCGCGATTGGCCAGGGTTAGCTCCACAGGCCAAACCACTCCCAGCAACATGATGTTGGTGACAATCACGGGCCGCAGGGTGGCTTTACCGCTTGAGCTCCGCACCGAACGGAATTCCAAAACCTTGGACCTAGCCTCGATTTCCGGAAGCGACTTTCGCTGAGCGGGATGAATCTTGAACTTCACCCATTCTTCGCCATGCCGGTGGTACTGCTCAACGTCGAACGCATGGATCGATGAAGAGCGGGCTCCGGTATCAACCTTGGCCTTGATTCGGCTGACTCCCAAATCAGGTAATGCAATCCATTCTCGCCAGCCGATTGTCGGCAATTCGCGGAGCCTTTTGCCACTTTGCATCCCTGAATCTCCACTCAAAATCAATCAAAACCGAAGAGAACCGCGGCCAACGCCAAAGCGGCACTTACTTTGTTAGCGTAACGCCGCAAGCCGCAGCCACTAATTCGCTGTGAAGTGCCGGTGCGGCTTGCAACGCACCGCTGCCATTGGCCACGCTTCCCGTGTCAAAGCAAGTGCCATTGGGCTAACGCCAGAGCGGCTAATGGCTTTCGCATAGGATCTTAACCAACCCAGGTCACGTTCGCTCATCTCCTAAGGAACTTTCGAACCAACGCAATCCTTCCAGTACTCCGCTCGTAGCATGCCCCTGCGCTAAATAAAGGAGCTCTACGGTTGAAGACTGTACATGCGCGTCGTGTACTTGCTTGGCGAGTTGGCGATCCGCGTTGCCGACCAAAATCGAGCGAAACCCTGCTGTGAGGGCTGCCAAGTCGTTGCCAGAATCCCCCGCAAAAACAATTTCCTCTTTTTTGCGTCCGCAATGCTCCGACCACCAATTCAAGGCGGCTGCCTTGCTGATGCCACGCGGTAAGACGTCGATTAGGCCATCATTATTAAACGGGTCCACGCTTTGCACAACGGAGTAAGGCAAGCCATGTGCGGCCAGTACGGCATCAATTTGCGCAACTCGCACCGACAATTCGCTGGCGATGGAGTAAAAACTCAACTTGAACTCGCCCTGCTTCTCGTCTTCCTGGAATCGCAGGCCGGCGATTTCGGCAAACAGTTCCCGAATTTGGCTCGCGGATTGGCCTCCTGTAATCTCCGCCTGGTAGTCATGGAATTCGCGAACCAAGCGGTAGCCCTCAGCGTCCGTTTTAAAGTAAATCGAGGTCCCAACATCACAGATAACCCATTCTGGCTCAGGCAACGCGTATTCTCCCATCGCGCCTAGAACGGACTCGAAGTGCCGGCCGGTGACAAACAGCAGGGTAATATCATTTTGCTTGAATGCGTCACTTAGAATGGCTAGATCCTGCCGGTTCGCACGGTCGCCTTGGAGTGGGATCAGAGTGCCGTCTAAATCCGTAGCCAAAACCGCAACTCGTTTTTTTGACGACGTTGCATCCTCAGCTGCCATTGAACTCTCCCATTCAGACAGGATTCCTTAAGCCGTTGGTTGGCCCCTTCGACGTATTGGGACTCTGGTCACGCGCGATTAAGCCACAGCAGTTGATAGGGCTCCAGTGGAAGGGGCTCGGACGTTGGATAGGTCACATCTTGAATCATATCCTGAAAGAAACGACCCAATCCAGCGGTTCTCAGCCGGTTGCCTTCAATCTTCTGCGGATGTTCAGAGAAGTTCGCCAAGACAATCAAACGGCTGCCCTCGAAAATCCGCACGTATCCCAGCACGTGGGGATTCCCTGAAGCAATCAGTTCCATCTGTTGACCAGCCAATGCGGGCAATTGCTTGCGCAGCGAAATTAAACGCTGAGTGCTCTTGTAGATTCTTGCCCGAATCGAGACCTTGCCAGAATCCATGCGGTCGTCAAGTTCCTGTAGGTATTCCCACTGCATTTTGGGACGATGAATCCATCGTGTATCGCCGGCCTTGGCCGGATCCTTGATGAAATCGTAGTCGTTGAGCATTCCCCATTCTTCACCGAGATAAAGCAAGGGTATGCCGCCGATGCTCAAAGAAATTCCTTGCAGCAGCAGCATTCGCCGCAGGGCAAGTTCCTTAAGACGATCGTCGTTTTCTTCGATCGCCTGTTCCAAACCGGCCAGCGAGGCCATGGT
>JANSWS010000737.1 GCA_024743355.1 bacterium
CCAGCGCTGCAGTGCCTCCAGAGCGGATACGACACTGCCGCCGGTTGCCAGCATCGGATCCAGCACAAAGGCCACATCGCTGGGATGGTCTTGGGGCAATTTACAGTAGTACTCCACCGGGGTCGCGGTTTCTTCATCGCGATACATACCCAGGTGCCATACTTCCGCCTCGGGCAGCAAGTCTTGCAGAGGATCGACCATTCCCAGGCCAGCCCGCAATATAGGCACCAGGGCGATGCGGGATGCGATTTGAGTGCCAGCCATTTCCGTCAGAGGCGTCTCGATTTGCCGTGATTTGGTGGGAAGATCTTGAGTTGCCTCGTAGGCCAGGAGCGTAGCCAGGCGATGCGTTTGCTGGCGAAATAATGCGGGATGCGTGCGACGGTCGCGCAAAATGGACAAATGATGTCCCACTAAGGGATGAATCACTTCGACAACGCCATCCACTCCGCACCTCATCTCAAAATGGCGGCGGACCCGCGCCGCAAGCCAAAGATTGTTCAGCCCAATTGTCTACAGCCCACTCATCCCTAGTACAGTGTTTCCATTGAAGATTACGGTTGGCTGTAGTGGACGAGGCGACGAGTCCCGGTCCTTTGCAAGGATCTTGGACTCGTCACATGGTCCCCTACCCTGAAATGGAACTGTAACGAAGCACTAGTCGGTCCGTATAGCTGGCCTATGGGTATAGGGCATCATCACCCAAGCAGCGGATGGGGAGGGATTCGAACCCCCGGAACCTTTCGGTTCAGCGGTTTTCAAGACCGCCGCAATCGTCCACTCTGCCACCCATCCGAACAGCGAAATCAAGGAGGAATGGCAGCATGGCCACCCCTAGCCTTGTTTTCAAGAAACCATCCGAAAACCCATAGCAACTTCGGCGTTAGCCAAGGTTATCGTCGATTTTCGGAGAGGTCCTTTGCAACCGATGGCTGAGAAACGCAGACGGTAGCAATGGTCACTTATCCATCAAGGTACCGCTGAATTATCGCACAGCCCCGGTCGAAGGACACGATTTTACGAGAAAAGCTCTCGGACTGGAACTAGGTCAGCGGGCTATAAACCCCATGAAAAAAATATCATGTCAGGCTTGTTCGCAGATCAGATCGTTAGCTGAACTCCGTCGTCCGCTAACTTCGCGTTCGTATAGGTTGGTACTACGAGATGGGGTGCTGAATTGTTGGGCTTCGCCCTGCGGAACTTTCGGCAGCTGCGGCTGCCTTCCGCGACTGGCGTAATCGCAACCCAAATCGCCCGCAAAGTCCGGCGAACCAGCCCGCTTTGGAGCCGCGGTCCTCCGTCAACTCCGGTTCGTACGGTAATTCTCGCGAATACGCGGGAACAGCCTGATTGTTGTCGTTTTGCTGATTACCGGCTGCCAGACCGCAGTCCGCATCACTTGCCGGAAGTACCTTTGCTATCCGATCCAAGGGACTCTCGGGTACTTCATTGCGAGTGAACACATGAGTGTAAATCATCGTGGTGTGGATATCCGCGTGGCCTAGCAATTCTTGTACGGTCCTGATATCGACTCCGCTCATCAACATGTGCGTGGCAAATGAATGGCGAAAGGTATGGCTTGTAAGTTAAATGCGTATCTGCAGCTGATCAAAATCAAAATCCATAATACGTAAACGCAGACACTCGCTGATACGCAAGCCGCAGCCGTACAGCAG
>JANSWS010000270.1 GCA_024743355.1 bacterium
GCTAATGGCGAGGCGTTTGGTCGGCGCGGGAGTCAGTCTGGTGCAGGTGAATCTCGGTAACGACGAAACGTGGGATACACACGGCAACGCATTTCCCCATCTAAAGAACAATTTGTTTCCGCCCACCGACCAGGCCGTCTCAGCATTGCTAGACGATTTGCATTCGACTGGCGAATTGGATGAGACGCTGATCGTGATGGCCGGTGAGTTTGGCCGTACGCCGCACATCACTTTGCTGGACAAGCATTACAAATTGCCGGGCCGCGACCATTGGGGCGCGGTCCAATCCGTATGGTTTGCCGGCGGCGGAATTCGCGGCGGCGATGTGATTGGAAAATCAGACGCCCAGGGCGCGTATCCCGACGAACAACCGGTCAAACCAGAGAACTTCGCGGCAACCATCTACGATGCTTTGGGGATCCCAGCTACTGCAGCGTGGTATGACGCTGAGAATCGACCCCACCATATCTATCACGGCGAGCCCATCGCCGGTTTATGTTAGCCATGGGGGAACACAAAGTGCACGATTCGCAAGGATTTCGAGTTTCCTTGCTTAAGGCACCATCGGTGTTTTTCGGCACATCGTGCTTCCCAGAACTATTTCCTACGTTTCGACTGCACTGAGAACGCTATGTCATGTCGAGAAGCATGCAAGCCGCTGAGTTGCCGCGAGTTTCGACGATTCGAACGGATGAGCCGCCGACATGTATTGCAGGCGGGTGCAATTTCTGCGCTCGGACTCGGCTTGGGAGATCTGGAGTTGCGGATGGCGCTCGCGCAAGAAAATGGAATGAGCTTGCCAGCCAAGCGTGCTAAGGCTTGTATTTTTCTGTTCATGTGGGGCGGGCCGAGTCAACTTGAGACGTTTGATATGAAACCCGACGCGCCGGCCGAGGTGCGTGGCGAATTCAACCCGGTTTCGACTAAGATTCCTGGCCTACAAATCTGCGAGCACTTTGGGCAACTCGCGTCGATAACAGACAAGCTTGCCATCATCCGCTCGCTTAGCCATGACGATCCAGCTCACTTGTCCAGCGGTCACGCGACTCTCACGGGCCAACTCGCACCGGTCCTCAAAAGCGATGCGGATCCGCCAAGCGCTAAAGACTCGCCCCACCTGGGCGCTTTGGTGTCGAAGCTTCGCCCCAACACAAATGGCCTTCCCTCATTCGTGGCCATGCCATGGAAAGCGTTTCATCCTGCTGCCCCAGGAGGCGAAGCCCCAGGGCAGCACGGAGGCTGGTTGGGCTCAGCCTACGACGGCATGTTGCTCGATGGTGATCTCAACGATCCGAATTGGCGGCCCCAAGGACTATCGCTGCCAGCAGATATGGAACTTGGACGTTTGGAATCGCGAACGGCACTGCTCAAGACGCTCGATAGCCAACGAGCAAACTTGCATCGCTCGCTCGGTGCATCCTCCTTCGAAGGCCACCAATTGCGAGCCTTGGAGATGATCGGATCAGGCAACGTGCGCTCCGCCTTTGATCTGTCTCAAGAAAGTGATTCTACCCGCGAACGCTACGGAAGGAACATTCACGGTCAATGCGTCTTGATGGCCCGCCGATTGGTTGAACACGGCGTTCCACTTGTTTCGGTGAATTGGCACAACGATGGAAAGAATTTCTGGGATACGCACGGCAATAACTTTAATCGCTTGAAGAACGACTTGATCCCACCAGCGGATCGTGCGCTCAGCGCACTGCTAACGGACTTGGACGAGCGCGGGCTGCTGGACGAGACCATCGTGGCCTGGGTCGGCGAATTTGGACGCAAGCCACAGATTACCGCCGGCAACGCGGGGCGGGAACATTGGCCGTTTTGTTACAACGGAATATTGGCGGGAGGCGGCATCCGACCCGGAATGGTCTACGGATCGAGTGACAAGCATGCTGCATACCCAACGTCAGATCCCGTGTCACCGCAGGATTTCGCCACAACCATCTTGCATGCGATGGGGCTGCCAACGGAAGCGGCTTTGCTGGACCGCGAAGACCGACCTCACCGAATCACTTCAGGGAGAGTTTTGCATGAACTATTCGTGTGATCTTGTCCGGTCCGTTGCGGACAAACCTGCAACTAACAAGCTGGAACGTATGCGAAATCAAACCCTCTCGCTCTGCCTGGCAGGTCTAACCTGGTTGTGCTTGGCGTTTCAGGTCACTGCTCAGACCATTAGCTCGGTTCAGCCGCGAACAGGCAAGCCAGGAAGTACCATTCAGTTGAGGGTTCATGGTACCGACTTGGACGAATCGCTACGCCTGGCAGCCAGTGATCCATCCATAGATTGGACAGTGAAGAGGATTGAGCCGACGCAAGCTACCATTGACCTGAATCTCGCTGAGGATGCACCACTTGGACCAATGAGTCTGTGGTTGACAACATCGACGGGCGCAGTGAAGCCACATACCTTCCTTGTTGATGATCTCGATGTAGTAGTTGATAACGGAAACAACCACTCGATTGAATCTGCCCAGCAGGTGGCCACACGATCGACCATCGAAGGATCTTGCGATGCGTCGCTGAGCGATTTTTATCGCTTTCACGTGCTTGCCGGTGAGCGGGTTGCATTCGAAGTCCATACACAGCAACTGCGGTCCGTAATGGACCCGGTGGTGCGTCTATTGAATTCAGCCGGAGAGACGTTGGTCCAAGCGGATGACAGTTCGGTCGGCCCCGATTGTCAATTCAGTTACCAGTTCATGGATGAAGGTGAATACTGGATTGAGATATATGAGAGCCGCAACTCGGCCGCTGGCGCTCCTTATCAACTGCGGATTGGCGATTTCCCGATCGTCCGCCAATGTTATCCACTGGCCGTTCAAAGCGGGCAGAAAGCCCTGGTTTCATTCACTGGACCGGACGGAGATCGCTTGCCCGCACGCGCGATTGAGAATGCCGCTGAAGCTCAAGGCATCACGCTTGTGTGTGCCAAATTTGACGATGGGCAATCATCCAGTTGGGTGCCGCTCAATAACAGTCCCTATCCACAATTCAATGAGAGTCCTGCAGGCAACGAGACAGCAGGTAACGAGTGCCTCACGTTACCCGTTGGAATCAACGGGCGTTTGGGGAAACCGCAAGAAGTTGACTTCTATATGCTCCGTGGTTGCAAAGGGCAAGTGATTCGGTTGGCTGCGAAAACCCGAAGCCTAGGTAGCCCTACGTTGTTGCAGATGCAGTTGTTCAATGCGGCGGGGACGAGGATTGCAGAGACCCAAGTTACCGATGCTGACGAGTGGAGCTTCGATGCGACGATTCCCGAAGACGGCGAATATCGCATCGAGGTGAATGATTTGTTGAAACGTGGTGGCGACGAATTCACGTACTTCATCGAGTGTACTTTGTCCGGAACGTTCAGCGTGGCGATCAAGCCCGACGTGAAGACTCGCGAGGAGTTCGTGATGGAACCCCAGCATGGTGCCTGCCGTCTAGACATACAGCTTTCACGCTTCGGCTACGACGGCGCAATTGATCTCGCCCTGACGAATCCGGAGTCCGGTATGCGAATCCTAAATCCACGCATCCCGCCAGAAGCGGTTGAGGCGCAAATCTACTTGACGGCAACGGAAAGCTGGAAGCCCAACAGTCTGGCCACCACGCGAATCAGCGCGACCGCCGTCGATCATCCCGCGCAAGAATGCTTGGTATCTAGCCTCGCGTTACGACGGCTGAAAGAACCATTTGTGATTGCTCCCACGATGCACGCCGATGGTGTTGTGGTGCTGGCCGGCGGCCCCCTGACCGCGGCGGCATTTGGCATGGAACCAACGGGCCCAGTACAGTTTGCTCGGCCGCTACTCTCGCATTCGGTAGAGCTCTCAGTCAAGCGACTTCAAGCTGAGTTCAAGGCGGGCGTCGACGTGCTGACTGCCGGGCTTCCGCCCGGTTGGAGCGTCAACACGAAAGTAGACAAGGAAAACTACAGTCTAACGTTTACACGTAGTGCCCTAGACAGCGGGGAGACCCAGCAAGTTTCTGTGTTGGTTTACGGTGAGTTCAATGCACATGGTCGAATCGAAACGTGCAATTTGCCCATTCAATGGATTGATCCAGCTCGGGTCACAATCAAGTTCCTGGAACCATTGGTCCGGGGAGGAGACGCTCGCGCGGAACTGCATGTGCTGCGTGAGGGAAACGATCCACAACCAGTGCATATTGCGTTTGCGAGTTTGCCTGAGGGCATCACTGGACCACAGGCGATCGCCATCGCCGCTGATCAAACACATGCGGAATTTGAGCTGCAAATCGCTGCGGACACGAGAATCGACATAGCTCATGAGCTGATTGTCAAGTTGACCAGCAATCACGCGGGGCAAGATTTCACGATCTCGTCGACACACTCGCTTCCCCAGCTTGAGGAAAATCCCAAGAGCTTGGCCGTTTATCCCCAGGTGATTGATTTGCTTGAGTCGAATAGCAGGCAACGAATCGCAATCACGGGGATCAACTTTCAGAACCAACCACGGGATTGGACACGTCACGCGCGTTTTACTTCGTCCAAACCAGAGATTGCTGAAGTGCGTGACGGAGTGGTTTATCCGATTGCCGATGGCGAGGCCGAAGTGATCGTCGAAGTTGGGACTCATCAACAGCGGATCCCAGTCCGAGTTACGAACGCATCAACGCCTCACAGGATTGAATTCGAATCTGAAGTATTGGTCGCTCTTTCCAAACTAGGATGTAACTCGGGGGCATGCCATGGATCGCCGAGCGGAAAAGGAGGTTTTCGATTGTCGCTGCGCGCCTTTGATAGACAACTGGATGAGTTGACACTAATACGTGAGGACTTTGGGCGTCGCACGAATTCGCTGGAACCGGAAAAGAGTCTTCTACTGCTCAAACCGTTGATGAAAGTAGCACATGGTGGTGGCAAACAGTTGAAGAAAGACCACGCAGCGTATGCGATCTTGCGAGATTGGATCGCCAGCGGCGGGCAGGCGGATCCCCCAAATACTCCACGAGTCACTAAGCTGGAAGTCTACCCAAACCAGAAGCGAATTTTGGCGGTCAGAGACGGCGGCCAGCAACTCGCCGTCACTGCATATTTCGCCGATGGACGCAAGCGTGATGTCACTCACCTTGCTGCCTACGAAAGCTCCGACACGACAGTCGCGACCGTTGACGCGAATGGATTTGTTAAGCCGCATCAGCGTGGTGAAGTAGCCATCTTGGTGCGGCTATTGGAGTATATCGAGTCAGTACCATTGATGTTCGTCGAGAATCTGGAGGACTTTGAGTGGCAGTCGCCGCCGCCGAACAACTACATTGACGTGCTGGTGAATGCCAAGCTGCGGCAGCTGCAGTACTTGCCCTCTAAAACATGCACCGACGATGAGTTCCTAAGACGTGTTAGCTTAGACTTGCTTGGAGTCCTTCCGAGTGTTGAAGAAACGACTGTGTTTTTGGCTGACACCGATGAGCATAAGCGGGAGCGACTTGTGGACGCACTGCTTCAACGAGAGGAGTTCGCGAAGTTTTGGGCTCTGAAATGGGGTGACTTGCTGAAGATGACAAGCAAGTTGGTGGGTGACGAAGGCGTTTACAAATACCACCGCTGGGTCGAAAAGGCATTGCATGAAAATATGCCCTACGACGAGTTTGCTAGACAGCTTCTGACCGGCTCGGGCAGTACGTTGGCGAATCCGCCCGCAAATTTCTATCGTACGTCCACCGACATGAACGAATGCGTGGAAACAATTTCACAGGTCTTTCTCGGTGCCAGGCTGCAGTGTGCGAAATGCCACAATCATCCGTTCGAACGCTGGACGCAAGACAACTATTACGGACTCGGCGCGTTTTTCCATCGGATACAGCGACGAAATACCAGTCGTCCCGGGGAGATGTTTGTCTACACCAGTTTTTCTGGCGATGTGACTCAGCCTAGGACTGGTCAGGTCATGGCCCCGTGGTTGCCCCAAGTTGGGAGTATCGAGTCTTCGACTGGCACAGACCTCCGCACCGTCTTTGCCGACTGGTTAGTGAATCCTGACAATCCCTACTTTGCCAGGATCGAAGCCAACCGCATTTGGAGTCAGCTATTCGCACGAGGGATTATCGATCCGATCGACGATTTTCGCGATTCGAATCCACCGTCCAACGCAGCATTACTGGACGCGCTCGCCGAGGATTTTGTTCAGAGTGGTTACGATCGTAAACACTTGTTGCGAGTGATTTTGAACAGCCGCACATATCAGGCGAGTTATCAGACGACAGACTTCAACGAAGGGGATACAAAGTACTTCTCACATCAGGAACCACGCTTGTTGGGAGCGGAACAATTGCTCGATGCAATCAACTGCAGCTTGGCACTTGAACAAAAATTCGGGGGCCTGCCTTCGGGAACACTCGCGACACAGATACCGGCACCCGATGTCGTCAAAGTTGATTTCTTGAAAGTGTTTGGGCAACCAGAGCGAAACACCGTTTGTGCATGTGAGCGAGCGGACGATTCCAATCTCGGTATGGCTATCGAGCTGTTCAATGGACAGATGATCCACGAAAAGCTGCGAGACGCCAACAATCGCTTTCGCAAGTCTTTGGCAGCTGGGAAGCCGGTGGACGAAGTTGTGATGGAATTGTATTTGGCAGCCCTCTGCCGACCACCATCCGATATCGAGCTGAAGGCGGCCCTTCAGCATTGCAGCAAGAACCCAGACCCGGTTGTGGGTGTTGAGGATGTTTGTTGGGCGTTGTTCAATACTGACGAGTTCTTGTTCCAGCATTAAGCGCGGCCTTCCCGTTGAACATCGAATTAGATCCATGAAACAAATCTGCTTCACCGCCGTTACCGTCTTTTGCTTTTTGGGCAGGCTCTTGTTTGGCGATGAAGAGGTAACTGTCAGTTTTCGCAGCGATATTGCTCCCATCCTGCTCGATAGTTGTTTGGCATGTCATGGACCCAAGAAGGCGGAAGGGGGGTATCGTGTCGACACCTACGACCAACTGCTGAAAGCGGGCGACTCTGGCGAACTGCCAATCGCCGCTTCGCCCGAGGAAGCCAGCGAGTTGTTAAGGCGGATCTGTTCTGAAGACGAGTCAGAAAGGATGCCGGCTGAGAGCGAACCACTCGCAACTGAGCAAATTGAACTGATCAAAAGATGGATCGCTGCCGGGGCCAAATTTGACGGACAGATTGCCAGCCAAAGCCTTGAACTCGTTGTCCCCCCGGCTCAGTACGCCGACCCGCCGAAAGTCTATAACGAAGCTGTTCCGATCGCGGCCATAACTTTCTCCCCCGATGGCAAACTGATTCTCACTGGTGGCTACCACGAGTTGTTAGTCTGGAGTGCCGAAGACGCAACACTCGTTCGGCGGATTACGAATGTCGGGCAACGCGTCTTCGGTATGGCATTCTCAAACGATGGGGCAACACTGGCCGTCGGCTGTGGTGAGCCTGGGCGAAGTGGCGAAGTGCGACTCGTTGATTTTGCCACGGGAGCTATCAAAGGTGTCGTTGCGCGAACAGGCGACGTCGTGCTCGACGTCGCCTACCGACCTGGCACGCAGGAGCTTGCAATCGCGTCCGCCGATAGTACGATTCGCATTGTCGATACGGAAACATTACAGGAAATTCGAACGATAGCGAGTCATGCAGATTGGGTGACCGCGGTTGCATGGAGCGACGATGGTTCGCTTCTCGTCTCCGCCAGTCGCGACAAATCAGCGAAAGTGTACGGCGGAGAAAAGGGCGAATTGCTTGCTAGCTATCTGGGACACGGATCAGCCGTTCGAGGTGTTTCCATTCTCACGGATAGCAAACAAGTGGTTTCTGTAGGTACGGACAGAAAACTGCATCGCTGGGAAATCGAGAACGCGAAGAAAGTGGCCGAAATCAATCTCGGTGGCGAAGCTTACAAGCTGCTCCGCAACGCAACCAATCTGTTTGTCCCCTGTTCCGATAAGCGACTCTTACAAGTTGACTTAGCAAACAACTCGGTGGCACATGAGTACAAGGGACACAGCGATTGGGTGCTAACAGCATGCTGCCAGCCGACTATCGCCGGTGAGGTCAACCAGTTGCAACTTGCTAGCGGTTCTTTTGATGGCGAAGTCTGCATTTGGAACATCGCCGACGCCTCGATTGTTCGTCAGTGGATCGCCAAACCGTAGTCACTTAAACAAACAACTCCTTCATGGGTTGGCCTTCTTCCAGCAAGTTGTAGGGACGCCCCTGGGAGTCTTGAGCCCTGAGGTCGTCAATACCCGTCGCATAGTAAACTGTCTTGGCGATATCCGCGGGAGTGAGCGGATGCTCTTCCGGATATTCCCCCAATTTGTCGCTGCTTCCCAAAGTCTGTCCGCCCTGAATCCCGCCACCGGCCATCAGTACACTCTGGCAGTGCGTCCAGTGATCGCGTCCTGCGCCACTGACTCCGCCAGATCTCGGGTCACCGATTTTGGGCGTGCGTCCCATCTCACTGTTGACGACCAATAAGGTCTGGTCCAACAGATTGCGCTGCTCGAGGTCTTCGATGAGTGCGGAGAATGCGCGGTCAAACTCTGGCAGCAAGTGGTTCTTTAGACACTCAAAGTTATTCCCGTGCGTATCCCAGCCACCTGCACTTTTGCACTGGTCCTTGAGCGCTTCGTTTTCTTTCCAGAACACGGTAACAAATGGCGTCCCTGCTTCGACAAGTCGCCGAGCGAGCAGCAGACTCATGGCGTTCAGGCTAGTTCCATATCTCGTACGGGTCGCTTTGTGTTCGCTCTCCAGGTCAAATACTTTGGTCGTACCGGAAGCAAGCAAGAGTTCGAGCGTGCGTTGTTGATGTTGCTTCCAAGTCTGCCTTGCGGGAGAATTTTCGAACTCACTCCGCGCGGCATCAAGTCGTTGCAATAACTGTTGTCGGGACTGCAAGTGTTCAGCCGTTACATCGCCGGAAAGCACTAGCGATGGCACCTGGAATTTGAGCGGCTCCTCAACACTGCCTTGAACATAGAGCGGATCGAACTCAACGCCTAATCTTGCTGCGAATTGTCCGGGGCGTGTGTATGGCAATTTGCTCGGTTTATGGGGCAGCGTAATAACATTGGGCAAACCAGCTTGGTTCGGCCGACGCGAGCCAACAATGGAACCCATAAATGGCCAGTCGTCAGCATACGGACGGCGATCGTTGCCTTGTATCTTGAAAGTACTGTCGGGAACATGGCCGGTTAGGTTGTAGTAGTAACCCGCATGGTGGTCGTTGGTGTTGACTGTTCCGCAGACCGAGCGAATCACTGCGAGATGATGAGCTTGCTTGGCAAGCAACGGCAAATGCTCACAGCACCAAACCCCGGGAGCTGAAGTTGAGATCGGTTGGAATGGACCACGATACTCAGACGGAGCATCCGGTTTCAGATCCCAGGTGTCGATATGCGAGGCGCCTCCGCACAAAAAGAAGAGGATTACTGACTTTGCCTTGCCATTACTGCTGGGGTTGAAAGTTTCGGGCCCAGTCGCGAGTTCGTCCGCAAGAACTTTCGCTGGCATCCCGAAGTGAAGCCCCGCGAATCCACTTGCTGAGGCAACGAGGAATGCGCGACGATTCTTGGTATGGCTCACGGGATTCACTCCTACAAGATGGCTTGGATAGCCTATGAGTACTTCAACAAGCGGCTAGCTGATTGGAACGGCATCAGTCGCGGCAGACTTTCCAGTCAGGGCCGCCGAGTAGATCGCGAAGACCGCTCGCAATGCGTTTAACGACTCCTGGGTCTTTACTGGCGGGTCGGTATCCTGCCTGATCGCCGAAACAACTTTTTCCACAAAGGGTGAGTAGCCGCGTGGTTCGGTCGGATCTTGGTATGTCTGAATCTGCTTTGCCTTGGGACCCTCGTTTTCATACCACGTCAGCTTCGGAATGCCGCTCGAGTCAATGTTGACCCATCCCTTCGACCCCCAGATCCTAATTTGCGTGTGGTAGCCGGCATCGAGGTAATAGCCCGAATTGATTGTGCCGAGCATGCCGTTTTGAAACCGAAGCGTTGCAACAGCAGAGTCTTCGACGCCAATAGGTTGCCCTCCAATATTAACGACCGCGCCGGTTACTTGAGTGATCGGTGTTTGGGTCAAGTACATCGCAAGGTCGAGCCAATGGATGCCCAGCCAAATCAAGTGACCGCCTCCGGCTCGGGTCTTATCAGCAAACCAGGTTCTGTGGTAATCAGGTCGAGACAAGCGTGTCTGATCGGCAACAATGTGCATGTCGATGCTGTAGATATCGCCGATGCGTCCCTGGGCAATCTTCTTACGAGCATCCTGGACCTCGGGATTGGCGCGATTGGCAAACGCCAGCATCAAGTCGAGGTGTTTGGAGTCGGCAATGGTCGCTAGCTTTTCAAACTGAGACAGCTCAACACAGCCGGGCTTCTCCGAGAAAACATGCGATCCGTAGTCCAGAGCCGCCTCGATCACTGGCGGGGCCAGTTTCGACTCCATCGAGACCATGGTAAGTTTCGGAGTTTCCTTTCTCAACAGCTCGGTGTAGTCGCCGTAAGTCCGAGTTAATTTGCCGCCAAGCGTTTTCCTGGCATGGTCCAACCAGCGGCTGTCAGGATCTGCCAGCACGACTTCATCACAATCTTTCGCCTCCGCCAGCGCCGTTAAATAGGCACCCAAATGCGCGCCTTCCGAGTGTGTTAGTAGTGCAACCTTCATGCTGGTCCAGTTACGCGCAGGCTTCGATTTCAGGCTTCAGGAATCGGATATGATACCTGAAAAATGCTGTGCATTGACTTGGCAGAAATTAGCAGTTTCCCAAGCCGCGTATGCGATTTCGGCGTTGATGACATTCTGCCGTCGTGTCGCCACCGCCCGCGTTCGCATTGCCTATCCTGCCACGCTCGGCGAATCTAAAATCCCTGCTTGTCTCAACCAAGCGAATATTCAGTTTTCAAAGAAGAGCCTTTCCGCCGTGCCTCTAAGCAACCATAGTTTTTCATGGTCGCTCAACACGCTGGGCGAGA
>JANSWS010000562.1 GCA_024743355.1 bacterium
GACATGACGTCCACAAAGTAGGTCCCGCTTGCCGAGTGGGACCTCGCGACGATTGACTTCGCCATGAAGGAAGATGTGGTCGAACAAGTCACTTGGTTAGCTTCTTCAAAGCCAGGCGAACCGCGAATTGGTGCTGACTCCGCTCGGTCCCTGGAAGTGCCATTGCGCCACCACGATCCCGTTCGGCAACCGCGACGTACGCGGACATGACGTCCACGAAGTAGGTCCCGCTTGCCGAGTGGGACCTCGCGACGATTGACTCTGCCATGAAGGAAGATGTGGTCGGACAAGTCACCTGGTTGGCTTCTTCAAAGCCAGGCGAGCCGCGAATTAGTGCTGACTCCGCTCGGTCCCTCGAAGTGCCATTGCGCCACCACGATCCCGTTCGGCAACCGGGACGTACAAACCCCCGAAGTCTGGATCCTGCGATCACCACCGTTGCTGTCAATCACCCAGTACAGCCCGCTGGCAGCGACAGCCACGCGTCTCCGCCCGTCTGGGATCCGCAGCGCAGCAGCAGAGCTAGCGGTTGAGTCCACTTACATTGGACAGAATCTCATTCGTGGCATCCGACTTATTGAGCACGTAGAAGTGGATTCCGGGCACACCCGCATCGAGCAAACCCTGTGTTTGCTGAATCGCATGCTCCACACCAACGCGGAATTGCCATTCGGGATCGTCACGCTCTTGTAACTTGGCTACGAAATCCTTCGGCAAGGCTGCCTTGCAAAGCGATGCGATGCGTTGCACCTGCTTCAGCGAAAGAACCGGCAATAACCCCGGCACTATCGGCACCCGAATCCCGGCCGCATCACAGTCGTCACGGAACTTGAAAAAATCCTGATTGTCGTAGAACAACTGCGTGACGACCGCATCGGCTCCACTTTCGACCTTGCGGACCAGATTCTTCAAATCAATCTCGGCGCTGGGCGCTTCCTGATGAACCTCGGGATACCCGGCAACCAGCACTCCAAATCCAGGAAACTCTTCGCGAATCAAGGCCACCAACTCGTTGGCGTAGCGCAAGCCTCCCTCCACAGCCTGGAACGTTGTCTCACCTTTTGGCGGATCACCACGCAAGGCCACGATGTAATCGATGCCTGCCTCCGCCGCGGCTGTTAGATAGCTCCTCAATTGCTCAACCGTTGACCCCACACAAGTCAAATGCGAAGCCACCGGCAAGTTCAAGCGTTTGCGCACACCGGCGGCGATCGACAAGGTTCGATCGCGGGTTGATCCGCCGGCTCCGTAGGTGCATGTAAAGAAGTCTGGCTGATGAGCTGACAATTGCTCCACAGACTTCATCAAGTCATCCGTGCCAGAATCTGTTTTTGGCGGAAAGAGTTCGAAGGAAAGGACAACCTTCCCGGCTCCAAAGGCTTCTCTAAGACTCATGCAATTCTCAATTCACGGACGACAGGGGGGGTTCGCCAGACTGCAGGCCAAACCATCAGATTCAAGAATTCAGGCAATACCTGAAGAGCAATTGCCACTCCCACCAACAGATCTGTTCGAGATCATCCTTCCAGCCCGAACGTCGAGTGAGTGCGGCTTGGCAGTTGTCGATGAGCGTATCAGCCAGACTTTCCGGCTCGCACAGAGGTTCTATCGGCAAATCGGAAGTTAGCAAAGCACCACGATCGGAGTTCAATTCCGCCAATTCCTGCAAAACCGGATGCATTCCCACCCTGCGGAACCAGTATTTGGAATTTCCGTAGTCTCCCTCCCGACGATGCATGATCCCATGCCAAAAGGAACCCTCCGCAGAACCAAAATCCTGGCTGATGGCATGCGAACGCTCTAAATCGCCGACCAGCAGCCACAGTCCCGCTTCGAGCAGCGAGCCCTGCCATTTGAGTTCCTTGACGATCCCCGGCAATTCCTTTCCCAAGACAGCGTCACCAGAACCGTCGTCCAAGCCCGGTGTCTGCGCGGAGGCAAGAAACTTACTTACTCGGTGCCCAAGAATATCGGCATCTAGCAAATCAATAGTTGGCATTCCGACTACTTTTTGTCTTCCTTTTCCACGACGATTTTGGGCGGAATCTTATTGCCTTCCGCGATGAACCGCATCGAGATCGAGTTCACACAATGCCGCGTATTCTTGTTGGTGAAGCCTTCTCCCAGGAACACATGCCCGAGATGTCCGTCGCAGTTGGCACACAGAATTTCCGTGCGGAAACCGTCCGCATCGGTCTTTCGGCGTACCGCTCCCTTGATCTCGTCGTCAAAGGACGGCCAACCACAGCCGCTCGCAAACTTATGCTCGCTCAAGTATAGCTGGGCATTGCAACGGCGGCAGATATAAGTGCCCTTGGCCTTGTTGTGCTCATATTCGCCGGTTCCCGGACGTTCCGTACCCTTGTTCAAGATGACATATTCTTCGGCTCGAGTGAGCTTGTTGTAGGTCATGCGTTTAACCTTATCTTGATTCGCGACTTGATTGGAACGACTGATTGCAGCTTGATCCTTGGCTTCCAGGCTTTTCTTATCGGCGGCCTCTACGTTTTCGGCCGATTTTTGCTCGCCCTGTGATGCGGCCTGCTGGGATTCGCCTTCTGTCTTAGTCTTCTCCGACTGCTCGCCTTCGTCACTTTCGGAGGGCAGCTTATCCGTAAAGGCGACCGGACTCAGCGGGGCTGCAGCAATGCTCTCCATGCCTTCGTATTCTGGGCTCTGATTTCGCCAAATAATGCCAACCATCAACAAAATCGCCGCTAAGACCGCGATGAATCGAAACATAGCCCATCATCCCATAAAAGCAGGCAGCCCCCAATTCGCATTCGAGGACGACCTAGATGAAAAAATACCCACCTAAAATTCTATGTCGGAGTCCATCCATCCGTGAACACCACAATCCGAAAATTCCCAGGCGAACTCGCTTCACTGCAATTTTAATTGGAAACCCATTTCCACGGTAACTGATGGTCACGTGCGAAGAACACAGTAAATTGTGGGTTGTTGCAGAAGATTTCGGGCATGGCTTGTATTCTCGGGCAGGCAGGCCGAAACTGCTGAAATTTTACCCAAGTTGCGCCCAATCCGAATTCAAGCGGATCCGATTTGGTTTTAGTGAAAGTTAAGCCATGACTACATCGCAGCCCAAGAAAGACTCCTCAAACTGCCGCCCGGCTTGCCCAGTTTGTGGCGGACAACTGATCGAAGTACGCGCCAAGCTCCAGTGCTCTCGATGCCATACCATCTGTGAAACATGCTGCGAGGGCGGCCGCGGCTGAGACAGCTGCCAGCATCATTCCCCAAAGTACGTTCCGCTTGCCGAGTGGGACCTCGCGAAGCCGGACCTCACCATGACGCTAGTTTTCGTCGGTGAAGACGGTTGGCTGGCCGCTTCCATGCCACGCGACACGCAGGTACGTTCCACTCGCCGAGTGGATCGTCTCACTGGATGCCAAGCAGCCAAACCATCAACCACTACCAACCAACCACACCCAGCACTCAACCCGGAAAGCGCCAGCACACCAACCTCGCCAACCACGAACCACCCGCAGCCAATTCACCAACCCACGAACCACCCGGCAGGCGGTACGTACTAAAACTTTCATCCACCCAAAGTAGGTCCCGCTTGCCGAGTGGGACCTCGCGATGATTGACTCTGCCATGAAGGAAGATGTGGTCGGACAAGTCACCTGGTTAGCCTCTTCCATCCCATGCGAACCGCCAGTACGTTCCACTTGCCGAGTGGATCGTCTCGCTGGATGCCAGGCTGCCAAACCATCAACCACTACCAACCAACCACGCCCAACACCCAACCCAGAAGGCGCCAGCACACCAAACTCGACAACCCACGCACCACCCGCTGCCAACTCTGCACCCACGATCCCGTTCGGCAACCGGGACATAAAAGTACGTTCCGCTTGCCGAGCGCATCGTCTCGTTGGATGCCAGGCAGCCAAACCATCAACCACTACCAACCAACCACGCC
>JANSWS010000411.1 GCA_024743355.1 bacterium
CTTGAAGATTTTTGGGTTGAACGTGTCTTTGTCAACAAATTCAACGCGCGTGCCTCTTCGGAGGTTCGATCTTCAAGGAGCTTTTTTCTACATTTAGCCGAAAAACCAAGTCTCTTTCGCTTAAAAGACAGACACTAGCTAGGCAACTCGCGTGTCTGAAGTGCCGATTTAGTCCGATGCGGCTTTGGTCAGTAGGGCATTCTTCTGTGCGGGCAGGATGCTTTGGCTTAAGAACTGAACGCTGCCGTCCGCCATGGCACAATTGCAACCGCCGGGATGATTCGAGTTGGGTGGTTGCGACACGAACGCATTCAAGTCCAAATCGGTAGGGCTCATCCAAGGTACAGCATTCGTCGGGGCGGTTTCCATCACCAGCAGGGTATTGGACGTACCGTCTGTTATCGATTCAATTGGCACCGAAGTCAGCCCCTCAAACACCCCCTGTGGATCGACGACGGCGACGTAGGTTGTCATGCCTGGGACGGCTGCGGTTGAGGGGCATTGGTAACAGAGCGGCATGTCGCTGGTTGCCACGACCTGGTTAACCGGGTCGTCCCAGGGCTTGCTCAAGTCAATCTTTGCGTACGTCGCATTGCCGTTAATGTACGGCAGGATCAATGTCCGCCAACTGTGCAGGGGACGACCCGCATCATCGACGGTATAAGCCGGAGGAAATGAGCCGTATGCACTCTCGTAGTTGTAGAGAGCCAAGGCTATCTGCTTGAGATTGTTCGTGCAGGCCATGCGTCGCGAGGCTTCTCTGCCGGCTTGCACGGCGGGAAGCAGTAATGCGACCAAGATGCCGCCACAGGCGAGGAACAAAAAACCGCCTACCAGCACGATCCCAACCATCAGAATACCGGTAGTTCCCGAGCCGCTTCGCGTCGGGATACGCTGAGCAGGAATCGGGGGCTCTTCCACGGGTTCACGCCGCGTGTTGAAATCGTTCTCCGAGTACGGATTGCCAGCATTCAAGTCAGGCTCCTCGATGTGAAAGCAAACGTAATGAAGGCTGCGATGCTATCCGCGTACCAGCAGTAAAATTTCCGATCATGCTACCAGATTGCAAGGGTGCTCGCAGCGAATAAGTCGTCCCAACCTACTCAGGCTGGCGCGATCTGGCAGCTTGGCAAGTCCCGCGAGGAACGCAGTGCCGCGGCGACAAGCTGGTTCCAACGATCCGCAATCGGTGGCTCGGGGAATCCATCGACGAGGGCTAGAACAACGCTCGCCGAGCCGTGGAGACAAGCCCCCGTTTGTCAAGGGTGCTGGTTTCCCAATTACGGGCTGAAGTGGGCGATTTGTACTGAAAAACCCTGCCTCAAGTGGCTATTTGGGCCAGTCAAAAACGGGCTTTGTTGATACACTCTGACGTGGAATTCCACTCACCTGTCAGCCTTTAGGATCGGGTGGGCAACGCGGCATCCAGGCCGCACGCATTGGGAGCTGAAACGGAAGCCGAATGAGCGAACAAGACAAGCCAGCAGACGACGAATTGGTAGTTCAACCCAAGGGTTATACGTCAGAGGATTTGAAGCATCTGAGTGACATGGAGCATGTCCGTGAGCGGCCGAGCATGTACATCGGAGACACGACGCTCAAGGGGCTGCACCACCTGGTCTACGAGGTGGTAGATAATTCCATTGACGAAGTGATGGCCGGCTATGCCAAACGCGTGGATGTCCGCATCAATACAGACGGCTCGGTAACTGTCGAGGACGATGGTCGCGGCATTCCAGTGACCAAGCACGAGCAGTTGAGCGAGGAGATGGATCGCGAGGTCAGTACGCTGGAAGGCGTGATGACTGTACTCAAGTTCGGCGGCAAGTTTGAGAAGTCAGCCTATCAGATGTCCGGGGGACTGCACGGCGTAGGTGTGACCGTGGTCAACTTTCTGTCGCAGTGGTGCGAGGTTGAAGTCTGCCGTGATGGCCATGTGTGGACGCAGTCCTACGAACGCGGGGTGGCCACCGGGCCTGTCGTGCAAGGGCATGCCACCAAGAAAGTGGGAACCAAGACTACCTTTAAGCCCGACTCGACCATCTTTCCCAATACCAAGTTTCAGTTCGATACGCTCTACAAAAGATTGCAGGAACTTGCCTTTCTCAATAAAGGCGTTCGCATCAGCTTTAAGGACGAACGCGTCAATGAAGGGGATGAGTTTTATTACGAGAAGGGGATTGTCGAATTCGTGGAGCATTTGAATCGCGCCAGTGATGCGATTCATCCCGATGTCTTGCTGATCGAAGATGAGCGGGATGGTGTGCCATTCGAAATTGCAATCCAGTATTCAACCGAATACACCGAGAACGTTCAGTCGTACGTCAACAATATTCATACGATCGAGGGCGGCACGCACGTTTCCGGATTTCGTGCGGCGCTGACCCGAGCGCTCAATAACTACGGAAAGAAGGAAGGGCTATTTAAGGATCAAACGCCGACGGGAGACGATTTCCGAGAGGGTCTAACGGCAGTCATTAGTATCCGGGTGCCCCATCCGCAATTTGAGGGCCAGACCAAGACAAAGCTTGGTAATGGCGAAGTCGAAGGCATTATCAGCGGGGCCGTCGGCGAGGCATTGCAAAAGTACTTGGAGGAAAACCCGAAGAATGCCAAGACGATCGTCCGCAAGGGATTACTGGCCTGTGAGGCTCGCGAGGCAGCCCGCAAAGCCAAGGATCTGCTCAGAAAGCGCAAGGATGCTCTCAGCGGTGGTGGTTTGCCCGGAAAGCTGCGGGATTGCATTAGCAATAAGATGGAGGAGTGTGAACTCTATCTGGTGGAAGGTGACTCCGCAGGCGGAAGCGCGGAAGGAGGTCGGTTTCGTGATTACCAGGCCATCTTGCCGCTTCGCGGTAAGATCATCAACGCTTACAAGAGCCGTGAGGACAAAGTACTGGCCAACGAAGAAGTGCAGAGCATGATCCAGGCCATCGGCTGCGGCATTCGTCAGGATCAAGATGTTTCCAAGCGACGTTATGACAAGATCATCATCATGACGGACGCTGATGTTGACGGTTCGCATATTCGCACACTGTTGTTGTGCTTCTTCTACCGCCAAATGTATCACTTGGTGGCGGGCGGCCACGTTTACCTGGCGCAACCTCCTTTGTTTCGCGTCGTACGCGGCAAGAGTTCTAGGTATTACGTGCAGACGGAAGAGGAGATGAAGACGCAATTGCTGGATCGCGGTTTGGCGGACTGCGCTCTCGAAGTCGACGATGGCCGCAAAGTCGATGGCGATCAGATGCGCAACCTGTGTGAGTGTCTGGCCGCCATGGAAGATGCTTTGATCGCTCTTGAACGACGTGGGATTAACCTAAAGGCCCACTCGGAGCGGTTGGATGAAGCCAGCGGCAAGCTGCCCGTTTTCCTGCTGACAGTCGGCAACGATTCGCACTGGTTTGTGAATCGCAATGATATGGAGGAGTTTATTCAAAATGAAAAACTCACTCTGGAAGGCGAGTCCCAGGAGTCGGACGATGAATCTCCTTCCGCCGCTCTTCTGGCCCACGTCGTCGAGATGCACGAAGTGAAGACGATCAACAGTGGCCTTAAGGATCTACAGTCATTCGGCTTTCAGATCGCCGACTTGATTCCAGAAGAAAAGACCGGCAGCACCGAGTCGAAGTTCTATTTGACTCGCGAGGAGAATCGCAGTGGTTTTGAAGACCTGAGAGAACTCTTGCCCGCCATACGCCGGGCGGGAGAAAAGGGGATGCAAGTCACACGCTTCAAAGGGCTGGGCGAAATGAATCCCGAGGAATTGCGAGAGACAACTCTGGATAGAAGTAATCGCACGTTGGTGCAAGTCTCACTGACCGACGCAGCCGCCGCCGATGAAATGTTCCGCGTGCTAATGGGCGACAAAGTGGAGCCGCGCCGCCAGTTTATCGAGAAGCACGCCCTGGAAGTCAGGAACCTGGATGTTTGATCGATTGAGCCAGGTGTTTCCCCAATGAGCCAGCCAGCCGTGTTTGTTGCCGAACGTCGCGTCGAGTTTTGCGAAACTGACGCGGCGGGTATAGCTCATTTCGCTGCAATCATCTGCTATCTGGAGCAGGCCGAACACGCCTTTTGGCGTCATCTGGGGTTAAGTGTGGTGCAGGCGCTGGATGCCGAGTCCCATTTGAGTTGGCCACGCGTTCGCGTTGAATGTGATTATCGGGGGGCAGCGAAGTTCGAGGATCAGCTGCAGGTGGCGGTAAGTCTCGTCAAGTTGGGACGCAAGAGCCTGACTTTCAGTTTTCGAGTTTCGAGGCAGTCCGAACTCATCGCAGAGGGACAGATGGTGACAGTCTGCTGCAAAGTCCAACCCAATCGTCCATTGGCTTCCGTTGAGATCCCAGGGAGCATCCGCGAGAAATTGCAACCCTATGTGCAACCGGAGTGTGGAGAATGAGCCCGGATATTGAGCCAGTGGTGATCACCGTAATGGTCGTGGCTCTAATCGCTGCGTATCCAGGATGGTTGATGTACCAAAAAGCGTTCTATACCTCCCAGGGTTGGTTTCGCCTGTTGACAGCCCTGTTCTGCTTACTACTGCCGCCGGTAATTGCTGGCATCTGCTTCTTTATTCCCTTTCAAGTCTTGCGCGGTTCCCAGAGCACCGCGCAGAGTCTGTTCACTGATTTCGTAACCTATGCCATCCTGCCGGCCGGCGTACTGGCTCTGCTTGGCTGGGTGGCGGATTTTATTGCGGATCGCGATCGGCCAAGGAGAGCGATGTTCGGTGGGGCGGCTCTGTTTGCGATTGTTTTGCTTCCTGCGGCTTATTATCTGTACGCAGATCAAGCGGCGGATCAATTCGAGATCCAGGTGCAAGCCGAGTCGGTTGAGCCGTGAGTATGCAGGATGATTTTGAACAGCTTGGCTATCTGGCACGGCTCATGTTACGCCTTACGCTCGGGGCATCTCAATTGCCCAGCGAGTTGACCGATAAGCATGCTCGCTATGTGCTTTCGCGACAAAGAGAGGATGGGGGTTGGGCAGGCCGTGAAGGTGAGAGTGATATCTACTACACGAGTTTCGCCCTGCGGACGCTGGCGATTCTAGGTTTGCTGGAAGGGGCTGTTGCCGAGCGAAGTGCGGCCTTTCTCCGCAGCAAATTGAATTCGCAAGAATCGATTGTCGATTTGCTCTCGTTGGTCTACTCGGTCAAGCTGATCGAAGCCGCCTGTTCTCTGGATGCTTTTGCAGATGTGAGAAAGGACTGGGCGACGCAACTCGCCGGTCTGCTGTCCAGCCTGCGACGCTCCGACGGTGGTTTCAGCAAGAGCCTCGAAGGTCAGGCAGGCAGCACCTACCAGACTTTTCTCGTCTTGTTGTGTCTGGAGTTGATCGAACAACCATGCCCACAGCCCGAGGATGCTACCCGGTTTCTGTTAAGCCAGCGTCAAGACGACGGGGGCTTTCTGGAGATACGCGTGGGTAAGCGGTCGGGAACCAATCCTACCGCCGCAGCCGTGGCCGGTTTAAGGATTCTGGGATGCCTGGATCAGGATACGGCCTTGGACGCGGCTGAGTTTCTGGCCGAACTGCAGACCGACGAAGGTGGATTTCAGGCAAATACGCGGATCCCCTTGCCGGATCTGCTGAGCTCCTTTACCGCCTGTGTTACCCTGGCGGATGTCGAACAGTTGCAATCGATAAGACTGAATGCCGTGCGGCGTTATGTTGACAGTATGCAACAATCCACAGGCGGCTTTCGCGGCTTCGAGTATGACCCGGCTGATGATGTGGAGTATACGTTTTACGGGCTCGGTGCCCTGGCGATTCTCGAAACGGTTTAGGTGACAAACGTGGTGCAGCCTTCGGCGGAAAATAGCTCAGCAACCAGCCCTCCAGCACAGCCTGGAATGTCGGGCCGCAAGTTGACCATGGGCCTGTTGCTGGCCTTGGCCTTGGTGGCTGCCGGACTGAGCTATGTCCTGTGGAGCTACAATCGAGTGGATTCCCAGCGTGCAAGTGTCAACGCATCGTGGAACCAGTTGGTCGAAGAATTAGCTCAACGTTACCGGCCATTGGAGTTGCAGATCGCGCGGGGCGTTGACGAGCGACAGATTGAAATGGAGTTGGGCGAGAGATTTCGCTTAGCCATGGAGCGATTTCGCAGCACAGCGCAGCCCCATTTGCAATGGGCGGCCGCGGCGGATTTGGAGAGCCTGCTGCAAGCCGCTGGAGTATCTACCTCGCTCTCGCCCTCGGCTGCCTCGGCGGCTGAGGCCTACAATGCCGAGGTTCGCGAGTTGCATCGGCTGCTAGAAAGTCCGGGAGGCCGGATTCTGGTGCAGTTCCTGAATTTCTCCGATGTGAATCTATTTCCACCCCCTGCGGACAAACAAGCGACATAGGCGCAACCGTCACCACCCTGCTGCAATTCGTAACAAGATCCGCCTACGAAACTGGACGTGAGAGCGCAACTGTGTCATCGAAAATATCATGCGGAGCGATGTTACGGCCGAAGCACGGCCGCAAGCGACCCCGTATGCCCGAAGCCCCCGGAGGGTCACAGACCGGCTTTGCTGTGCGCTGACTCTTGGACGCTGGCTTAGGAACGCTGACTCTGGGATGCCGCTGTTCACCGTTGCTTCCGGGGTACTTCCAACCTCCCGTAGAAACACGTCCACGCCGGCCGTAACGGCACTTCGCACATGAGGCTGCATTTCTACCTCTGTGCCGAACGTAGGCTTGCTCAGGTGCTCGTTGGTTACGAGCCTACAAGCAAGTAGGCTCGTAACAAGATCCGCCTGCGAAACTGAAAGTCGAGCGCAGCTGTGTCATCGAAAATACCATGCGGAGCGATGTTACGGCCGGTGTGCTGCCGCAAGCGACCCCGTATGCCCGAAGCACACGGAGGGTCA
>JANSWS010000675.1 GCA_024743355.1 bacterium
GCTGTCGTCGATCGCCGCCCTGCTTCTCATTTCCAGCGTTTCGACCAATCCCTATCCGGCCTTTGCGGGAAGTGGACTCTTGCGGACATCTCCGCTGGCCTGGTTGGCACCATCCAACGCCTCGCCGCCGCCCGGCGAAGCCATCGAGGAGTCCCCTCAATCTACCTCCGATGCGCCCAGCCATAGCTCGCTACCTAGCGAAGCAGAGGAGACGGCGAGTGAGGAGCCGTCAGCCGGGCAAGCCTGGCTCATGCTTTTAATCGCGATCGCTTTGTTGGTAGCCAACGGCTTTTTCGTGGCGGCGGAATTTGCACTGGTTAAGGTGCGAGTCAGTCGTGTGCAGCAAATGGTGGACGCCAAGCGACTGTTTTCAAAGACCGCTTTATGGCTGGCTGTACGCCTGGAGCAGACACTTTCGGCCTGCCAGCTCGGCATCACCATGGCCTCACTGGCTCTGGGCTGGGTCGGCGAGCCAGCCGTCGCCGCCCTGCTTGAGCCCCCTTTGAAGTTCGTAGGAATGACTTCTCCAACCGTGCTGCACACAATTTCGTTCATTGTGGGATTCACACTCATCACCGCCCTGCATTTGGTGATAGGCGAGCAAGCCCCCAAGATCTTTGCTATTCGCCGCCCCGAAAACATGCTGCTCTGGTGCTCCGTACCACTCAAAATCTTCTACCTGTTGACCTATCCCTTGATGGTCGCCTTGAACGCCTCGACAGCCTGGCTGCTGAGCTTTGTCGGCTTGAAGGAAGCGGGAGAACATGCGGTGCCTTACACGGAAGAAGAAATCCGCGCCTTGCTCAGCGAAGCCCATATACACGGCAACTTGACGCGTTCAGAAGCCAGGCTGCTGGATGCAGTATTCGAGTTTGACGATCTTGTGTGCCGGAGAATTATGCTACCGCGGGGTGAAGTTGAGATTATTGACGTCAATGCTCCTGTTCAAGAATCGATGGATATGATTCGACGAACGAAGCACACGCGATATCCGGTCTGCGATGGCTCATTGGATTCCGTGCTGGGCGTGCTGCATGTCAAAGACTTGATAGGACTCGAAGTGGACCGGGACTTCGATTTCCGCAAGCTCATGCGGCCGCCGAAAAAAGTCCCTGAAAGCATGCAGATCAGTAAACTGCTGCGACACTTTCAGGCCACACACCAGCTTTTGGCCTTTGTGTTGGATGAACATGGAACCGTAATCGGCATTGTGACTCTTGAGAACGTACTCGAAGAGATCATCGGCGATGTCGCCGATGAATTCGATACCGAGGGACCGCAGATTGTCCCCGATGGCCCCGACTCGTACATCGTCGATGGCAGCACGGCCGTCGATGAAGTGGAGCAGCGACTGCAGGTCACTTTCGAAGAAGCCGATGCCGACACCATGGCAGGTCTCTTGATGCATCACGCCCAGCGAATCGTGAATGCCGGGGATGTCATCGATCTTGGAGTCGCCGAAGCGAAAGCTCTGGAAGTGTCCGATGGGCGGACTAAGAGCCTGAGAATACGCAAGCGAACTCCAAGTGAAACCGAATAGTCCCGATCCGCGGATGGCTCGTTGCTTGCTGCCTTCGTGCAGAACCATTGAATGGGAAAAGAACTGCAAGGCACATTCACTTCCCATATTCCAGCAGCCGCGGCTTCGACGATCTTGCGCCGCGACTGCTCGAAGGTCAAATCCAACCAATGACTTATCCGAGAACCTGCGAGAACCTTGAGAAGGGCGACGCATCTCATGCGTTTGCAATAGTCTAAGGCTGCTGTGGTAACTGCAGCCCTTCCAGCCCCGGAATGCCTTGTGAGAAGGACGGTGTAGCCTGGCCGGAATCGGCCTTCTTAATCAAGTCTTCGCGACTTACTTTGAGCTTTTCGTAGGCGCTATCGGCCACCACGTAGTACCAATCCGAGAAGCGTGCGTTGAGCTCGAGCACTTTCTTCCTGGCAGCGTCAATCTTATCATTCCGCTCGTCGATCTTCCGCTGATTCTCCTTGGCGATATCCTCGCGCAGAGCTTCCAGTCGTTCCTCGAGTTCTTCCTGGGTTTCTCCGGTTTGCGGAGCGGCAGGGGCGTCTTGAGTCGGATTCTCTTCTTGGGCCACTGCTTCCGCGGCGGGCTCTTCCGTCTCGGTCTCCGTTTGTTCCACATCGGCTGGCGGAACATCGTCGGCAGCATCTGCCTGCGGTTCTTCGGCTTCTTCCGCCGTGTCCGCACTCGTTTCCTCCGCTTGCTCGATGGTAGTCTCCTCAGTTGTCGATTCCGATTGGTCGGAAACTTGCTTCGCTGAATCAGTTTCGTCCGACTCGGCCTGGGCTTCGGACTCCTCGGCCTGGGCTTCGGACTCCTCGGCCTGGGCTTCGGAC
>JANSWS010000327.1 GCA_024743355.1 bacterium
AAATCGCAGTGGCATCTGAGCCAGGACTGGCTGCACGATTTCTGGCATTCCGATAGAACACGCACCCTGATACGACATCCCTGGATTCCAACATGCCTCTCTTTAAGCGCAAGAGATCCGCGTCTCAGCATACTTCGATTCGAAAAAGCAAGCTTCGTCGCCAATTGATCTGTGAAACGCTTGAGGTGCGACGCCTGCTGACTTGCGATAGTGGATGCCTCCCTGGTGAGGTGGTCGAAGCGGAGTCAGCTGTTCTGTCCGGTAGTTTCGCCATAGGCAACGACACCTCCGCGTCAGGGGGACAGTTCATATCAACGCCCAGCGGCGTCAACAGCTCCCAGCCGGGTAATGATTTTGCCGAGTTCACTTTCCAAGTTTCTGCCGCCGGAAGCTATACCCTACGAGCGGTTGTCGACGGACCAGTCGGCGAATCCGATTCCTTCTTCGTCACCATCAACGATCAGCCTACAGATGGATTTCTGTGGGATGTGCCCGCCGGATGGACCAAGGACACCTTGTCCGATCGCGGAGGCGCCGATCCCGTTGTCTTGACACTTGAGCCTGGACTTCACACCGTCCGGTTCCACCTGCGAGACGGTGGAACCAGGTTAGACAATGTTACGCTGGTTGACCTCAACCAAAACGCATCACTGGCGCAGCCCGGTGAACTCGTGGAAGCCGAGTCGGGTTTGTTGTTCGGGCAGTTCACTGTCGGAAGTGACGCTACGGCTTCAGCCGGGCAGTTCATCACGACTCCATTGGGAATTGGAGTCTCCGCACCCGGAAGCGACTTTGCCGAATATAGATTCGACGTTCCGCAGGCGGGACAATTTGTTCTCGAAGCTCGTGTTGATGGACCGGCTGACAATGCAAATTCCTTCTTCGTCACAGTAAATGACCAGCCCGTGAAGGGCATCTTGTGGGACGTGCCGAGCGGATGGACTGTCGACCAGGTCGCTGACCGAAACGGAATAGATCCCTCGGTGTTCTCACTCGCTGCTGGCGTAAATACTGTCCGCTTCTACTTGCGGGAAGGAGGCACACGGCTCGACAGCCTCACTCTGGTGGACCTAACCGCTCGCGATCCCGCAAAGCCCGGCGAGTTAGTCGAAGCGGAGTCAGCGGTACTTTCCGGTAGTTTCACCAAAAGCAACGACGCCTCCGCGTCGGGCGGTCAGTTCATATCAACGCCCAGCGGCATCAACAGCTCCCAGCCCGGTAATGATTTCGCCGAGTTCACTTTCCAAGTTACCGCCGCCGGAAGTTACACCATCCGGGCGGTCGTCGACGGTCCACTCGGCGAATCCGATTCCTTCTTCGTCACCATCAACGATCAGCCTACGGATGGATATCTTTGGGACGTGCCTAGCGGATGGACCAAGGACACATTGTCTGATCGCGGGGGGGCCGATCCCGTTATCTTGACACTTGAGCCTGGACTTCACACCGTCCGGTTTCATCTGCGAGACGGGGGAACCAGGTTAGATAATGTTACGCTAGTTGACCTCAACCAAAATGCATCACTCGCGCAACCCGGTGAACTAGTGGAAGCCGAGTCGGGATTATTGTTCGGGCGATTCGCTGTCGGAAGTGATGCTACGGCATCTGCCGCCCAGTTCATCGCGACTCCCTTGGGAATCGGAGCCTCCGCACCTGGAAGCGACTTTGCAGAATACCGATTCGACGTTCCGGCGGCAGGACAATTTCTACTCGAAGCTCGTGTCGATGGACCGGCTGATAATGCAAATTCCTTCTTCGTCACAGTAAATGACCAGCCCGTTAAGGGCATCTTATGGGACGTGCCGAGCGGATGGACTGTCGACCAAGTCGCTGATCGGAACGGGCAAGATCCTTCGGTGTTCTCGCTCGCTGCCGGCGTAAATACCGTCCGCTTCTACTTGCGGGAAGGAGGCACACGGCTCGACAGCCTCACTCTGGTGGAAACCAACCTTCAGCCTCCCATATCCGCGAATGGTACCGGTCTGATTGCTGAATATTTCGACAACATCGATCTCACCAACTCAATTTTAGTTCGCAAGGATTCGACCATTGACTTCGATTGGGGTGGCGGTTCTCCCGATCCAAGCATTGAGAGCGACACATTCTCCGTTCGATGGTCGGGTGAGGTTGAAGCTCTATATACCGAGGTTTACACCTTTGAAGCGCGATCGGACGACGGAATTCGCGTGTTTGTTGGCGGTGATCTAATTATTGACGCTTGGTATGACCAACCCCCCACAACTCACACCGGTACTGTGGCACTCAACGCAGGACAACTTACACCAATTCGAGTTGAATACTATGAAAACACGGGCGGCGCTCTCACGCAGCTATCATGGAGCAGCGCAAGCCAAGTCAAGGAAATTATCCCCACATCGCAACTCTACGAACCAGCCGGCGTCATCAGCTTATCAACCAGCCTGGTAGACGCCGAGGAAAATGCGGGCTCTGTTGATGTGATGATTCGTCGCCAACTTGGTAGCCGCGGCACCCTCACGGTTGATTACCAGACTTTCTCCGGCTCGGCCTCTGCGGGTACCGACTATCAATCGCGCGTTGGCACCGTTATCTTTCCGGAAGGTGTAACCGAGGTGCCAGTCAGAGTCCCAATTATCAACGACGATCTGGCTGAACCAGCAGAGAGCTTTACGTTCACGATCGATAATGTTGCCGGAGGCGGAAGCCTGTTAGCTCCGCGGACAGCGACAGTCACCATCATCGACGATGACACCAGCCTACCGGATTTCGATGACTTCGGTGACACATCGAACTTGATCCTGAATGGAAACGCCAGTGTTGTAGCCAATGAATTGCGGCTAACTGCGAACGAAGCGAGTCTGGCAGGAAGCAGCTTCTTCTCCCAACCTCTAACGGTTGGGGTGAACACCTCGTTTCAGACCGAATTTCAGTTTCGCATTGGCGGTGGTGTTAATGGAGCTGATGGGATGGTCTTCATGCTCCAAAACAGTACCGCTGGCGCAAGTGCACTGGGCGGCTCCGGTGGAAATCTAGGCTACGCGGGTATCGGCCAAAGTCTGGCTGTGGAGTTCGACACGTATCAAAACCCCTGGGACGCCAACAACAATCACATTTCTGTATTAGCCAATGGCAACCTAGCCGCGCCGCTACAAACGCGTTCCGCGCCTTTCGACTTGAACAGCGGTGATGTGGCCTACGCATGGGTTGATTACAACGCGTCCTCTGACCTGCTCGCAGTCTACATTTCGGACACCGACGCCAAGCCCGCTCAGCCGTTGTTGACAGCGTCTGCGGATCTAGCAGCTTTGACACAAGGACAAGCTTTTGTCGGCTTCTCGGCTGGTACGGGCGGCCTGACAAACTCCCACGAAATCCTCAGTTGGAAATTCCGAGAAACCGGTCCGCCAGTGATTCCACCTCCCGGACTGGCAGCGGAACCGATTGCACAAACGGTCGCCAGTGGCCTTGTACAACCTATTGCAATCGACTGGTCTGACAGCAACCAGAACATGCTGATCGCCGAGCAGCGCGGAATCGTCAGGGTGGTCCGCAATGGCACTCTTCTGGATACACCTTTTATCGATATTTCGGCCCAAGTAAATGGTGTGCGCGATCGAGGTCTGCTAGATATCGCAGTGCATCCAGATTTCATCAACAACCCCTACGTTTACTTGCTTTTCACTTACGATCCCCCGGAAGTGTACAACTACACGGGTCTTGCCGGACCGGATGGTACCGGAAATCGAGCTGCCCGATTGATCAGGGTGAAAGCCGATTCTGCGACCAACTACACCACCGCCATTCCAGGTACCGAAGAAATCCTGCTTGGCAAGAACAGCATCTGGGAAAACTTAAATGCCTTCGCCAATAGCACCAATGACTTCAATGAACCGCCAGCCGGAATTTTAAGCGATGGCACCAACCTCGAGGATTTCATTACTTCGGACAGCGAGTCTCATTCGGTTGGAGCAATTGAGTTTGGTCCGGACGGAGCTCTGTTCGTTACCACGGGTGATGGCACGTCTTACAATCGCGTCGATCCTCGCACCGTCCGAGTACAAGACATCGATAACCTGTCGGGAAAGGTACTGCGAATTGATCCAGCCACAGGCGAAGGTCTAAGCGACAACCCGTTTTTTAACGGGGATCCCAACGCCAACCGCTCCAAAGTATATCAATACGGCTTGCGTAACCCCTTCCGTATGGCCGTTGATCAGTCGACCGGCCAATTGTTTGTCGGCGACGTGGGCTGGACCAATTGGGAAGAGATCAACGCGGCGGAAGCCGGTGCAAACTTTGGTTGGCCCTACTATGAAGGCGGCAGTGGGACGAATAGCCAGACCACTGGCTACCAAGACTTGCCAGAAGCTCAAGAGTTTTACAACGCGGGTGGCCTGGCAACTCCTTCGATCTTCGCACTGAATCATGCCGCGAGTGGAATCAATGCCATCGTGATGGGCGACATCTATACGGGAAATAGCTACCCAGATGACTACCAAGGCGATTTGTTCTTCAACGACCTCGGCCAAGGAATCGTTCGAAATATTAGCTTTGATGAACAGGGCAATATCAGCAGTATCGACACCTTCGCAACCGGTGCGAACATTGTTGTACAGATCAAGCAGGGGCCCGACGGTAACCTTTACTTTGTCGACCTGGACGATGGCAGAGTTGGCTTCTGGTACTTTGTGCAACCCAGTACAACTTCCACCTTCGCGATTGCCCCGGGAGGCGGTGAAGACTACGCCAGCAACTCAGTGGCGCAAGCGAAACCTGCTCCCAGCGTGCCCCAACTGGATACAAACGGAGACAAGAATGTCACGGCCATTGATGCACTGCTAATTATCAACCACCTGAATTCAAAACAGAACGGAAGTTCGAAGCTACTTGAAAACAAGCGTCTCGATACGAACGGTGACCAAGCAATAACGGCCTTGGACGCGCTTTTGGTTATCAATGAACTCAATAGGGCTGGGCACTCGCAATTTCCTCCTCCAGATAACAATTCAGACGACAAACTCGTGGATGACTGGTGGGGAGATTCGCTCGATGATTTAGCCAACGACGTGTACCACGCGAGGCAAAGAACCAGGCTACCTTTTGCCTCTTAGGCACACGATTGCGAACTTGGTTTTGCCTTCTGAAGCTCGAAGTCCCATGACTCCGAGGGGGATGGCTCCGGACAAGCGCCCAAACAACCACCAGAATGAAGAAACAGGAACCCCCAAAAGCATTGATCAAAGCGACAGATTCTGATAATCTGATCGGTGCTGATTTGCGAGAGGTAGATCAGCTCCAACTCGATCGTGCGAAGTCCCTTACGGATGGTGGGTGCAATGAAGAACATTTCCTGGTTCGGAACTCGTTCACGAAACGGAATCGCCGGAAATCGGACAAGAAAGGGTCTGGTTTCCGGGAATTCTGACTTCTTGGCCCGGACAAGACGTCGGGTACTGTTTTGCGAAACGCTCGAAGCGAGAAGGTTGCTAGCCTGCGATACGTTCTGTTTGCCCGGGGAACTGGTCGAGGCAGAAACGGGGATTCTGTCTGGAAGAATCCAAGTCTTCAGCGACGCTTCAGCTTCGGCAGGACAGTATGTTGCGGGACCAAGCGGCACTACCGCTGGGGGGCCTTCGGGTGACTATGTCCAGTTCATCTTCGACGTTCAAACGTCAGGCGATTTTGTGCTGGAAGCCTTTGTTGAGGGACCGACAGACGGCTCTAACTCTTTCTTCGTGACCATCAATGACCAGCCTTCCAATGGTTACTTGTGGGACATTCCTGTGGGTGGCTGGACACTGGATAGACTTTCCGACCGAGGCAACGCCGACCCTGTGACTTGGTCGCTTGGCGTCGGCCAGCATTCGGTGAGGATCCACCTGAGAGAAGGTGGTTCACGCATTGATGCGGTCAGGCTCGCGGAACTCAGCACAGAGGCTCCCGTAGCCTCACCTGGGGAAATTGTGGAGGCCGAATCCGCCGGCCTCCAGGGGCGATTTGCAGTTGGTGTTGATCCGGAAGCATCTTCTGGAAAGTTCGTCTCGACACCAGCGACAGCAGGCTCGTCATCTCCTGGAAATGATTATGCCGAATTTTTGTTTGACGTTATCAATGCGGGCGACTATCGGCTAGAAGCCAATGTCGATGGACCTGCCGGTGACGCGGATTCCTTCTTCGTAACGGTCGATGCCCAGCCATCAGCAGGTTACTTGTGGGACATCAGCCCGGGCTGGACGATCGACCTCTTGTCGGATCGAAATGGCGCAGACCCGGTGCTGCTGACGCTAGGTTCGGGATTGCATTCGATTAAATTTCACCTAAGAGAAGGTGGGGCCAGACTCGACTATGTGCGCCTGGTCGAAGCCAATCCCTCAGTGCCAGTTTTTCAGCCTGGTGAATGGGTGGAAGCCGAAGCCGGCCTAGCTTCTGGTCGCTTTGTTTTCGATACCGATCCCACGGCATCAGCCGGACAATTTGCGGTCACGCCCACGGGTGCTGGAGCCTCCTCGGCCGGTAACGATTTTGTGGAATTTGTTTTCCAGGTTCAGAATCCTGGAAACTACACGATTGAAGCAATCGTTGACGGTCCGAACGACGGGGCAAACTCCTTCTTTGTAACCGTCGACGGAGCGTCTGCAGAGGCTTACCTATGGGATATCCCCACGGGTGGTTGGACAGCTGACTTTCTTTCGGATCGCGGTGGAGCGGATCCTGTAATCCTGAACTTGGATGAAGGGCAGCACACGATTCGATTCCATTTACGCGAGGGTGGTACCAAAGTTGATGCCCTCAAGCTTGTTGAACTCAACCCTACGTCTCCCCCACTTGTTCCCGGAGACATTGTGGAGGCGGAAGCAGGTCTTTTGTCAGGACGCTTTGCCATCGGCAGCGATCCGTTCGCCTCTGCTAATCAATATATTTCGACACCTGTTGGCATCACGGCCGCTGGTCCGGGCAGCGACTTTGCGGAATACGTATTTGATATTCAGAACGCAGGCATTTTCAAGTTGGACGCGACCGTTAGTGGCCCCACCGACGGCTCGAATTCCTTTTTCGTGACCATCGATGACCAACCTGTGAGCGGTTATTTGTGGGACATTCCGGTTGGGGATTGGACTAGCGACACCGTTTCCGATCGAGGCGGATTAGATCCGGTACTCCTAAGTCTAGACCCGGGTCTTCACCAAATCCGTTTCCACTTGCGAGAAGGCGGTTCCCGGCTAGACAGTTTTTCGCTGACGGAATTGCCTGCGGTTCGCAGCGAAGGAACTGGTATAACCGCCGAATATTTCGATAACCAAGATCTGACGAATCGAACTCTGGTTAGAACGGACCCCATCATCGACTTTAACTGGGGCGCGGGTTCACCCGACCCTTCCATCGAGGATGACTCCTTCTCCGTCCGCTGGACAGGTCGTGTCGAGCCACTTTATTCTGAGATATATACCTTTGAAGTGCTGAGCGATGATGGGATTCGGGTCTGGGTTGATGACCAACTCATCATTGACGAATGGTACAGCCAGCTACCCACTGTGCATACTGGAATTGCGGCGTTAACTGCGGGTCAGCTAACACCGATTCGAATCGAATATTTCGCGGGCACAGGCGACGCTGCAATTTCCCTGTCTTGGAGTAGCCAGAGCCAGCCCTTGGGTGTTATCCCATCATCACAGCTGTACGAGGCAGGAGGTGATATCAGCTTGGCAACTAGCCTGATAAGCATCGATGAAGATGCGGGGAGTGCGACCATCATCATACGTCGTGATCTGGGAAGTGAAGGCACGGCAACCGTTGATTTTCGTACGCAGGCTGGTACTGCGACGGAAGGAGCCGACTACCAGCCTAGTTTTGGTACAGCAGTCTTCGAGACGGGAGTTACGGAAGTTCCGGTCGTAATTCCCATCATCAATGATGACGATTCGGAGGCCGCTGAGAGTCTAACCTTTACCATTGACAACGTCACTGGAGAGGGAACGCGTTTACTAGCGCCACGCACAGCGACGGTGACAATCATCGATGACGACACCGCGGTCCCCGAATTCCCTGATTTTTCCGACAGTACGTCACTTGTTCTTAATGGCAGCGCTTCGATAGCTGCGGCAAATCTTATCCTGACTGATAACAGCCCACTGCAAGCCGGGAGCGCCTTCTTCGCGGCACCATTTCGCATAAGCTCAGAAACTTCGTTTGAAACCCAGTTTCAGTTCCAAATCGGCGGTGGCACACAGGGCGGCAACGGATTCGCATTTGTCTTGCAGAACAGTGTGGCTGGGGCGGAAGCGTTGGGCCCGAACGCCGATGGCTTGGGCTATGCCGGTATCGATCAGAGCCTGGCCATCGAATTTGATACTTTCCAAGATCCGTACGATATCGATGGCAACCACATCTCGGTCTTGGTTGATGGCGATGTCGTTGCCAGCCTTGAAACCGTCTCCGCAGCATTCGATCTCAATAATGATTCCATATTTTTCGCGTGGATCGACTACAACGGCTCCTCGGACAGTTTGGCTATTTACCTGGCTACCAGCGGCACTAAACCTGCCAATCCAGTCCTGACAGCATCTGCAGATCTGAATGCAATTCTCGGTGGTTCGGCCTACCTGGGCTTCAGTGCAGGAACTGGAGTTTCATTTAACGAGCATGCAATTTCTAGTTGGCAATTCCAAGAGTCAGCCCCCCCAATCATCCCGCCGCCACTACCGCCAGTCACACCTGAATCAATCACGGTCGTGAGCGGCTTAAGCGCGCCAATCGCAATCGACTGGTCGGATAATAGCCAAAACTTGCTGATTGCCGAAAAGAGAGGTGTCGTTCGCATCATGCGTGACGGCAACCTGCTGTCGACTCCGTTCATCGACATCTCCAGTCAGGTCAATAGCGCCAGCGATCGCGGCTTGCTGGACATAGCCGTGCACCCGAATTTTGCAGCTAGTCCTTACATCTACTTGCTCTATACCTACGATCCGCCAGAGGTAATCAATTTCACAGGTCTGGCGGGGCCTGATGGAAAAGGAAATCGGGCAGCCAGACTGATTCGCGTTTTAGCCGACGCAAGCACGAACTATACGACTGCCGTTCCTGGCAGTGAAGAAATCCTGCTTGGCAAGAACAGCCTGTGGGAGAATTTCAATGGCTTCGTCAATAGCACCAATGACTTCGACGAACCTCCGGCTGGAATACTACCAGACGGAACGAATATCCAAGACTTCATCGCGTCAGACAGTGAATCCCACAGTGCGGGTGCTATAGAATTCGGCCCTGACGGTGCATTATATGTGACCATCGGTGATGGCACCTCATACAATCAAGTCGATCCCAGAACGGTGCGTGTGCAGGACGTCAACAACCT
>JANSWS010000177.1 GCA_024743355.1 bacterium
ATGGATATAGCCCTTGATGAAGACTTTCTCACCATCGAATTGCAGTGCATCCGCCGGCGGCGTGTCGTCGCTTTTCGAATCCGACTTTAGCAGGCTAAAATCCAGTCGCTGGTAGCCATCCGGAACTTCCGTCAGATAGATGATCCCGTGATAGGTCGGAGCCAGAATCAGACTAAACAGACTCAGAGCTCCACCGATGAAGGCGATCCGCTTTCCCTGCAGTTCATCGGGAAATCGACGGATGGCGCGAAAAGCCAGCACCGCAAAAACGAAACCCAGCAGAGAGAGAAAGACCAGGACCCCAAAGGAAAATGAGAGCAGCCCCAAGACCCCGAGAACTACGGATGCGATAGCGGCCCGAGAGAGGCTTTGATAAACCTCGGCTTCGGAGGTCGTAAATCCAGGGGATTCCGCGATGGAAATGCTTGAACCGGTAGAGGGCGAAGTAGCTTCCATTTTTGTGACTAACGTTGCAACTTGATAACTACTGCGAATTTCGCACGAGACATTAGAACCACCCATCCGAAAACCGTAGAGAACCGCGGCTAAAGCCAGAGCGGCTAATGGTTTCCGAATAGTCTAAGCAAGGGACTGTTTCCGGCGCCGCTGATGGATAACCACATGCTAATCCACAGTGAAGCCGAAACCATGCTCATTACGCTGATCGCCGACAATCGGTTCGGCAGCGAGAAAACTGCCTTTGTCTCGACTGGCTGTCCAGGCAGATTTGCGGCTGAATAGATCGGTGAAAGCTTGTCGGTCGCCAAGCCAGCCATTCGGGATACGGGCGAACCCGCTGCGGGCTCGCTCGTGGAGGAGCTGTCAGTGGCAGAGGGTGCCGACGCTTTGGGGAGTGGAAAGAAGGAAGTTGCCCGTTTGTAGGCAGCGGGGTCAATCTCCTTGAGCTCGGCCAACCGTTCGGCCGCCTCGGGTAGCGGGCAGGCACGGAGGTAATTGATGACGGGTACCCTGACCCAACTGGATTTCTCGTCCGCACCCCTGAAAAGCTCAGTTAGCTTGTCGATTTGCGTCCAGTCCTCCCAGCGAGCCAGGTCGGGGATAACCAGGTCGGCCAATTCGGGGCGATCCAGAATCAGACGCATCGATTCCAACACGCGGTCCTTCTCAATCACACCACCATCCGTTCCGTGAAATCTGAGGGCCATGATGGCTGCGTAGGTATCTGCGTACTGGCTATTGGTGTTGGTGAGAAACAGCTCATCAATCAGCTTGAGACCGTCTTCTCCGCGAAGTGTTGCGTAGCAAGCGATCATGGCATCCAAGCCAGCCCTGCGATTTGGATCGTCACTCCGCAGCATCTCCTCGAGCAATTTCGCGTCGTCCGGTTCCCCGCAAACTCCCAACATCACTAGATAAAGTCGTTTGCGATCCGGTGGGAGGCTGGTGTCCTGAATCCATGCCAGCAATTGCTCGCGGTCCATCATCGGCTTAAGAGCCTTGATCTCTTCGTAGGGAGCGGAGGCAAATTCATCGTAAGCATCGCGGGCCAGTAATGACTCGGAGTGCTCCAAGTAGTCCATGTAGAAACGCAGGCGATCCAGAGAGCTTTCGGGCAGTGCATGAATCGACTTCACATACTCAACGGCGATGTCGCTGACTGGCAGTGGCGAAGACCAGAGCAAATCCGGTGGATCCACTCCCATGACCAAGAACTGTTGTTCCGGCTTGGCTTTACCGAAGTAGTTCATTTTCAGCTCCTGCTTGGGGCTGATGAGCTCCGTGCCGCTAATGACATGGGAAATCAAAAAAGTCGCATCTGAATCCGTCTCCGTGCCCGGCACGATCCTGGCGATTGCCACCGCATCCATGGCTGCCATCTCCTGACGTAGTGTCTGGGAAACCGCCGAGCAGAAAGGGCAGGCTTGCAGCCTTTCCATGCTGGGAAGCATGGCCAGCAACAGCAATCCCAAGATTAGGCTTGGCCTCAAGGCAATCTGGTGGCCTTCTCCGAGCCTTATTTTCCCTGAGTCGACTGCTCGCTCCGCTGAACCACGATGGGGTTGGAAGCCAAAGCCTAGTAACGATTGAAGACGCCGCATCGTATTCCCCACTGGATGGTCGAAGTGGACCGTATAACTCATCTCTTCGCAGAGCGTAATGACTTAAGTGTAGGAGACAGCAGTCGCTTTAGGCAAAGGGCAGAGCAAAAAAGTCGGCCTTTGCGGTGGATATTTGCCCCCATAGGATCCGAACCCAAGTCTATTATCCGGTGCATGACTGGATTTCTCAAATCCTGGTATGGGAATCTGGTATGGGAATTTGGTGGAGGAGGCTTCGGGCGTAACCCCAAGCTTGCCAGCGTCCGCTAGACTGGAACTTCCCACAAAAGTACTTGGGACTGCACGCTCCCCTCGTCATTTTGGGTTGACAGATTGGCCACCGCGGCATACTCTCGCAAGGCCAATTGGGTCCGGCAATTACGGCTACCCTTGGGTGTGTCGTGCAAGGACACCTTCTTTTGAAATCACTTTGAGGTGGGACGATGGCGGTTCCAAAACGCAAACAATCCAATTCTAGATCAGGCAAACGGCGATCGCATCACCGTGCCAAAGCAAAGCAGACAGGCTTTTGTCCTCAGTGCAGCACCACGGTGCCGACCCATGCAGTATGTCCTAAATGCGGATATTACATGGGTCGAACGGTGGTCGACATGAGCGAGGAAGCCTAGTTCGGGCGTGCTTGTTAACACCGCTAATTACGGTGGTTGTCACCGGAGCGGGAGCCAGGGGCCCATCTTGTGGTTGAAGCAGTCGAGCTTCGCTTGCCCTGACAGCTGCGAAACTGCTGGCCTATGCCGTTGTTTTCCGGGGTTGGCAAACAGCTCGGACTTGCTTGTATTGGCTCTTTTCGCTGGTGCAGCTTTTTGCCGGCATCTTCCACAGGCGAGGATACGGATCCAAACGTGGCCGCATCGCGGTTCGAACAAGGTTCTCGGCTGACAAATGCTTTGGCCGAGGTTGGCCAGGCCCAACGCAAGTTTGGCGAACTGTTGCATCCAATCGCGCCAGCTGGGAGTTTAAAAGTTGAGCAAAACGGCATTACTTTTTCCTGGTCAGGGAGCTCAGAACGTCGGCATGGGGGGTGCCCTGGCCGAGCGTAGCCAGATCGCCAAAAGGCTGTTTGAGGAAGCTGCGGATGTCCTTGGCTACGATCTTTTGCAGCTATGCGCTGAGGGTCCGGCTGAGGAGCTGAATCGGACCGAATTCAGTCAACCTGCCTTGTTCGTGCACAGCTTCGCCGCCCTAAAGCAGCTGGAGGAAGAGCAGCCGGACGTCTGGGATTCGGTCGCTTGTGTCGCCGGTTTGAGCCTGGGCGAATATACCGCTGTGGCTGCGGCGGGCGGCATTGAGTTTGCCGATGGCGTCAGGTTGGTGCAGGTCCGCGGCAAGGCTATGCAGCGGGCTGCCGATCAAGTCGAAAGCGGAATGAGTAGCATTCTGGGCCTGGACGAGAGCAAGTTGTCCGAAATCTGCCAGGCCTGTTCGGACGACGAAAGCTTTGTGCGGATCGCCAATCTGTTGTGCCCTGGCAACATCGCCGTGTCGGGGCATCTTCGAGCCTTGGAGTTAGTCGAGAAGCAGTGCGTGGATGCCGGTGCAATGCGTGCAATCCGTTTGCAGGTGGCTGGAGCATTTCATACGGAAATCATGCGACCCGCAGTCTCGCAGTTGGAAGAAGCATTGGCGGAAACAAAGTTTATGCCCCTCCGCGTCGCGGTTGTTTCCAACGTGGATGCTGCCCAGCATACGGATCCTGCAGAGGTGCCCGGCCTGCTGGCGAAGCAAGTAGTTTCCCCTGTCCGTTGGGAAGAGTCTTTGCGAGCCATGATTGATTCAGGCGTGGAACGCTTTGTGGAGATAGGAACCGGCAAAGTCTTGGCTGGAACCCTAAAGAGAATTCAACGCAAGCTGCCGTGCGAGAATTATGGGGATCAATAATGCTTCGCCTACGAAGCAATCTCGAGCGGCAGTGATCGTGTTATAGAGCCATTTCAGCGGCAATTGGTCGCTGTTCACCCCAAACAAAGTTCGAAGGAAGCAAGCTGATGAGCCACACTGATTTAGGGTTAGCCACGGATTTGTCAGGCCAAGTCGCCCTGGTTACCGGTGCGTCTCAGGGCTTAGGAAAAGCATGTGCGGAGCGCTTGGCTGAGTGCAAGGCGCACGTGGTTTGCGCTGCCCGCAGCGTGGACAAGCTTCAGGCCACGGTGGAAGGCATTGTCGCCGCCGGTGGCTCGGCCGAGGTGGTGGCCTGCGACGTGGGGTCCAAGGAGAGTATTGCGGAAGTCTTCGCGAATATTGAAGCCAAGCATCAACGCTTGGACATCCTGCTCAATAACGCGGGAATCACTCGCGACACGCTTCTTCCCAGAATGAGCGATGAACAATGGGAGGACGTGATTCAGACGAATCTCACCAGTTGTTTCTTGTGTTGTCGGGCAGCCTCCAGGATCATGATGGGAGCCCGCTACGGCAGAATCATCAACATGGCCAGCGTCTCTGGCTTGATTGGCAATCCTGGTCAGACCAATTACTCCGCGTCCAAGGCCGGCATGATTGGATTGACTCGCAGTCTGTCCCGGGAACTGGGCAAACGCAAGATAACGGTCAATGCCATTGCTCCTGGGTTCATCGAAAGCGATATGACCAAGGCGCTCGGCGATGACATTTTGAAAGAGGTCAAGAAGCGCATTCCGGCCAACCGCCTGGGGCATCCCGATGATGTGGCCGCTGTGGCCGTCTTTTTGGCTAGCCCGGCTGCAAGCTACATCACCGGCCAAGTGATTACCGTTGATGGGGGGATGACTGTCTAGAGGGTGGTGTGCTCTCTGGCTTGGGATAGCTGGCAATTCGCAGCTTGGAAGCCGAAAGTTTGCCTTTCCGCACCCCCAACTGGAGCGGCGGCAGTTCTTAGGCAAGCGAAACATGAAACCAGTCGTAGCCACCGTCGCCAGACGGTGGACGACGTAGAAGACGTGGACGACGTAGAAGACGTGGACGACGTAGTCCACGCTCTGGCGAGCGCAGCTACGTAAGCAGTTCTGGCGGCAATCGGGCGAATGCTTGGATCTGAATGGGTCTCTGGATGCAGTTGAAATAGGTCCAGCGTATTGTGTCCCAGGACGACTACCTCGCTTGACCCAGTCTGTTAAAATCATCTACCTTTCGGGGAGCGTCTAAACCCACATTCATGGCTAGCTGTCAAACATAATCCAGCTACAATTCCGCTCTGCCTTCGCTGGGCGAAATATATCAAAACATCGAAATACCATTTACACAAACATACACTGCGATTTTGGGAGCATGCTTAAATGGCATCCGTTGAGGAACGTGTAATCGACATTGTGGCCGAGCAACTGGGAGTCGACAAGGAAAAGGTCAGCCGCGATACCCACTTCGTGAACGACCTGGGAGCTGATTCCCTGGACACCGTTGAGCTTGTGATGGAGCTCGAAGAAGAGTTCGATATCAGTATTCCTGAGGATTCTGCGGAAAAGATTCAGCGTGTTGGTGAAGCGATTGACTTCATCGAAAAAGCACAGCAGGCATAGTCTGACATCAGCCTGTTTTCGTCGATCGCTCATTGGGCAGATCGAAACGCAGTGGCCCCGACAAACCAAACTCCTTTCTGAGTCCCTTCCTTTTGGTTTGGGTGTTCTGCAAGGCAGGTTTGCTTCGTCATATAGTTTCGCCCACGTGCCTTGAACGTGGCACAACTTTGGCTTGGCGCGATGACAGTGCAAAAAGAATCAGGTCAGGTGGCGAGCATCGGCGCGTGTCGTGATGGTGCAAGCTGTAACCGATGTCGCAGCGCTGTCGAAAGACTTGGCTGTTTTCATCCACGTCGATTCGGCAGCCTGGGTTTGTTCCCAGGTCGTTGAAGTGCACATGCCTAGGGCAGGAAGCAATGCGCCGGCTCGGCTTTGCGGCCCCCGAATCTGCTCGCAAATGGCCCGTGCATAGTTGCCCCAGATGCAAGAACAACCAGCCTTGCGACGGAAATACCCACGTTACTATGGTTGATATGGGAGAAGCCAGGTTGCAGAGCTGCTGTACCAGACTCTCATGGTTATCGTCATGTCCCTTTTGGAGTCGTTTTCCTCCCAGCAACCTCATCCAAGTTGAAGCCCTATGAAGCGTCGTGTAGTTGTTACTGGATTGGGAGCGGTCACACCGCTTGGAGCAGAGGTCTCTGATCTGTGGAATGGTGTGCTGGAAGCACGCAGTGGCATCAAGCGATTGAGCATCATTGATCCAGAGCCCTTCAAAGTACAGATCGCGGGTGACATTCCGGACTTTGAACCGGGGGACTATTGCGATCCTAAGGACCTCAAACGTTTGGATCGTTTTACGCAGTTTGCCATGTATGCAGGTGGCAAAGCGATTGAAGATTCGGGGCTCAATTTTGCCGACGAAGATTCATTTCGCGTGGGCGTAATCCTGGGCTCTGGAATCGGCGGCCTTAACGAAATCGAAGTTCAAGTTGGGCGTTTGCTCTTCAAGGGGCCCGATCGAGTCAGTCCACTTACGATTCCCAAGTTGATGCTCAACGCGGCCGGTGGCAATCTTTCCATTCGCTACGGACTGCGTGGTCCCAATTTCACTGTTGCTACCGCCTGCGCCAGTGCTACGAATGCGATGGGGGATGCCCTGAAAACAATTCAATATGACGATGCTGACATTGTTATCACGGGCGGTACGGAAGCGGCGATCACAGCCATGGGTTTGAGTGCCTTTCAGAATATGAAGGCATTGGCTGGACGCAATGAGGAACCGCACCGGGCAAGCCGTCCCTTCGATATGGACCGCGAGGGATTTGTGCTTAGTGAAGGTGCGGCTGTTCTCATCTTCGAAGAGTTGGAGCATGCCAAGGCTCGTGGCGCCAAGATCTACGGCGAGGTACTTGGCTATGGTGCCAGTGGCGATGGGGGGCATATTACGCAGCCTGATCCGGAAGGTCAGGGAGCAGCCAGAGCCATGAGCAACGCGCTTCAGAACGCTGGCCTCGACCCCACGGAAATGGACTATATCAATGCCCACGGAACCAGCACTCCCTTGGGTGATAAGGCTGAGACGCACGCCATCAAATGTGTTTACGGCAAGCATGCCTATGATCTGGCGATTTCCAGTACCAAGGGTTCTCTCGGGCACGCGCTTGGTGCAAGTGGTGGAATCGAGATGGTGCTGACGATGCTGGCGGTTAGCAATGACATCGTGCCGCCGACGGCCAATTTGGAGAATCCTGATCCGGCTTGCGATCTGAATTACACGCCGCTCAAACCTGTTCAGCGGACCGTCGCCACGGCCATGAACAACAGCTTCGGCTTTGGCGGTCACAACGCCAGCATCATTTGCGGAAAGCTGAGATAAGGTCAGCCAGTCGTCCGGCTTCGCGCGGAAGCCGGGAGTTTGTTCGCTACAAGGTGACTCGGTCGACGGTTTCGTAGACCATGCGTCCTTGAACTCGGTTGCTGGCCATCATCAATATTTCATCGACGCTGCACTGTGTCTTCAGGGAATCGGATGCCTTGTCCACGATGCGAGTGATTTCCCCAGGATCCTGGCCGCGAGCGACGCGTCCGAGGGTCAAGTGTGGAGTGAATTTGCGGCCTTCTCGTGCAATGCCAAGCTCGGCCAGGGAAGCATCCAATTCCGTGTGCAACTGGCACAAGGCTTCCGTGCCCGATCCGATACCTGCCCACACGATCCGCGGTGCCTTGCCGGCGGGGAAAGTCCCCAGGTTCGCTAGGGAAATCTCAAAGGCTTCCAAATGGCTTGCCGCCAAACGCAGGCATTGGCAAATTTCCGGGAGAAGCCGATTATCAATCTGCCCCATGAATTTCACCGTGACATGCAATTGTTCCACGGTGCTCCAGCGAACTTGCGGTAGCTGCTTGCCCAAACGTTCCAGCAGCCTGCCGAGAGTGGAAAGGGCTGGCTCTTGGATTTCAATAGCGATGAATGCCCGCGTGGATTGCATGTGTCTAACTGCTTGGCAAGGATGTCGGGATGGACTTGAAAGAATCTTCCGTCCGGTCTAATTCAGAGCGTCCTGCCAAAACTGCTTGGCCCCGTGATGCAATCGCGCGCCGACCTGACTGATAACTTTGTGGCACAGGAAATTGGCGCCGCGGGCTGCCTCTTCTGCCGTGTGGCCATGGTTGATTCCATACAGGAACGCGCCTGCGAACATGTCGCCCGCACCGGTCAAGTCTTTGGGCGTTGTGGGTACAGCCTCCATATGGAACGCGCGACCGTCGTGAAAAACATGCGCCCCATGCGGACCGTCAGTCACGACACAGCTCGGTAGTCTGCTTTGAAGCCGCTTGAATGCGGAAGCAACGTCTGCATCGCCCGTCACGGCTATTGCCTCGGGTGCATTGCAAAACAGCAGATCACAGTCGTCGAGTGCCTGTTGGAATGGTTCGTGAAATACCTCGGGGACAAAGCTGTCCGAGCAGGTAAGGGCGATTTTCGTTCCGTTCTCCTTGGCGATGCGGATGGCCTCCCGAATTGCCAGTTGTCCCGTCTCTGGATTGGCAAAAACGTAGCCCTCGATGAAAAGCCATTTGGAATTGGCAATCAGCGCGGCATCTACGTGTTTGGCGGATAGATGGCTGGACACTGCCAGGCAGGTACGCATTGTCCGCTCGGCATCGGGAGTAACCATGGCCAAACAAGTACCGGTGGTTTCGCCAAATAACACGGGATTGCCGATGTCAATCTGCAGCTGTTGGAACTCTTCCACGTAATGCAGGCCATAGCGATCATCTCCCACGCAGCCAATGAAGGCCCCACTGCCTCCTAACTGGGAGAGACCAATAATGGAATTGGCCACCGAGCCCCCACTAACCAGTTTCAAATCGTGTTGACCATCATGGAATTGCTGGAGCAACTGTTGTTGCTGTTGCTGGTCGACCAATTCCATGGAGCCTCGCTTGTAACCGAGGCTTTGGAAATCCTGCTCCTCGATTTCCAGAAAAATGTCAACGATGGCATTGCCGAGCCCGCAAACGTCAAAATCGCTCATGTTATGCTTTGGGGGTTGGTGGTGACAGTTAAATAAATTCGCGCCGGCAGACTCATCGCTGCGCCAACGAGGCCAGAGATTATGAATTAGAGTCCCTTGTTTGGGTAGCATTCCTTCCGTCGCTGGAGGTTGAGGGAGGGAGTGCCTGTTCCGTCCGCACGAGTTCAATGCTTTGCTGCCTTGAGTATTCAGAGGTTGACGAGAATGAACACCCCCCTGCCCTTCCGCCCTCATCCGCTGCTGCGGAATGGCCATTTGCAGACGATCATGGCCGGCGTGTCCTGCGGGCCTCGCCCCCCCTACCAAGCAACGCCCTTGGTGATACCGACTCACGATGGTGAGTCACTGGTGATTCATGAAGAACTGGGGCCACCGACGGGAAACGATGCTCACCTGGTGATTTTGGTTCATGGGCTCGGCGGCGATCACAGCAGCCCCTACCTTCAACGATTGGCGTTCCAACTGCGTGCGGCGGGATTCTTGGTCTGGCGCGTCGATTTACGCGGCTGTGGTCATGGCATCGATCACGCCTGGAAGCCCGCCAATGCGGGCCGCAGCGACGATCTCGCCACGGTATTGCAAGCTGCGATGTCACGACATCCTGGGCGGCCAGTGCATTTTGTAGGCTTCTCTTTAAGCGGCAACATTCTGCTCAAGATGCTCGGCGAGATCTGCGCGGGGTCGAGTCCCGTCGAGGTGGACCATTCGCAACTGGCTTCCTCGCTCGCAGTGGCCCCTCCCGCCAATCTGAAAGACTGCGCCGACAATATGGATCGACTCAGTCGCCGACCCTATTGCAAGTACTATCTCAAGCTGCTTGACCAACAGGTGCAACAGAAGCGGAATCGCTGGGCCCGTTGGCAGAAGCTGCCGGCCAAGCCCAAGCTACGTACGATCCGGCAGTTTGACGCTTTCTATACCGCTCCGCTAAGTGGGTTTCGGAGTGCCGAGGACTATTACCTGAAGTCGAGTTCCATCGACTTGCTGCAGCACATTAAGGTGCCCACTCAGATTCTTATTGATTTGCACGATCCCATAGTAACCGCGAAGTCGCTGGAGCTGGCACAGTTTTCAGCCAGCACGGAGGTGGTCCGCACGCGTTTCGGAGGACACATGGGGTACTTTGGCGTGGATGAGCAGGGACATCAGATTCGATGGCTCGAATACTACGTGGTGGAATATCTCAAGCGTCAAAGATCATCAGGGTAAGCAAAATTATGTGGCATGGGCTGGCCCGTGGATTCTTGCCTTTTCAGCTCGCGCGCAGCAGAGCCAATTGTTGGGGATCGAAGCGTCTGACTCACCGGTCGCCAGAGTTCTGTACTACTTGGGAAATAAGCTTCGGTTGCGATCAGTGATCGCATTGCAAGCTGGAAAACTTCAGGAACGGTACCGACGACAAGGTCAGTTTCATATTGCGATTCATGGTTGCTTGAGCTTCTCGGCGAGCCATGCATAGGCTTGGCTGCGGACTGGACTCGGAAAATCATGCTCCGCATCCGGGTACACGAAGGTGCAGTTCGGTTCGGCATTTAAGAGTGAGTACAGCGGTTCAACCGAAGCCTGGCATTTGCGAACACCGGTGACGGCAAAATTTGCGTCACGAAGCGGAGCGTTGACGAATAGTGGTCGCGGCGCGATCGCTGCCAGAACTTCGGGGAAGTCGAAGGGCATTTTGCTGACTGTCGATTGATACATAGTGGCAATTCGAGGCATATATCTCGAACTCGTCCAGCCGGATAAATCTCCGCCATAGTAGTCTTCGAACGCATTGAACCCACAGCTGCTGATCACGCATCGCAAGCGTTGGTCAAAGGCGGCGGTGAACAGAGCATTGTGTCCTCCCAGTGAATGGCCGATCACGCCAATGCGATCAGCGTCGACGCAGGGCAGGGTTTCCAGCAAGTCGATCGCGCGAATGTTGTTCCAAATCGCTTTCATGCTGCCGCTGACATAGTTGTCGCGTTCGAATTCGTAGTTGGCATACTCCGCGAATCCCGGGTAGTCAGGCGCTAAACATACGAATCCCCGCTCGGCTAATTCGTGCGCATAAAAGCGACTGGGCTCTCCTCCCAGGCCGCAAATCTGAGCTTTTCCCAATTCGAATTGCGTCGGATGCAAGCACAGCATGGCGGCTAGCTCAGACTGCCGAGACTTGGGTATCAGCAAGTATGCGGGTACGCGATCCGCTGCTCCGTCCACCCCGATCTCGGCGGAGTATCTGATTTGCAATCGCCAGTAGCTTCCCGCATCCTCTGTGTTCACGACCTGCATATCCAACGCCGCACGCCGAGAGGAGTTGGGCAAGTCTCCCATCGCCAACTGCATTTGCGAGAGAATATGCTGTCTGCGGACTCCGTGGTCGAGAGCGGTGCGCAGCGGTTGACGCTGGTTGTCCTCCGCCAGGAAATAGCTCAGATCGAAGTGCTCCGAGTAAGTGGGTAAATGCGGGTGCTCCGGTTCCACATTTTCCATGTCTTCGGAAATTCTCAAATTCTCGATCCAGTGCAGGCCGCACCGGGCTGGAGCCAAGATGTCCTGGTCTCCGTCCCCATCGAGGTCTGCGCAGATCGAGTCCAAGTCAACGCCGCAATTCCCGCCAAAGGTGATGGGATGGCTGCTCCACGTATGCGTGGCTTCCTCAAAGCGATACCAGTGAAAACTTAGCGGATCGTTCTCACCAGGATCCTTGCCGTCATGCCCCATGAAGCGTTTGCCGACCACCAGATCGTCCACTTGGTCGCCGTCAATATCCGCGAGCATCAGCGTGTGCAGGCAAGCGAAGCGTGTGTCGATTGCGTGTGTTATCCAGCGTGAGCCGCCGAGCGCCGTTTCCAAGTCTTCCGGAAGTTCCTCGTCCGGCAGGCGTATGGGGGTTTCGGATGCAGAAAGTTGTTCTGTCCAATAAAGGCCGACGTTGTGGCCACGGCCCCAAATCAGGTCCGTATCACCATCCCTGTCCACGTCCATGCATAAAATGGGAAGTCCGCAATCACGGGCCAATTCAAAGTCAGCGTGCCATAGCCATCGGTCTCGGCGGGGATCTTCGGGGCCTTCCGCCCATCCTTTGGGCCCCACCACATCCACGCGACCATCACCGTTGATGTCGCCGGCGCCTAAGCCGTGGCCCGCCAAGGCTTCCGGTAGATCATGCTTCTCCCACTGCAGACTCCCGTCATTGTCCAGCCGAAACCCGTACCATGCCGCAAAGTCGGTTCCGTTAGGAAGCACATCCAGTCGCCCGTCGTTGTCAATGTCCACCAGTCGACCGGTTTCGCTAGCGCCAGGGCGGTCGATGACAAAGTTCTTCCACACCTCGTCGGTCGGCCCACCATCGGCCGGATTCCTACTCCAATACAGCGACTTGCTTCGGTAGTTCACGCTGACAATGTCCGTGTAGCCGTCTTGATTCACGTCCAGGGCCAGGTTGGAGTAGTCGTCGAAGCGGCCGCGGATCTGCTCGATCTCACGAAATCGATGTCGCTTCCAATCCGGAGCTTCGTACCACCAGGCACCGCAAACAATGTCGATCCGACCATCGCCATTGACGTCGAAAGCGGTGGCCGCGCTGAACTCGGAGTCCGCCTGAATCAGATGACGACGAAAGCGAATGCTGTCTTGGGCGGACACGGGGAGAGGAAGGAGCAAAGCCGCTAATGCCAGCAAATACAACAGTGGATGCACGAGCAAGATTCCTTGGGGTGGAAAACTGAAGTTCCAAGTTGTCTCGGGGGGGACCTAGTGTGATTTGCCAGCTCAGAGCCCAACCACACCGGCCTACATTGTATCCAATTCGCAGCGTCCCATTGCGATGCCTCAGCCTGACAGAGGAGTGCTAGCGAAGACTGAACCTTGCAGCGCTTACAACTGATCTTGTGATCACTTTCTCAGCTGGCTTAGTATTCCCGCTGCCGGCCTGTACGAGCGCATGCCGGGAGATACCTTGCAATGCTCGAACTCCAACGTCGAAAGCCTCACGCCTGGGGCCCACACCTTGACCCAGGCCCCATAAGTTCAACGATTCGAGTCTGGTTCAGGAGGAACCGCGCATGCCTTTCACCCGTATCTTGTCAGTCCTGATTGTTTTCAGTTGGGTGTCGTGGACGATTGCCCAGGAAGCCGAACAGCAGCAGGCCAAGAATCCGATGGAGCAATTTCCCAAGGTGGTGGCTGTCGTCAACGGTCAAACCATTACCCGGGATAAATTGGCCCAGGAATGCCTGAAGCGGTATGGCACGATTGTCTTGGACAACTTGCTCAACAAGCACCTGATCCTCCAAGCATGCCAGGCCAAAGGCATCACCATCACGCAGCAGGATGTGAACGATGAAATCGCGCGTGTCGCCAACAAGGTGGGGCTGACAACCAAGTTATTTCTCGAGGCGCTGGAGCAAGAACGCGACATTATGCCTGAGCAATACGCCAGCGAAATCGTCTGGCCGATGCTGGCACTGCGAGCACTGGCCGCGGATCAGATTCAAGTTTCTCCCGACGAAGTTGAGAAAGTCTTGCAGAGTGAGTACGGCCCGAAAGTTCAGGTCCGCATGATCGCGGTTTCGCAGAAGGCCAAGGCGGACGAGTTGCACGCTCAAGCCACGGCCGCGCCCGAGACCTTTCGTCGGCTGGCCAAGGAGCATAGCGAAGATGCGGCAAGTGCCGCGGTCGATGGTCTGTTGCCTCCTATTCGGCGTTTTGCCGGCGATGATCAACTCGAACGAATCGCTTTTCAACTACAACCCAACCAGATTTCTCCGGTATTCACGATCGGCGAGATGCACATCATTTTACAGTGCGTTCGGCACTTGGAAGGCGCGTTTCCCAATGCACAAATGCTGCCAATGATTCGGGAACGTATCGCTGAGCAGCTCCGGGATAAGCGTCTGGGGGAAGCCGCGGACGGAATCTTTCAACAATTGCAAACCAGCAGCCAGGTTGTAACCGTGCTGGGAAATGCTGAATTGGAAGGTAAGTATCCCGGTGTGGCCGGCTACATCAATCGCCAACCGGTTCCCCTGAATCATCTAGCGGCTGAGTGCATCGCGCGTCATGGACGTGAGATTTTGCGAGGTGAGATCAGCCGTTATCTGCTGAATTCGTCGCTGCAGAAGATCAACAAGACGGTCACCCAGGCTGACATTGACAGCGAAATTGCCAGAGCCGCGGAAACTGCCGGATACCTCAAAGGCGATGGTTCACCCGACGTCAGCGGATGGCTGAAAAGCATCATGGAAGAGGAAGGTGCTACCGTCGAGCTCTATGTTTCCGATGCCGTTTGGCCAAGTGTGGCACTCAAGAAATTGGTGGAAGACGAAGTGCAAATCACCGACGAAGATTTGCAGCGAGGATTCGAAGCTAATTTTGGTCCGCGGGCGGAAGTCCTGGCTATCGTGTGCAGTAACCAGAGAACTGCGGAAGATGTTTTTCGCCAAGCACGTCAAAACACCAGCGAGCAAAGCTTCGGTGAATTGGCGGCCAAGTATTCCGTGGAACCCGTATCTCGCAGCAACTTTG
>JANSWS010000555.1 GCA_024743355.1 bacterium
CGATAGATCTTTTCTATTGCTTTTGAGCCCCGCGCTTACAGCAATCTGGTATGGAGTGCTGTTTACGTTGCTGCTTGGTCTCCAGCGACTTATCTTTCGAATGTTGCCAGCAAAAGACCTCTCCCAGAACTCAGTCAAAGAAATTGAGACTGCACAGGAACGGGTCGTTGACAGCAATCCCTATCGATCACCAAATGTCGGATAACAGGGTATTGCGCAAGCGGCTTTGGGTCGCGCGAATTGGAGTCCATGGTTTTCCGGTAGTCTCTTGGAATCAGCCAGACCGAATCGTCCCCGGCGACCGGGGAACGGTGGGCAAGCTACTTTCGAAATTCCGATGAGAACCTCTGCATGACCTATCGTGGCACCCAACAAGAATCGCGGCAACGCTATCTGGATGGATACGATGTAGCCGGGGCGTTGAAGTATGATTCGTGGGTGGCCTCTTTGACCCCCGTGGATCATGACGCCTGTGTTGCTGACTTGAAACAGTGCGTCCAATTTCGAGACGCTATGGACGTGCTCGACGCTGGCAGTGGCACCGGGGCACTGTGCCTGGCATTGGTTCGAATTCCCGGACTGCGGATCACGGCCCTAGAGCCCTGTGCGGCCATGAGTGATTTGCTGGTGTCAAAACCTGAACTTGAAAGCATTGCAACGGTTCGTGGCTTCTGTGACCACGTTGACGACGCGAATCATTTTCATCCGAATTCCTTTGACTTAATTGCTTCACGCCAGCTTGCCAATTGTCTATTCGATCCGCTGGCCGCATTTCGAAACTGGTTCTATTGGCTTCGTCCAGGCGGTACAGTGGTCGTGATGGACGGTCTCTTTGACCGCGACGCCTGGTCTGGCACGTGGGATGGCATGGTAGACACGCTTCCGCTGTCTGCTTGTCGCACAATGGCGACGGTGCCATATTTGCTGGAGCAGGTCGGGTTTCACGTAGACCATGCTGGGCCGATGTCACATACGAATGCATTACCCTCGACCCAAACGCGTCGCTACATCGTAGCGGCGAGCAAATGCGTCGCATCATGAAATATGCGTCGGAGTTTGGTAAGCACATCGAAGTTGCACAAGTACTTCACCAGCAAAATCGTTGATTTCCATGGACGTAGCACAAGTGAATTCGGATGAGCTGTGATTTCTATGAGACCTGGGATGAACTCTGCTCTGAGTCTTCGGTATAAACAACGACTGCGATGCGGAGCATTCCTTCGTCGAGGTCGCCGCTCGGCAAGCGGGACCTACCTTATGTAGCCTTTGGTACGTACCGCCTGCCGGGTGGTTCGTCGAGAGGGTTCGATGAAGAGCAGTGGACTTTTGCGAGAAGAGCTGAATGCCGCAATAGGCTGTCCAAGTGAAACCCTCCTGATTTATGTTTCGTGGTTATGACTCAATCCGAATTCATCAACGAAGAGCTGTCGCCAATCTCCGAGTCCGTAGAAGGCTTTGCGAATGCGAATGGCTTTGAGCTCGGAAAGTGCCTGCGGGGAAACTCCGGTTGGGAGCTGACTCGCGCTCATCCAGAGGGTGGTTCGATACACTTGATGATGATGTATGACAGCGAACTAGGTCTGGGGATTGGATCGATGTGGCAAGTGCCGTGTCAGGAAACCGGGATGCTATACTCACATTTTCGAGCGATGAATGCCTGTCCAATTGAACCTGAGACTGTAATTCAACGGCTCGATCGAGAGTTGGTAGCTCTATCGAAAGTGCGGTTTGGGCATTGGACACACTTGAGACCACTCCTGTCTGATAGCGGTGAAAACGGGGAATAGAGCAAGCCGGAGTGGGCTGGTCTGGTTCGCGTAGTTCGGCGAGCCATTTTGAAGGCGCACCTCGAACCTCCGAAAGTACGCCTATTTGTATGGCTGAAACGTTTCTTTCTGACCTGCGTCTCGTGGGGAAAAGTCAACTCACGCGAAGCCAGCGAATCGGGTAAGGACCGCCACCGCTGACGCCCCGCGCACATCACTTAGCATGCGGCTCCGCCCTATGTAGTTCGACAAAGTGGAGCAATGGTTTTTCGAATTTAAGCGGGGGAACTAAATAGTCCGGTGGAAAAAACATGAAACCACGATCCGTCGTTATTGAAAAAATATTTCTTCAGGCAGTGATTGTTTTGATAGGCATTTGCGTTCTCGCGTTCCTGCTTTGGGAGCCACACGTCGAGGGCAGAAACGTCAACGCAACTCTCTACGATATTTATTTCAAAGATCCCTTTCTCGTTTATGCCTATGTAGCGTCCAGTTCGTTTTTCATGGCCCTATACCAAGCATTCAAGGTGCTTGGTTATGCTGGAACAGATAGGTTGTTCTCTGACGCTACCATCAAAGCTGTGCGAAAGACAAAGTTCTACGCTATAGCTATGATCGCATTTGTCGTCGTTGGAGAGCTTATGATTTTGCCCAACGCGGACGAGCTGCCACCTCCGATTGTCATGGGGCTACTCATTTGTGTGGCTGCGAGTGTGATTGCAGCCACCATGTCGATGTTTGAAAAACTCCTGCAGAAAGAGATGGGCATTCCTTAACTGACCGACGCGTTCAGACTTGGATATATCGTTCTTCCCCAGAGACAAAGCTGCAGAATGAAGATCTTACACGTTTTTGGACTCACTATTTCACTGATTCATTTGTCTCTTGCGTCCGCCATTGCCCAGCAGGCTGAGTCGCCACAAGCGGTGGTCTTTACTAACTCCCGTATCTTCGATGGAGAGACAGACAAGCTTGCCGAGGGCATGACGGTTCTGGTCAATGGCAGCAAGATCTCGAGGATCGGAAAATCAATTGCGGCACCGGAGGGAGCGGTAGTAATTGACGCCAAGGGGATGGTGTTGATGCCCGGACTGATCGATGCGCATTGGCATACCATGTTCAACCATATGCCGATTTCACAAATTCTTGCCTCTGATTTCAGTTTCCAAGGCATTGCGGCCGCCAAGGCGGCGGAAAAAACTTTGATGCGAGGATTTACGACCATTCGAGATGTCGGTGGGAATTGTTTCGGCGTCAAACGGGGGATTGATGCGGGGCTGTTCAATGGTCCTCGGATTTACCCTTGCGGGCCCTACATCGGCCAGACATCGGGGCATGGAGATTTTAGGGGAGCCAACGCGGTACCCGCCAACTATGGAGATGCCTTGGAATACGAACAACGGATTGGCCACACCTTGATCGCGGACGGAGTGCCCGAAGTGATCAAACGCACCCGCGAAGCCCTCCGCATGGGAGCAAGCCAGGTCAAGGCGATGGCGGGCGGCGGTGTCAGTTCCCTCTACGACCCCCTCGATGTCACTGAATACACCTTCGAGGAAGCTAAGGCAGTGTGCGACGTGGCGACGACTTGGAATACCTACGTCGCGATTCACGCGAATACTGACGCGGCTATTCGCATGTGGATCGAGGCTGGTGCCAAGTCCGTGGAGCACGGTTTCTTCATTACTGAAGAAACCGCCAAACTGATGGCAGAAAAGGACGTCTGGTGGAGTATGCAGGCGATGTCCGTAGGCGATGAAGACGCCTTTGTTTTTGAAAGTTCCATCAGCACCCGGAAATATGCGGACTGCGTGGCCGGTCTGGAGAAAGTGATCGCCTTCACGAAAAAGCACAAGGTTAAGACCGCTTTCGGGACGGATCTGCTTTTCGATCCGGAATTGGCAGCCAAGCAGGGCAAGTTTCTCTCGAAGCTTCAAAAGTGGTACACGCCCTTTGAGGCCTTGAAGATGGCCACGCACGACAACGCCGAGTTGCTGAAGCTTTGTGGTCCGCGTGACCCGTACGTCGGCGAGTTGGGAGTGGTGAAGGAAGGTGCCTTTGCCGACCTTATCCTGGTCGATGGTAACCCACTGGAAGATCTTGATCTGGTGGCCAATCCCGAGAAGAACTTCATGGTCATCATGAAGGACGGAAAGATTTACAAAAACAAGTTGGCAAAATAAGAGCATCGATCGAAGCAGTCGTTACCGGCCGAGCTGGTTTGTAGGCAGAATCGATGAATCCTGAACCCAAGTGAATCTCAAATCTAGCGAGCCAACGCGCTGAGAAATATAATCAGCGGCTCACTCGGAACAGGGTC
>JANSWS010000348.1 GCA_024743355.1 bacterium
AGTGCCGCAGATTGAAAAGCATTTGCGCCAAGGCAGGAATCTACCAGGGCTTTACATCTTGCGTAGTCAAGGATGGCAAACATGCCCTTCCAAGGTCTGATGAGAACCCACGAAGGAAGGGCAGGAAGATGGCGGGCAGGAAAATGATTTAGCAAGGAGCTAATTGCCTCCGCAATCCAGTCACCATTTTAAGCATCAACAGCCGGGTATCGTTTGGCTGCTTGGTTCCTGTAGCTGCGAGCGGCCCAAGGGAAGCAGGATGTTAAGTAATCATGAAGGGGCGCGTTAAGCCTTGGCGATCCACTGAGAGGCTGTAGATTGGGCCCGAAGTGAGATTATTTACCGCCCGCCCGAGGCGTTTCGGTCCTGTGTGATTTCTAACTTCGCTCGAGATCCGCACACTGGAAAGTCAAGTTATGCGTTGCCCAATCACGATGATGATCGTGCTTTTGAATACTCTTCTGGTTGGGGCGGCGATACTTCGAGCAGCAAACTCAGAAGAGTTTCTGGTGCAAGGCAGTTTTCGCGTTCGCGAAGACTTTGCTGCGGCATTAAATGCCGATCATGGCTGGGCCGGCAGTTTGAATGAAAATGTGCCCATTATCGCCGATCAGCCATTTCGTTTGCGGGTCGAGGTGCTGTGGCCCAACGTGGGTGAAGCGTCCGGCTTCTTGGGCTTGCAGTATCGCCGCAATTATGGGGCATGGCGGGATGTGGGAGCCCATGACTTTCCAAATCCGAGTGCCAGCGTGGAACTCGACCTCAATCGGTTTCAGCTTACGGCATCCACGGACGGGGCCGACGCCCGTTCAAAGAAGGCAGAAGTGAGGGTTGTTCAGGATGGGCAGCAGAGGATTCTCGTTGCGGAAGCTGGAGAAGAATCCGCGTTGTTGGTTTATCCACAAACCACGGACCTTTCGGAAGTTGAGTTGGAAGGCGAAATGCGATTGCCCGAATCCAGCACTGATGGAGTGTCGGTCGTCATCGGTTACTCGTCGGCACAAACGCGTTACGAAGTATTTCTTAACTCGGCTAATCGTACGGTTGAAGTTCATTGCTTGCACCAAGGTGCGGCTCCAAAAGTCGTGATGCAACAGCCGATTGACATCGAATTTGACAGCTGGTTTCCTTTTGCCGTCGAGTTTGAAGAAGGGCAGATGACGATTGTTATCGATACACGTGAGTACGAGTTGAGCCTGGAAGATTCGACCCTAGCTTCCGACTCGCAAGTTGGCTTTCGTCTTCCGCGCCGGCAGTCCGCCGAGATCAGAAATTTGCTGTTACGAGGGCTGCCGAAGACACCTCCCGTTAGCATCGTGGCCTGCCCAGCATTTGCGGATCAGACACCTACCGCGGATCTACTCGAAGGAGCCAAGGCTGAATTTTGCCCCGGCGTCGGGAGTAGTTTGAGTGCCTTTGCGAGATTCGTTGCGGAAGGAGGTCGGCAGAGCGAAGTCGAATGGCCGCTGGTGGTCCGCCGTTACGCAGATGGACCAACCACGAATGAAACGGGGGATGTATTCGAGTTCCGCATGGTCGCCAGTGATGGCAGGCAAGTCGACGCACTGCAGATTCCGCAGCTGCGTTTGGAGGTTGCGGCTGGGCATCTTGGCGGTACTTATGTGGAAACTCCGGGACGCATAGGCCCCTGGCAAGCATCAAACGGGGATCTCTATTTCATTATGGAGCCCACCGAAACCGATAACGTCTTTATGGTGGTCAAGTCGACGGATGGCGGAGTGAGTTGGCAGGAGGTTGATGGGGGACATCGACCTTCGGCGGATGATTTGGAAGGCGTAGATGCTCTCCAAATTGGAGATACGATTCACATTCTGCACCAGGTTACCAGTGCTACTTGGTATCACACATTCCATACATCGGATCACCCGACGTTGGCCGATCGATGGGGAATCCGTGACCAATTGGTGGGACGCGTAGAAGCCAGAGCACAGGCGGCAGCTCTGGTAGTTCGGTCGGACGGAAGTCGAGTCGCTTTCTTTGTAGGCGAAGATCAAGTTCATTACAGCCTAGGTTCAAGTGGGGGAGCGTGGAGTAAACCGCAAGCCATGGATCCGCATGTCCCACCCGCGACGGCTGGTCCGCAGGCAGTGCTAGGCGCTAATGACGACGTTCACCTGGCTTACTATGGACTCGACGGCAGCCTGTGGCATCGACACATGGAGCCGAACGGAAAGATGAGCGAACGTCAGCTAATTGCCGAGGGTGTCGGGACTTCGCGTTCCGAATTCGGTTCGATGCTGCCGCTATCGTTTTTGCCGGCAACCAATACGCTGGTGATGATTTATGGAACTGCAGATGGACAGCTTTGGGAGCGGAGAAGGCAGGCATCGGGCTCACTGACAGCCCCCACGCGAGTCACCCACCGCAGGGTTGTCGTTAATGCGGTTGATTCACAGCAACCTGGTGCAGACGTCGTGCTAGATGGCGACAATCTGTATGTGCTGTATATCGATAGCGAATCCGGATCGATTTTCAGCGTTCGAAAACGCGGCGAGTGGGAGCATGATGTTCTTCGGATTCCTGCGGTCAACGCACAGTGGGTCCGAGGCAACGTCTACACCAAGCCTGATGGCAAACGCGTTTATGGATTCGTCTACGATGCGGGCTCAGGCGGAGGAGCTGGCATGAATCGCTATGCAGAGCTTCCCTTGGACTAGTCTCTGCTCTGAATAAGCGCTCGTGGACGCAACTCTGATGGATTGAGGGGCAAGTCGATGTTGAACCGCTATTGGGTTGAACCGCTATTGGGTTGAACCGCTATTTTGTTGGGCTACGGCTGATTTGGACTGCCAATAGAATCAGCAACCCCAAAACAATGAGTCCCGCTCCAAAGATCCCTACCAAGGCACAGCTCCCGTCTAATTGAAGGATGACCAGCAATCAGGTCCGAAAAGCGTAGGTCATAATCCGGGTCTTGGTCTTCCAAAAAACGCTCGTAAGCGAGTACAGCGGCCAATCGAATTGAGCCCGTTTCTGATTACGCGGTTTGGCCGGTTCCGCCAGTCACCGGACTTTCCGAAGCAATTGTCAGTCGTCAATCGTGCCGCGTTGGTAGCTGGTGATGCGGTTGTGTTACCACTTCCAACCGTAGAATCCTCTCAATCGCCAAGGTCGCAATCTATACCGGGCGGCGAAACTGGCAGTTTTTGCCTTTGTCAAGTCGTTGCTCAGCGGGGGTGGTACTTTTGCCAAGAGATCCGCTATGCCGGATCGCGTTCAGAGGATAAGCGAGGCCAAATGCCAACAGGGAATCGACTATGATCGCAAATCAGACATCAGCGCAAGCGGACGCCTTCTGGTCTGTTCACGTCGAAATGAGTGATGAGGTGAGCGACCAGCCGGCGCTAGCCAGCGAGGCACGACCTGGAGCGGAGATCGCAAGTCCACGCCGCTTGAGCTCGGATGAATTCAAACGTTTATCTTCGCAGCACGCGTTGATTCTAGAGGGAGCGGCGGGAGCCAATCTCGAGAATGTGCACTCGTTGATTTTCTTCGAGAATATGGATCAGATCGAATCGAAATCCGCAACGATGATTCCCGTGGATCGCATACGCAGCATTGAAATTTTGAGCGATGTACCTGTTGCGAATACGCCGCTCAATCTCTCCTCGCTTTGGCGGGTGCGTATCGAGTTGGCCCCCACGGTTGGTAAGAAGGCTCGTTTAGATACCGTTTTCGAATCCTGAGCTGGAAAGCAAAAGCTAAATACGCAATCGCCACTTGTCTACCGTGTGTTGCGATTACAAGCACGCTGCGCGAGCAAGTGATTTCCTCATGCTCGAGACGACTGTCTGACGCGTACAATCGAGTGCCAGCAAGTGAGTTTCCACGAGCTTGAAGCCATTTTGTTGCGAATACAAGCACGCTGCGCGAGCAAGTGTGTATCCATCTGATCGGGGCGACTCTCTGCCACTAACAGCAACCGGCGCCAGCAGGTGAATTTCCACTTGGCAGCGGCCGTTGCCCAGGAAAACCGACACACTCGCTGGCGCGTCGTGCTTGTATTTGGCGTGAGCAAGTGTGTGTCTATCTGCTCGAGGCCGCTGTTTGGCGTTCCTGCATCCATTGCCCAAGAAAGCCGACGCGCTCGTTAGCGCGTCGTGCTTGTAGTTCTCAGATAGTTTCTCTGGCTAGAGCTGAAAAAGAAGGGGCCGCTTGCTCAACGCAGCAAACGGAAAGAGTCGACCTTAGTTGTCGGCCAACGGCGTCTTCTTTTCGGTGATGACTTCGCTGTTTTCGGCTCCATCTGCGTTGATCTGGACATATTCCTTCCATTCATCGGGCAGATTGTCTTCGTGGAAGATAGCTTCCACCGGGCATTCCGGAACACACGCTTCGCAGTCAATGCACTCTTCGGGATGAATGTAAAGCATCTTCTCGCCCTCATAGAAGCATTCCACGGGGCAGACAACAACGCAGTCCGTATATCGGCAACCTACACAGGGCTGGGCGACGACGTGAGTCATTCTCAGCAACCTTTCTTACAGAGAGATAGTGAATTCTTTCGATCATCGGCCGCTGGCCAGAAAGACTTGAGGCGGGAGCGGACCGATCGATCGGTTGGGTCGGTTTTTGACACTCGAGATAGTAGGCATGAGGCGGTGCGATGTCAAGCTAACGTCTTGGCCCACTTGGAGATGCAACAATTCCCGAAAGTTGCTGCCGGAGGTGCGGGCAAAGCTTGAATGGGAAAGTCGGTCGACCTAACATAAGACATGGGCAGGTGTGGCGTCTGAGTTGAAGAGGGATCGTGATTTGATCCAGTTCGCTGAAGCTCAGCCCGATATTAACCGGCTGTATCCCACTGGGAAGTGGAGCCGCAGGCGGCTTTGAAGACTTGCAAAAGTCTGCTTGTGCGTGGAAGAACGAGAGAATGCGGGCGACCGACTGTGCATCCTGAGGTCGCTTGGGAATTCGCGGGCCACCTGCCCTGCTTCGCTTCCCGTGCTGCAGCCTGCGATGATTCCATGTGCTTCTTTCTTCCGCACCTTCTACCAGATTTCAACGACTGCTAATGGTCTTATCGGATCGCGATCGAGAGCTGCTCAACAGATGCCTCGCCGGTATGGACGGTGCTTGGGAGGCATTTGTAGAGCACTATCTTGCATTGATTACGCATGTGGTTCAGTCCACTGCCAAAGTGCGGTTCTCGCAATTACCGGATGATTTGCGAGACGAGCTGGTTGCGGAAATATTGCTGGCTTTGGTGGACGACGACTACGCGATATTGCGAAGGTTTCGAGGTCAGAGTTCGCTGGGGACTTATCTGGTAGTGGTGGCACGTCGCATCGCGGCTCGGCGATTGGCAAGAATGACAAATTCAATCCAAGGAACAAAAGCCTTCGCTGCCGAGCAAAACGCGTCGGGGGAAGGAGCGGATGCCAGTCGAGAGTTGGAGGATCGCGAAGAAGTGCAAGATTTGCTCGGCAAGTTGCCTGCAGTCGAGGCGAAGGCGATTCGCATGTTCCATTTGGAGCATCGCAGTTATAGCGAGATTGGGCAGCAGTTGGGGATTCCAGAAAACAGTGTTGGACCGCTACTGACCAAAGCCCGCCATCACATGCGTTCTCTCAAGCTGCCCGCGAATGAATAAGCATCTGGCTGATTCACAGCAGCCGAAATCGCTCACTCCGATCGCCGCGATTTATGGCTCTTTGTCTTGGAAAATGAAGTCATCATTGGAGGCTGGTAGTTCACGTCTCGGGTTGACAAATCGCTTGCGGAAGGTGTCCGCTACCAAGAACACGCCGGCAACGACCGCGCCTCCCAAATAGCCTGCCAAAACACCGAGAATGGATGAGCCTAGCAGCCCCAGCATCGCGAAAATACTCAGGTAATTCTGAGGGTTTCTAGCGGTTAGCCCCATGGCAATCACGAACCAGATTGCCGGGCCGGCAACCACGGAAGCCAGTCTAGGCTTATTTCCTCCCCACAACGCAAGCTGTGCGATGGCGATGAGCGTTACGAAGGTCCCCAGCGAAATAGCCACCAGCGGCAAGTCGCTTAGAAGCAGCGGCTCGATAAGTCTGAGCAAGGCGAACATCAGCGCGAAGGCTAAAGTGACTGCCAGCAATGTGAACAAGTCAAATACGCGTGGTGCCCCGTAGCTCTCCGATCCCAGTGTATCCTCGAGCCATTGAGAAAATTCTGAAAACGGTTGTTCTGAGAACTTGCCTTGAGAACCAGGGCGGGTCACTACCGGCGGCTCGGCCGAGCTGGCGTTAGACGGGCGATCCGTCGCGGAACGCTCCGTCAGACTGCCTCTCCCGGCATTCCCAAAAGGGTGGACGTCCGCTTCGGTAGCAGCCGATTTCCACTCAGCCCGGGAAAAGCGGGGAGATTTTTCGCTCTGATTCTCATCAACCATACGCAACTGGAAAAATCTTCGAGAGAATGAGGTGATAGCCAAATGAACAATCTAGCAGTCAGAGTACGTTGGAAGAAGATACGACTAAGTCTAGAATCTTAGGCCGTGATGCTTGGTAACCTTCAAAGTGCTGAATCGATGTCAAACGAACCCCATCCGGATCAAGAGAATTTATCCGACGCGGAAACTTCGCAGGAAGTCACTGCGCCGGCCGAACAACCCACGCTAGCGGCTGAGAATGACGCTTTGGAAGCGGCAGGCAAGGCTGAGTCCACTCCTGAAGCGGAAAGTTCCAATCCGACTGAAACAAACGCTGCGGAAGCGGTCCCCGCCCCTGTGCGGCAATCGGCTGAGGCTGCTGAGGCACCGGCGACAGGCCCACTCAATCTGGACCGTATTCGTCAGTTGCGCAAGAGTCAGCAGAAGCCACCGTTGCAGGTGAAAAACCGCCCCAAAGTGTCAGAGAAAAGGGATACCCAGCCGGGCGAACACTCGGCAAGTCCCGAACCCGGACAAGGAACCAAGGCGGCGGGAGACCGAAAGCGTGGGAAGCCAGGACGAGGCGGAGTGGAAGTTGGGGTAATCAAGACGCCCACGGAGTCCCCCGTCAAGCGGGTGGAGGTTCCCAATCGACGTCAGGTATTGCCCGATTTGGAGGACGAGTTGTCAGCGGTTTTGGGTGGTAGCGATCTGGATTCGATGCTGATTGGCGATGAGATGCTGCAAGTTGGCCGCACGCTTACCGAGGGACAGAGAGTCCAAGGACGGGTGGTCAAAATCCATGCGGAAGACGTTTTTGTAGCGTTGGGGGGCCCCGACGAAGGTACGCTTCCGCTGCTGCAGTTTGAGGAACCGCCTGAGCCCGGTGCTTCCATCGAAGTCATCATTCGTGGTTTTTCCAATGACGAAGGTCTGTACGAACTGACTCTCCCCGGCAATGCGGTCGATGTCTCCGATTGGGCCGACATCCGCGAGGGCGAGGTCGTCGAGGTGCTGGTAACCGGGGCCAACGCCGGCGGTTTGGAATGCAAGCTGGGCAACATTCGAGGTTTCATACCCGCCAGTCAAGTAGCCGAGTACCGGGTCGAAAACTTGACCGAAATGGTGGACCAAAAAGTCTTGTGTGTGATTACCGAAGCCAATGAACGGCGTGGCAACTTGGTGTTGTCCCGACGCGCAGTGCTGGAACGAGAGCGTCAGGAAAAACGCGCCCAACGCTTGGCTTCCATCGCTGTCGGCGACGCAGTGGAAGGAACGGTTACCAAGGTCATGGACTTTGGAGCCTTTGTAGACATCGGTGGACTGGATGGTCTGCTGCACATCAGTCAACTTTCCTGGGAGCGCGTTAACCACCCGAGCGAAATTGTGGAGGTTGGTCAACGTATTCAAGTCCGCATCGAGAAGATCGACGAGCAATCCGGCAAGATAGGCTTGAGCTACCGGTCACTTCAGGAACATCCCTGGACAGATCTCGATAAGCGATTTCCTGTTGGCTCGATTGTCAAAGGCACGGTAACGCGAATCGCCGAATTCGGGGCATTTGTGAAAGTCGCTACCGGCGTGGAGGGGTTGGTGCACCTGAGCGAATTGGCCCATCATCGGGTCAATAAAGCCTCCAGCGTCGTGCAGGAAGGGCAGGAAGTTGATGTGAAGGTACTGTCCGTCGATGAAGAGAATCAGCGGATGAGCTTGTCCATCAAGGGAGCACAAGCTGCTCCTGAGCCGGCGGAAGGTGCTGCTGAGCCCCAGCCAGAGGAACCCAGGCCAGAACCCGTTCTGCCCAAACATCAGGGACCACTCAAGGGCGGCACCGGACGGAGCGCTGGTGGAGAACAGTTCGGCCTGAAATGGTAACCCGCCCGCCTCCATTTCAAGATGCGCAGCGACGTATTATCCACTGCCTGGCGACAATCCACCGTCTGGCAACGGTAGCTAGTGTCTGTCTTTAAAGTCTTGATTCTAGCGATTTGTCGGTCAAGTTCGACGTTGTGCGGTGTGAAGAGGTTTGCTTTGCGTCTCTGCTGGCGCCGTTTCTTGGCCTGTTTGGGCCCGATTTTCAGCGCCGCGGCGCACCTTCATCGCAGGAGGCTCTGTTGTCTTCGTTATTCTGCTCGCGGCACGCTCGTCAGGCGACCATTTGACGCTCGCTGGTCGCCGCTA
>JANSWS010000353.1 GCA_024743355.1 bacterium
GCTCAACACTACATTAGCGGCTACGCAACGACCTGCTACATGAAATGTAGCGATGATTTTCTATTCTTCGCCGGGCCGCAGCGATCTCGCATGGTGGTTGCTTCCGCACACGACGGCAAGTTGGCCTGGACGCATCCCACAGGAAATCTTCAGCTGGTGCTTCGAAATGATGGAATTTGGGCGGCCGGCCCGCAGGATTCCGAAAACGGAATGAAGTTTGACTATCAGACGGGAACGGTACTGGAAACCTTTCCCGCCCGGCGGGCTTGCACGCGTGCCACGGGCTGCGCCGATAGCATCTTTTATCGCGCCAACGGGGGTACCGTCAGGGTCTTGACCGACAGCAATCGCGCTCAGCATATCGATCCCATGCGACCACCCTGCCAGGATGGTGTGATTGTTGCGGAAGGACATCTTTACTGGGGCCCTTGGATGTGCGGCTGCCAATTGTCACTCTATGGGAATATCGCTTTGCGTCCCTCGCAATCAGATACCCGGGTAGAAGCCGTGAGTCAGCAACCGGCCAGATGGTTTTCCGATGACCTGCTATCGGTTGAGCGTTTGCAGGCCCATTCAGCGGACTGGTCTACCTACCGCGGCGACAATGCACGGAACGACATTTCCCAGATGGAAATCCCGCCGAGTATGAAGCTCAAGTGGTCTACCCAAATAGGCGGCGATGTTCTGCCGACGGCGGCGGTCACCGCCGGTGGCTTGATATTCGTGGCAGATCGTAGTGGTGTCATTACCGCGTTGGACCAGAGCGGGCAGATCGTATGGAAAAGCTATACGGGCGGACCTATCTACTTTCCGCCCGTGGTGGCTCACGATCGCGTCTACGTGGGATCGGCGGATGGTCGTGTTTACGCGTATGCTGCCACGGATGGACGCTGTTTATGGTCTTACCGCATTGGGCCACGCGTAGACCGCATTCCCGTTTACCAGCATCTCATCTCGGCCTGGCCCGTCGCCGGCGGCGTTGTGGTTCACGGTGACACGGTCTACGCCGCAGCTGGGATCACGCATTACGATGGTACGTTCGTAGTCGGACTGGATGCGATTACTGGCGAGCTGCGGATTTCAAATTCAACGTCGGGAACGCTAGAGCCAGAAGTCGATAACGGCATCAGCTTGCAAGGAAATTTGAAAATCGTCGACAATGAATTGCAATTTCTAGCCGGGGGTGTGTACGAGGTTGCCAGATACGATCTGGAAACGCTTGCGTGCCTTAACACACCACGCAATCAAGTTAATTCCCAATACCGGACGGCCTTCTACCCCTACTATCCTGAGTACGGAAAGTACGTATCGCTGGACTACGAATGTGAAGACGGCTGTCAATTGACTTTAGACGCTAGCTACGAGGGCAGTAAATTCACCAATCTTGCACGGCTTTCTCCGCTCCCACCCGGAATGCCAAAGACCGAGCAAGAAGCCGCGCGTTGGGTGCGCCGAGGAGGCGAGCGCCCCAAGCCGATCTGGCAGGATGGCGACAATCGCCGCTTCCATGGCTTCGTCGTTACGGACAAAACTCTGGTTGCGGCCGGTCATGTGGAAGGCGCTGAGAGCGAAGCCTTTCTGGTTGCCATGAATACAGCAGACGGCACGGACCGCTGGCTTCACCAGTTGCCCGCTAATGCGGTCAAGGGCGGTATATCCATCGACCATCAAGGACAATTGATGGTCGCTTTGGAGAATGGTCAGCTGTTGTGCTTCGAGCCTGCCAACTGATTTCCAGTGAGATTTGTGCTTTGTTGGTCCTTGTACGCAGCTCACCTGCGACCTTGTTAACGGCCTACTTGAATCATCCGGGCCCGTCTTTCCTGGCTAGCCGGATATTCCCCAACGCACGATTTCAGACAACTTGGGAGTCTTTCCTTGCCACAGGATGCCGATCCGAAAAATCCGTCCAGCGATCACTACGATGGCCAAGGTTGCCAGTGTGGTTAAAAGCACACCGGTAGCTGGTTGCCACCAAGGAATGGTTTGTCCCGTGCTCAGACGGAGCATCATGGTTGTAGGTGTCGCCGGCGGAAAGAGCGAAAACCATTTTGCTACGGAGCCATTGGGATCTTGAACGATAAAAATCCAGATGAACATCGGGCTCATCAGTAGCATCCACACCGGCAGCAAGATCGACTGAGCTTCTTTTAATTGGGTGACGCTAGCTCCAACGGCAAGAAAGATGGCGGCGTAAAACAGCACGCCCAGAATCTGGAACACGATGAACCATGGAACCAGGTGCATGGGAAACGCGTCAAGCATGCCACGTTGTTGTGCCAGGAAGTAGATGCCCACCAAATAGATCGAGAATATGGTAATCGAGCCGGCCACCGAGCCGATCAGTTTGCCGCTCATGATTTGAAATGGGTTGGCACTTCCCAGCAGAACTTCGGCAATCCGTTGTGACTTTTCCTCCAACACGCTTTCCAGCATTGGCTGAGACGCCATGAAGATGACCATGAACATCAGCATCATCACGCCCATCGGCAGAAACAAGGCCGACATGACGTCTTTTTCCTCGGCGGCTACCACTGTGCCATCGGAGGCCCTGCGAACCAAGCCCATGCCCTTGACTTCGATCGGCACACTGGCTTGAGCCACGATGATGGGATCGACTTTGGCCTGCCGCAGACGCAGTGCTTTGGCGTGTTCTGATATGATCGACTGAAGCCAACCCCGCGCCGGCGACAACCCCGAGTCTTGGGAGTAGAATCGAATTGCATCGAGCGGGCTGTTGGTCGCTTGATCCGAGTTGATTGGTGAGTCTTGCGGCGCAGCCGCGAGCGGATCCAAGGCGTTCGCCGGAATTTCCAGCAGCCCATACAGTTCCTGATTGGAAATCCGCTCGCTCAACGAGATTCGCTTCTCTTCATCGAGCTCTTGGTCAACAACTTCGAAGTAGAACTTCTCTCCTCGATTGAGTGATGGACCACCGCGGTCTCGCCCCGCCATGGAAGCGTTCTCCTGGTCATTGAGTGCGGAATCAATGGCCGCATTGCGGGACTCGGCTGCCCGCTGGATCACCTCCGTTAGTTCACCGGTGCCATCTGCAATCGCGATGCGACGCTCCTTGACCTCACCGACTTTATTCAGAAGCTGAATAGCCACTAAACCGCCCAGCATCAAGATGGGCATCATCACAATCGAGGCCAAGAAAGCCTTGGTGCCAACCATGGCTTTGTATTCGCGAATTGCGATCGTCAGAATCTTTTTCATGCGGCTTGTTCTACAGACGGGGATGGTTTGGCAATATGAACGAAAATGTCATGCAACGAGGGCTTAACGATCTCGAAATGCGTCACCTGGCGTTGACTGGCCAGTTTTTGCAGAACGACGTTTGAGTGCTCGACGTCGCGTAAGGTCAGTTCGAAGAAGCGTCCATGTTCCACGCAGTCGGAAACCTCCGGCAGCGACGGAAGACTACGGTCCTGCCCACTCAGAGCCACCCGAATTCGATTCGCCGGATACTCGGCTTGGATGGACTCCATGCTTCCATCCAGGACCTTCTTGCCTTGAAAGATCATGAATACAGTATCACACATTCTCTCCGCCATATCCATGTCATGAGTGGAGAAGACAATGGTAGTTCCCTGTTCTCTCAGGCTCAGAATGGCGTCTCGCAGTGAAACCATGTTTACAGGATCCAATCCGCTGAACGGTTCATCCAGAATGACCAATTCGGGCCTAGCCACAACCGCAGAGATGAATTGAATCTTCTGTGCCATGCCTTTGGAAAGCGCGTCGATCTTCTTATCCACCCAAGACTCGGCTTCTAGCTCTCGCAGCCAACGATCAATCTCGGGCTTGCAGTTATACATGCCCTTGAGACGCGCGTAGTAGGTCAGCAATTCACGGACCCGCATGCGTTTGTACAACCCCCTTTCCTCTGGCAGATAGCCCAGACGGTCATCGGCGGTTTTTCCCTGGGCGGCTCCCAACACTTGAACGACGCCAGAATCTGGCTGGAAAATACGCAAGATCATCCGCAGCGTGGTAGTCTTGCCGCTGCCATTGGGCCCGATAAAACCATAGATCGAGCCTTCGGGAACGCTCAGATTCACTCGATTTACCGCCACTTTTTTCCCGAAGGACTTGGTGACATCCTGCAACTCGATTGCATTACCCATATCGATTTCCCATAGATATTTTTCATGCCGGCAGACTTGCCAAGCTTTCTTCATCCCGGTTGAAATTCTCGCGTACTCCGCCTCCTAAAACCTTCTCGGTGGAATCACTCAGGGGCGAAATTCGACTTCGCCCCCGGATCAGCTGCCCCGAGTTGGCCGATGAACGCCCGCTGTCTGATGTTGGCTTAATTCCACAGCAACCTGGGCGCTCCACTCGGTTCGAGGCAAAAATTCCAGCCGGCTGACACCGGCTGCTGGAAAACGCTGGAGTTAGCCGACCAGCGGCAGAGCCAGTCTCGGCCTGACAGCCATGGACTTGCGGCCCTGAATTTAAGACCATCAAGCGATGGACGAAATGTCCGCACTGGCCGATTGTGATGCTCGCGTTCCCGAAAACTGCTTGGGATGGTACCCCACATCGGTCCACAAGTCTCCCCCAGCACGAGCAGTTCCGGCATCTTCATGAAGCGGAGTACCCGCTTGAATCGCAATTCAGAATTTGCGTAAACTGCTCGAAATATTTTTCCTGACAAGTCCTGGGATGAGGAGATTCCCGATTCAATGAGTGGCCAACAGGATCGTGTTGCGATCGTAACGGGAGCGGGAAGCGGGATCGGTCGCGCCGTTGCTCTTGCCCTTGTGGAGCGAGGATTTCATGTTGTGGTCGCGGGCCGTAATGTGGACAAGCTACAAGAAACGGTTGCGCTCAGCCGATCCCATGCTTCCAAGATGCTGATAGCTGAGACGGATGTGACCCTGCCCTGGTCGGTAGGACAGTTGTTTCTGCAGACTCAAGAGGCTTATCAACGGCTGGATTTGTTGTTCAACAATGCGGGGGTTAACATTCCGGCGGCATCCATCGAGGATATTAACTTCGATGACTGGCAACGGGTGGTCAACACAAATTTGAATGGCATGTTTCTTTGCACGCAGTCCGCCGTCCGGCTGATGAAGTCGCAACGACCGTCCGGCGGGAGGATCATCAACAATGGCTCCATTTCAGCTGACACACCGCGACCAGGTAGTGCGGCGTACACGGCGACGAAGCATGCCGTTACCGGGCTCACCAAATCCACCATACTTGATTGCCGTGGTCACAATATCGCTTGTGGGCAAATCGATATCGGCAACGCTGAGACGGACATGGCGGCCGCAATGAAAGCTGGTGTTCCGCAGGCGGATGGTTCGATCGCCGTGGAACCCACCATGCATCTGCGGCATGTTGTAGACGCCGTTCTCTATATGGCGAATCTACCCCTGGATACCAACGTCCCCTTCATGACCGTGATGGCCAATGAGATGCCCTTCATTGGACGTGGCTAGTGCTGCTGAAGTTGCCCCACGCGAGCGGTGACAGAAAATCGTTTTGCCATTGCTTGGGACTCGCGCCTATGCAGCACCCAATTTTGCTATGCTATCGGCGTCGCCTTGAGAACTACGCAATCATAATCTGATCAAACTGTATGAGAATTCAGCTCGTCTTGACATTTACCAGTCCCGATCGGCCGGGCATTGTTGATGAACTCACGGCCGTCGTCGTCCGCCACGGAGGAAACTGGGAAGAAAGCCGCCTGGCTCGACTAAGCGGTGATTTCGCCGGAATCGCACGTGTCACCGTCGATGAATCCCAACTGGACGCGCTGAGACGGGATCTGCTTGCGTTGGAGAAAAAGGAGCTGACGGTTCAACTCAAGCAGACCGAGGCAAGGCAACCCCAGCGTGACTACTTGATGGCAACGCTCGAGTGTTCAGGTGCGGATCACGAGGGTATCGTGAATGGTGTGGCCAGGCACTTAGCCCAGTCCGGTATCAACGTGCAGGAAATGAGTACCAGCCTGGCTCCGGCGCCCATCACGGGTACTCCTCTGTTCCATATGCATTGCCAAGTGCAAATCCCGGTCGACTGTGATCGTGACGCTCTGCATGCCGACTTGAGGCGGCTGGAGAGTGAATTGGCAGTAGAGATCGTTCTTGATGATTCAAGCGAGCAGGCGGCGCGAGCTCCGCAAGGTGGATAAGCCTCTTCACCAAGCTGATAACCCAGCTAGTCCAGCTCCAGTTCCTCGACCTGGGGCAAATCCTCCCAGGCTGACAAGCCTGCCAGCTCAAGCAGTTTATCGGTCGGGTAGTACTGGGCTACCCTGGACTTGGGACCTCGTTCTTCGGACACGTCCACGCGTCGAATTTCGATCAACTGGCGACGCACCAATTGATTCAAAATACTGCCGCTGGACTGGCCTCGCTGCTGTTCCAAAGCCTCTTTCGAAATGCCCGGTTGGTAGGCGATGAGTGCCAGGCAGTCGATGGCAGCCTGATTGAGCGTGACGGGTCGACTGCGTTCATAGAAACGTTCTCGAATCGACTCCATCTCCGGATGCAACTCGAGTCTCAGTCCCTCGGGGTGTTCTACAACCCGAAACGCGCTGTCAGAGTCCGAGTACTGTCGGTTGAGCTCCTCTGCCAGCTGACCGATCTCGGATTCGGAAACCCCTCTTATCAAATCGGCTAACACCTGGCGCGGAATGGCAGCGCCGTCGGGATCTCCTACGAAGAGGATGGCTTCCACGATGGAGATCGGAGCTATTGGGGTGTTCGGGGTTGGAGTCAGCTCGTCATCTGCGCCGTCATTGACGATTGGATCGCGTTCTGATTCTGGTGAGCCTTGGGCGCTGCCAGCTTCATCGCTGTATGCCAAGCTCGCTGAACTCGCACTTGTCGCGTCTGCCAACACGTTCGCATAGGATTGGCTGAGTTCTTCCAGCGATACTCCCTCTTCGAACCCCTCAGGCAGATTCGCCTCTTGCGGTTCGAATCGACTTTTGCTTCCGCCTTCTTCTGCTCCGGGCTTCACACCTACCATCCCTGATAGTTTGACAGTGCTACTCTACTTTGAATCAGAAAGCGATGCTTCTTCAAGCTGCGATGCATCGTCGGGCAGAGCATCACTGGACGACAGATCCTCTTCTTTGGAAAGCTGCTCGTGAAGCACGCGATCCAGGATACCATTTACAAACTGACCGGATTGGTGGTTTCCGTAGCGTTTGGCCAGCTCGACGGCTTCATTAATGGCAACTCGGCCCGGCGTGTCGGTGTGAAGGATCTCGTAGGCTGCCATTCGAAGGATGTTGCGATCAATGGCCGCCATTCGCCGCAATGACCAGTTCGTTGCCGTTGCCGAGAGAGCCTTGTCGATCTGTTGACGGTTGCGGATCACATTTCGCCAAAGCTCATTGGCAAAACGAATCAGAGGCTTGTTTTTGAGCAAACGATTTTCCAAAAACCGTTCCGCAACAATAGGATCCTGATCCGGGTTCAGGTCATCTTCATATAAAAGCTGTAAGACAATTTCTCGAGCGCGACGACGAGTTGGCATAGGGCTTTCTGGTTGTAACTCTAGGCGGGGAAGGGTGTTAGGGACGGCTCCGATGGCGGCGTGGGATCGCGGCTCAAATTCGCCATCCAAGTCTCTGATAGTAACGCGGTATTGCCCCCGTTGGCACCCTGAAATCGAAAAATCCGCAGCAATTTTTAGTCGGCCCGCGGCGTCAGAAATACGGCGATCGCCCGTGGGCGGGGACTCAAAGCGAGTTTTTCTCGATCAGCTTGGCGGTCTTAAGCATGATCAGCACAGCTTCCGCCGTTTCGGTACCCTTGTTACCTTCGTTTCCGCCAGCGCGGTGAAAGGCCTGTTCCAGGTTATTGCATGTGAGCAAACCGAAGCCAACCGGTTTCTTGGTAGACATCATGAGTTCCATCAGAGCGCCGCTCACGCATTGATTGATGTACTGATCATGCGTCGTCTCGCCGCGAATGACAGCACCTAACGCGATAATGCCATCGATGTCGTCGCGTTCGGCCAGTAGCCTGGCAGCCAATGGAATCTCCCAGGCACCCGGCACTCGTACGGTAACGTATTGGGATTCACCCATCCCCGATTTGGAAAGCGTGCTGATAGCGCCGTCCAGTAGCCGATCGGTGATGTTCTCATTGTAACTTGAGACGACAATCCCAATCCCAAACGCTTCCTCTGGCATTTTCTCCCTCATGTGAACAAGTATTTCCTGGCGTTCTTATCCAAAGCTCATCTCGCTGATCGCCACCTTGCGCGACCCTCGTTCCAAGGCTCTGCCCTCTTTATAGGCCACAACTGATTATGTTTTAGCTTCGAAGATTCCCTGGCACTCTCGTTACCAGGGCACTCTGCACTCTCGTTACCAGGGCACTCTGCACTCTCGTTACCAGGGCACTCTGCAC
>JANSWS010000733.1 GCA_024743355.1 bacterium
AGCTTCGTCCAAATCATTCTTTACGAATTCGGAGACAATCCAAATCAAGCTCAAGCTGAACATCATGCCTACGAATGGAGGCAAGTGTGTTACTGACTTAAAAATGGGAACAAAGATCAAGCCTGCGAAGCCAAGGGCAAGGAAGAGATTGGAGTGCCAGGGTTTCAAAGTTTTGTCATGATAGTTCACGGGCAGATCGGGACGCTCAACCTCACCTGAGAGAAATTGTGAGGCCACCAGCAGCGGTGCTATCATGCAAACCAAGCTGGGCAGAATCAAAACCTTCATGACTTGTATCGTGGAGATTTTGTCTCCGATCCACAGCATGGTGGTTGTAACGTCACCAATTACGGTCCAAGTCCCTCCCGCATTGGCGGCAATGACAATCATGCCGCAAAAGAACAGACGGGTTTCTCTGTCCTTGATCAATTTACGCATCAAGGAGACCATCACAATGGTAGTGGTCAAATTGTCCAGCACAGCGGACAGGAAGAAGGTCAAGAAGCACACTGTCCATAACAATTTGACCTTGTTCAAAGACGTAATGCGGTTGGTGATAAACGAGAAGCCTTCGTAAGCGTCGACGAGTTCGACGATGGTCATAGCTCCCATCAAGAAGAACAGGATGTAAGCTATTTCCGCAACCAGCTCACCGAATTGCGCATGCGTAGCGTAGTGCTGAACATACTCCGGACCTTCCGCATGTTGGTTCTTCTCAACCATCAATTGATGGAAAGAATCAGGGATACTCTCGACGGGCAGCAGACTGCCCAGATTCATGGCGTAGATTGCCCAACAGGCTGTGCCAATGAACAAAGCCGTGGCTGCCTTGTCGATATGCAGTGGATGCTCGAGTGCAATGACGATGTAGCCAACGACGAAAATCAAGATGATGCTAGTGAGCAACATGGCCGGATACGAATCCAGAGGTTAGGTGTGCAAACATCAATGGCGAGTACGCCGGAAATTCTGGGAGGCCACCGCAGCGTGCCCAGGTCATGCCAAGCTGCTTCGACGACAAGCGAGGGTGGGCCAACCGATCGTCGCATATCACAGCTTCGCCGTCCCCATTCTGGGGCGGACCTTTGCGGGGTATGAAAGGCGTTTTTCATACCAGTTTCCACGGAAATCCGTCAGACCAAATGCCCCCAATCAAGCATATTTATGTGTCCAGACTGTCTGACGCTGGCCCGTTTAAGAATGGCAGACGACTAAATCGCCTCGAATTCCCTTTGCCGCACATCGGTAGGAGTCTTCATGACCGCAACTGGGGACTTGAAATCCAGCCTCTAATTGCCGCTTGTCTTGCGGTTCTGGGCGAACTCCAGGGCCATTTCTTGCAATCTTTTGAGATCCAGCTTGCCGCTGCCCAGGAAGGGAATTTCATCCACTTGCACAAAGCAATCTTCGTTTGGCAGGTAAATATTCGGCAAACCCGCAGCGGACATTTTCCGCAGCAGTTCCCCCTTGGAGATGGGTAGCTCGGTATGAAGCACAACCAAGCGTTCTCCCCGGCGTTCATCGGGCACCGCTGAGACAGCAACCGGTTGATGTCCTTCCTCGTCGACTCCGATAATTTCACACATCGTCTGTTCAATCTTGATGTGGGGTACCATTTCGCCCCCGATCTTCGAGAATCGGCTGAGACGCCCAGTAATCTCGATAAAGCCGTCTTGGTCAATGCGGGCGACGTCGC
>JANSWS010000062.1 GCA_024743355.1 bacterium
CGGATGCAAAGGACGTTCTCAAGGCGGCCTTCGCCGAAGCGGAACTGCCAGCGGAAATTGAAGTTTACCCCGCCGGTCATGGTTGGTGTCCACCGGACACCCGCGTGCACAATTTGGAACAAGCTGAGAAAGCCTGGGGACGCATGTTGGTCCTGTTTGAAAAAGCACTGGCCTAGACTGCGGTCCAGTATCCCTCTGGCAGACGCGTCCATTGAGAAATCAATGGACGCTCCGCTTTCCCAAATTGAATAAGAGGTTCGATGCGTCTAGGGTTGCTGTGGGGCTGCCAAGTCCGCCAGCTTATCCAAGAAGCCCTGCCTCGCCCGCTGGTAGTCGCTTAACACCGCCTGCTTGGAAGCCTCATCCGGAAACCACTCCGGATGGGCGATCGCTACCGACTCAAGCCTCGCAATCCACTGCAGCATATATGCAACGTCGTACCGAAAGCGCACGGCTTGACCATCCACCTCCAGATAAATGGGGCTGGTGTGTGCCTGCCGTAGTAAACCGTCGGGAGCGCGATACAGAGCACGGGCCGCAAGCCAGCCACTTTCCTCGATGCTCAGCTCGGTCTCCAATCGAGAATCGACTGTAGGATCTGCCAGTTCATTTCGAAGGTCCTTGGAAGAGACAACGCATCCGTTGTGCACGATTTCCAGCGCCTCCAGATTCTCAACAGCTTTGACTTGGGTCGTGACACGAATCGGCGATGAACTCTCCGACGACAGCTGCAAGGTATCACCGACCTGTGCCTGGTCCGCATTCAGCCAAAGCATAGGACCGGTTGTCGCAAAGGTACGGCCGGATTTCATTGCTGCCCACATCTTGTCCGCGGAAAACGGACCTTCAATACGTGCGTAGACTCGGGCGAAACCTGCGGGCGCTGGCATCACCCCAATGGCCGAACCGCCAGAAACGCCTAAATGAAACCCACAGTTGAGCAATCGATAGTACAGCGCATTCGTGCGATGAAATAAACCGTCTCCAATGGCCGCATTCGACTCTCCCGGTGCCAGCGGGCCGATCATCCCCCAACCTCCAGGCAGAGTACGCTCACGGTTGTAGTGATTGTGGCATAGCTGGATGGTGTCAATTTGCCCTAAGGCCACTCCCACGACAGTCTCCGCCCATGAAGGCTTGTCACTGTCGAAGACAGAATCCGCAGATTCGACACGAGCTTCTGCACACAGCGATGCGTCGGTCGGAAAGTGTTCACCGAAGTGCGAGCGGCGAACCGGCCTTTTCAGGTTGAAAAGAAACGTAGCTCCGACGGCACCAGCCGGTCCCGCATTGCTGCGAATTCGCTCAATCTCGATGTTATTGCGACTCACCCAGTGCGAATCATCTGCCGCGACCGGCTTCAAATAATCCTCACTTGGCCATGACTTCGCCCAAGCATCTTCATCGCCCCGTAACCAATACGTAAAGGACGGAAGCAAATTCACATCGTCCGCCAACGCCAATTGCTTGAGCACCGCCAGATTGTCGTAGCCCAGGTGCACGTGCAAATCAGCTGAGTACCAACCCAGACTCTTCATATCGATCCAACGTTGGAGTTGCAGCTTGTGCTCCAGTCTTTGCCCTGCCTGAACCATCAACCGCTGGTCTACAGGAACATATTCCTTCCCTCGCTCCACGTGTACAAGAAATTCGCCGGGAGGCACATCAATAACGAAGCGTCCGTCGCAGCTAAAACTCTGATCTTGTTCGTAAGCTGTTGTCGGTGTCACGGGCGATGGCTGGAACAGTCTTTGCCCCTGCGAATCGACCCACGCCCTGGCCGATACAGGCTGTCCCAATTCATCGACAATTTGGACAGCCAGCTGCGTCTCCTGACCAAAACTGCTGAGACATATTCCCAGACAGAGACCGGCTGAAAAACATAGCGTCCACCTACTTTGATCCCTGAGATGCATGCCCAACGCCTTTGCGGTAGTCTTCAGGCTGATAGAAGGCTCCAACCAATACTAAGGCTGGGATGGTGTAAAGCGTACCGGGTTGCCTGTGTCGCAGCAAATAAAAGGCCACATTTCCAGGGACTCTGCCAAAGGCGCTGCCGAGACTCAAGCCATTTCCTCGCCTCGCATTTCCCCCAAGCTGCAGCTAAATCGGTAAGATTAGAATTCAGTTCCAAGCAACGAGCTTGGCGGACGGGTTTAGTTGGTGCTGAGCGATTTTCCCAAGCTGTATTGAGCTGCGATCCGACCGCATTGCTTTCTTTCACGTACGATCGTCGCAATTCTTCGACTACTTTTTTTACCAGCGCAGAAAGACAAAGATGAATCGGCTTCTTTTGGCTTGCATGTTACTCTGCTCGTGGGTTTCCAGTTTGCAAGCGGAGGCTCCTCAGCGGCCGAGCTTTCTCATCATATTTATCGATGACATGGGCTACGGAGACCTGGGATGCTACGGCGGGGAGCTAGCCCGCACTCCCAATATCGACCAGCTGGCGATCGACGGCACGCGTTTTACGTCTTTCTATGCCCAAACCGTCTGTGGTCCTTCACGTGGCGCTCTGATGACAGGCCGCTATCCACACCGCATCGGCGGCGGATGGACAACCAACGCAGAAGAGACAACGGTGGCCGAAATCTTGAAGCAAGCTGGGTATGCAACCGGTTGCGTGGGCAAGTGGGATATGTCCAAACGCAAATACCAGGAAGATTTAGTGCCCAACTCACAAGGCTTCGACTATTACTGGGGACCACTGGGGGCCAACGATGGTGGCCAGGTCACCATCTGGGATAACCGCGATGAATTGGAGACCACTTCGGACATGGCCTCGCTGACGCGTCGCTACACCGACAAGAGTATCGCCTTTCTCGAACAACATCAGCATGAACCCTTCTTCCTCTACTTGGCTCATACCATGATGCATGTGGTAATCGATGCGTCGCCAAGTTTCCGCGACAAGACCGGCAATGGTCTGTACGCAGATACACTGGAAGAGCTAGATGCCGAAGTCGGTCGCCTGTTGACGCGTTTGGACGAACTCGGACTGCGCGAGAACACCCTGGTACTGTTCACTTCGGATAACGGTCCTTGGTCGAACGATCACCAGCGTCAGCGCGCGAAGAATGCCAAGCACGTTGCTTGGACGGCGGGACCAGAAATTCCCTGGGGTAGCGCCAAGCCCTTGCGTGGCGCCAAGGGAACAACCTGGGAAGGCGGCATTCGCGTCCCGGGCCTGTTGCGTTGGCCCGGCCATGTGCCCGCAGGTCGCGAAAGCGATGCCATAATTTCGACGCTGGATGTCCTACCGACCTTTGCCGCACTGGCTGCTGCCGAAGACTACATTCCCGGCGAACGCACTCTCGACGGCGTGAACCAAACCGAGCTGTTCCTGGGTGACAGCCAGTCAGGAAATCGTGATAGCTTTCTTTACTACGATGGTCCCCAATTGCAGGCGGTTCGCAAGAACCAATGGAAGCTACGCCTTCCCAATCTGAAGATCACACGTAACTGGACCGAGTTGGATCGCGGTTCGCAAGATACCGAGCTATATGACTTGGTCAACGACATCGGAGAACAAGTTAACCTTGCGAATGAGTATCCGGAGCAAGTGCAAAGCTTGCTCCAGTTGGCGGAAGCCGCCCAAGCACAGTCCGAGCTATCCCAAAACAATTAGCCGCTTCGGCGTTAGCCTTGACATTACAAGCATTGTTATTCCGCAATCGTGCTCGTGCTAAATGACATGGTGCTCGTAATCGTAATCGACGTTCTCCTACCGTGCGGACCTGGACCCGAGCACGAGCACGAGCACGAGCACGAGTTCTGATTGGCTTTTTTGCTCGCGTGACTGTCAAGAAGTGGGTAAAGACAAGCCGGCGTTAGCCGCGGTTCTCCTCGGCTTCCGGATAGGTAATGAGCAAAAATAGCATCGGAAAGCCATTACACTTATTCATCCGCATACCTGTCAAGAAACTTGAATAGCTCGAGCGTCGCGGGATCCTCGGGTTGTCCCAAGTCATTGTTCAATCGACTGTGATTACTGTCACTCTTGCCGAAGGATGTCACTGGTATTCCGGAGGCCTTCAAGACCATTTCCAATTGCCCCGCTTGGGCCCGCGTTTCCGGATTGCCGGGAAAATAGAGAATCAGAAAAGGAGGAATTCCTTTATCGGCGGCCACATGAGTGACAGCCGAAAGATCAACGTGCTTTTCCGGATCGTTTCCGAACTTCTGTCTGTGTCCAAAAGTGGGCATCTTTCCGCCATACAACGCTTGCCGGAGTTCGGCGGTCATGATGATCTTGGGAATATCGTAGGTATCACCGTCGACCGGTACGCAACCTTGAAGCACATCAAAGCCAACTCCCTTGCGCTGAAGATACCGGTCGTCCGTACACAACAGAGCGGCAAGTTGCGCGCCCGCGGAGTGCCCACCGACGAAAATCCTGGCCGGATCGCCTCCGTATTGCGAGATGTTGCGGTGTACCCAGGCCAAGGCTGAGGCAACATCGTCAATGAGAGTTTCTATCGCGACGTCCGGTAGCAGGCGATAGTTCGTGGAAACGAATACAAAGCCCCTTTGCGTTAGAACTTTTGGCTTCAGAGCAACGTCGGATTTGTCTCCTGTTTGCCATCCGCCCCCGTGAATCCAAAATACGACCGGCAATGCGTCTTGCGTGGGTTGCTCGGGCGTATAAATATCCAACACGTGCCGCTCGTGCCCATCCGCCAGATAGGCGACGTTTTCCGTCAGCTTTTGAGCAGCCGCCGACTTACTCAACACAGCTACGGTCAGAATGGCGAACAGTAAACGGCTTGTGATATGCATGGGCAAGGACTCCGCTGGGAAGAATCGGGATTCTGGATTCCACCAAGTTAGCACAAGTGTCAGCCTTACGGGCGATCCTGCCTCACAACTGTCTGCGCAGACAGCGGCTGTTGCTACCGGCATTCAATTCGATCAGCGTCTAACTTGCTGGAAGAACTGTTGCGGCTTTCGTGGTGTATTCCCAGGACAACACAAGACAACGATCGATTTGGAGTTTATAAACTGCTACGATTGAGCCCTCGTGAAAGACGAAACAGCTTGACAGGTCAAATGTTGGATCGCAGAGCCAATATGAGACGAACTCGAAGTAGACCTCACGCCGCCTAGCCATGAACCGTTTCCAATCCCGACCGCATTTTGTTCTGCTCTCTGTGGCAATTGTCTGGCTATCTCTGTTGACGAACATCCAGGCGATGCAGCCTGATTCCTCGGCGGATTCGATTGTCTGGCAAGACCCCAACTTGCACCACCTTCGCCTTGGTAACGAAAGAGAATGGCTCGAGTTTCCCGAACAGGCGGAAGCCCCATCCTTCGCGTCATCTTTCACAGCCCAAGCAAATACCACGGACGCGACGCTGCGTCTTCGCCAACAAGATGTCAAGCAACCATGGGACGTGGTTCTGAACGACCAGCCCTTAGGCCAATTGGTTATCGATGAAAACGACATGATCGTTTACTTTGATATTCCCGCGGGGTTGCTTGCCAAGGGCGAAAATTTACTGCAGATCAAACAGCCAACCGCCCAAGCCTCGGTGGACGACATTCGGGTTGGCGAACTGGTCGTCTACAATCGGCCCAGAAACGAACTGCTCCATGAAGCCACTTTGCAGGTACAGGTGAAAGACACTCAGCTGGACCGCTTAACGCCCTGCCGCATTACCCTGTTCAACGAGCAAGGTTCCCTGCAGACAGTGGGGGCCTTCTCGGATTCGCATACCGCCGTGCGGCCTGGCATCGTCTATACGTCCAATGGCCAGGCGCAATTCGGACTACCGGCAGGGCGTTATACGATTTTTGTTGGTCGTGGCTTCGAGTACTCGATGGACTCGCAAGTACTAACCATCAGTCCAGGCCAAACTGCCAGCATCCATCTCGAGATTCAACGCGAAGTGGCAACGCCAGGCTACGTGGCTTGCGATACTCACGTTCACACGCGGACACACTCCGGACATGGCGATGCGACGGTGCAAGAACGTATGGTTACTCTGGCCGCCGAAGGAATCGAACTCCCGGTAGCCACGGACCATAACGTGAACATCGACCACCGTCCGTTTGCGGAAGTCGCGGGCGTCCAACAGTATTTCACTCCTGTGATTGGCAATGAAGTGACAACCAAAATTGGTCACTTCAACGTGTTTCCCATCGCCCCCGATGCCGCGCCTCCAAACTACCGCCTTGAAGATTGGGAATCGATCTTCGCCGAGATTTACCAGACACCGGGTGTGGAGATTGCCATTCTGAATCATGGTCGCGATCTCCACAGCGGTGTCCGGCCTTTGGGACCCAAGCTTCACAACTCGGTCGTCGGAGAAAATTTGCAGGGCTGGAAGATTGGCATGAACGCCATGGAGGTTGTCAATTCCTCCGCCACACAAACCGATCCCATGCAATTGCTGCATGACTGGTTTGGTTTACTCAATCGAGGATATGGCCTGACTCCGGTCGGCAGCAGCGACTCGCACGATGTCGGACGCCATTTCGTGGGTCAAGGCCGCACCTATATCCGAGCCCCGGACGAAGACCCAGGGAATATTGATATCCAGACCGCGGTAAGGAATTTTGCCGAAGGCCGAGTGCTCGTCAGCTATGGTCTTCTCGTTGACATGTTGGTCAACGATCAATATTCCGCTGGTGATTTGGTCACAGTCACGACAAATGACGAACAACTCGAGATATCGATTCAAGTCTCGGGGCCGCACTGGGTTGATGCGGATAGCTTGTTTCTATTCGCCAATGGCGAACTGATTCGCGAACACAAGATTGTGGCTCCTGCCCAAAATCGTCCTAGCCGCGGCGTGATCTGGCGGCAAAACTGGACTCTAGACAAACCTAAACACGATGTGCATTTGGTGGCGGTAGCATCGGGGCCCGGAATCGATCAAGCATATTGGCGAACCGCCAAGCCTTATCAGCCGGATTCGGCGGAATGGGAACCGCGTGTGTTGGCTTGCACGGGCAGTGTGTGGCTGGACATCGACGGTGATGGACGCAGAACGTCAGCCTTCGATTATGCTCAACAGGCGATGCACAGGAGCCAGGGTGATTTGGAGAAACTGCTCTTAGAACTGCAGCCATATGACGCTGCCGTAGCGGCCCAAGCAGCAAGTCTCTACCAAGCCGCAGGTGGTTTGTGGCTGTCCGATAGCGCCCAACAGGCTTTGCGGACTGCAAGTGCATCCACACGTTCCGGCGTTCAGCAGTATTTAGATGCCTGGAGATTGAATCAGCTTGTCAATTTGCCTTGATGGCCAAGCCTTCGGCGGCGCTGTACCGGCCGATGGCCATCGAGCTACATGAGTACGCATAGGAAATCAGAGATGCTTTTTGATCGAATCCTTGGAACGAACATCTGGTTCTGTCTCTTGCTTTCCGCAACAACCACAGCGGTGCTTGCAGAGGAAGATCCTCCACTTTTCGCCTACGTCGGGACCTTCAGTTCGCCGTTACAGGACATGTTGCCCACTCAAGTTGATCTTCCACCAGGAAACGGTCGGGGAATTCACATTTTTCAGGTGGATCGAAAAACCGGCGGGCTGCTGCCCAGGGGCGTATTCGAACTGGGCACCAGCCCCAGTCATTTGGCACTCAACGCCACGGGAGACAGATTGTACTCGACGAACGAAACCGACCGCGTCGGAGCCGAAGGGCAGGGGACAGTTAGCGCTTTTGAGATTGATCCGCAAAGCGGCAATCTGCGTCTGTTAAACACGGTCACATCCGGCGGGGCCGGCCCGACTTACGCCAGCCTGCATCCAAGCGGCCGGTATCTTCTGGTGGCCAATTACTTCGGTGGTTCCGTATCTGTCTTACCCATCAACGAAGATGGTACCCTCGGGGAGGCGACGGACATCAAGGTCGATCAGGGCGAGATAGGGCCAACGCACGCTACCCATGCTCCTGACGGCAGCTTCGCCTTCAGTGGCCATGACCGCACTCACGCCCACATGATTCAATCCGACCCACAGGGCAAGTTTGTACTGCACGTCGACCTGGGCTTGGACCAAATTTTGGTATGGCGATTCGATGCGGCACGCGGAAAGCTCTCTCCCAATCAGCCACCTAGCGTACAATTGCCCCCCGGAGACGGACCGAGGCATTTTTACTTTCATCCCAGCCAGCCTTGGCTCTACTCGATCCAGGAAGAGGGCTCGACGGTCGTGCTCTTCGATTTTGATTCCAGCCTTGGTACCCTGACCCCACGGCAGACTGTCTCATCGCTTCCTCCAACCTATGCCGGCAGCAACTTCTGCTCCGAGATTCTGGTTTCCAAGGACGGCAGATTCCTCTACGCCGGAAATCGACTGCACGACAGCGTCGGCATTTTCGCCATAAATCCTGAAGGGAAACTGAAATTCTTGGACTATGAATGGACTCGGGGCAACTATCCCAGAAGCTTTGAATTCGACCCGTCCGGCGATTACTTTTACACCTGCAACCAGCGCGCGGACAACCTTGCCATCTTCCGTGTCGATCGCCAAACAGGATTGCTTCACTTTACGGAGCAATACGTGCCCGTTGGAAATCCTTCCTGCATCGTTTTTCGAGCACCCTCCATCTTGCACGACTCAAGATGACCAACGCTCCAGTCCCTTGGAGTCCGTTTTCCCACAGCCCTCGGTACAGCAAAGACCGCCATGAGATTGAATTTGAGTGCAAGTTGTGTGGCCTACCTGCTGCTGTTGCATTCGACCTTTGGCCAAGTCGCTGACCCGGTGCCAGATGAGCAGGGAACCCTAGGCCATTCTGCCGCTCAGATCCAACATCAAGAGGCCGCATGGCAACAGATTGAATCTTATTTTCAGCCACCCGCGGAATGGGAAGGCAAACTGGAGGGCTACACTTCACCACTTGTCTTTCAAGACGGTCGGACAGTCGAAAACCAAGACGCATGGGAGCAAAGAAGGAACGAAATTCTGCAATCTTGGCATGGCATGCTTGGTCCGTGGCCTGAGCTTATTGTCAATCCCGAGCTGGAAGTACTGGACTCAGTTCGCCGAGAGAATTTCACGCAGCAGCAGGTGCGATTTAAATGGACACCCCAGGAATACACCACGGGTTATCTGTTGTTGCCTGAAGGGGCCGATCGACGCCCCGCGGTTATCACCGTATTTTACGAACCAGAAACAGCCATTGGTTGGGGTACAGAACATCGAGATTTTGCCCTGCAATTGGCCCGCCGGGGTTTTGTGACGCTGTCCATCGGTACCACCGAGGCAACCCAGGCGAAAACCTATGCACTGTACTATCCCAGCATGGACGATGCCCAAGTCCAGCCACTTTCCATGCTCGCTTACGCGGCAGCCAACGCCTGGTATGTGCTGGCAAAACATCCGCGAGTAGACGCAGAGCGGATTGGAATTATGGGACACTCCTTTGGCGGCAAATGGGCCATGTTCGCGTCCTGCCTATTCGACAAATTCGCCTGTGCGGCCTGGTCAGATCCAGGCATTGTGTTCGACGAATCTCGGCCCAACGTGAATTACTGGGAACCGTGGTATCTTGGCTACCACACTCCACCCTGGCGAGAAAGGGGCACGATAAGCGAAGACAATCCCGCACGCGGCTTGTACGCGACGCTACGCATGAGTGAGCACGATCTGCACGAACTGCACGCGCTCATGGCCCCACGTCCGTTTCTGGTTAGTGGTGGTTCCGAAGATCCGCCGCTGCGTTGGCAAGCGCTTAATCACAGCATCCAAGTCAACCGTCTCTTGGGAGTGGAAAACCGCGTGGCAATGTCGAACCGTCCCCAACATGCTCCCGACGAACAGTCCAACGCCATCATCTATGCGTTCTTTGAGCACTTCTTGGCCTCACCCGATCAGGCATCGGTTTCAAAGTAAAGGTAGATGTAGACCGCAAAACCGAAGTCGGTGGCGTCTGTGGATACCAACCGCCAGCCGTTGGCAGCATAATGATCCAGCTTATCCTGGATGTCCTTGGACGATGCCTCGACGATATGCTCCTTTTCCGCAAACAGCTTGGAATAGTAGATCAGCGATTCAAGTTTGTATTTCTTCATGGCGTTTTTCTTTCACCGAAAACGATACCCTGTGGCGTCGATAGCTGGAACAGATGCCCAACATGATTAGATAATGCGAACCCGTCAAGGCGTTGTGTTTCCGAGGATTTTACCCTGACTTCACTGGCCGGTGGAGACAAAACAGGACTACCTGCGGGGCCCTGCAACGAGGGGCAAGTCCTAATTCGGGCTTGGCATCCCGAACGGGCTGATTAGATTGCTAGACTCTCTTTCTACTTGGTCATGGAGGAACTAGTCGATGGTGGAAGGCCAAGACCAGAACGGTTTGCGTATTACTCACCAGGAAATGGATACGGACGTTTCCAGACTGGGTGACGATGGTTGCGTTGCCTGGCGGGTAGCCTACGAGTGGAACAGGGACTTGTTCGCGATCCCGATCCAATTCGCTCGTGAACGCGATGCCATGCTGGCCAAGCAAGCGCTCTTGGAACTTGGGATCTTCTTTGGTTCGCCGCACGAAATCAAACTGCGAGCCCGTTCACTCGGCATGGGCAGCATGCAGATCCGACAGGTGATGCTCGAGGCTCTCGAGTGGTAGCACTAAGCACAAAGCGGTCGTGCGGTTTCAAGTTGTTTTTTAGCAAGGCTCTTGGCAACTCTCCCTGGGGATAGATGTACCACACAAGTCAATTAGGAAGAACCTGCTGCCCAGGAGGGGAGAGTAAGGTTGTCGCAACTACGGTTGAGAACGGCACTCAAAAAATGCACTACCTCCAAGAGAGAGTGTGAAATCCAATTAGCAAACTCCCAATTCAGGCAAAGCCAAAATGATCTCCCATCAAGCCGCCTCCTTGCGTTACCTTTTACTCATTACCCTGATAGCCCATGCAAGCTGCTGGCACGCCGCTGACAACCAACTGCGGGCCGACACTGCCGTTGATCTGCTGATCGTTGGAGGTCATTTCTTCGACACGGAGCAACTAGAATTCAAACAGAATCGTGGCATCGCAGTACGCGATGGGCGATTAGTGGGAATTGATATTCAGCCGGAGAATTACAGCCCAGAGCAAACTCTGAACTTGCCACCGGATCATTACATTCTGCCAGGCTTGGTGGATTTGCACGCGCATTACAACCTGCGATTATTCAAGATCCGCAGAGAGGAATTCGAAGTGATACCAGTGGTCTATTTGGCCAATGGTGCAACCACCACGTTTTCAGCCGGAGAATATGATCCAGAAGGCATGGATCAGCTGCGACAGCGGATCGAAAACGGCGTTCAAATTGGTCCCAGGCTGTTAACCAGCGGACCTTATTTTGGCAGCGTCCGCCCCGGCTGGGAGCGACAAGGTCAATCGGCAGAAGAAATTCGCCGCGATGTCAAGCAATGGGCAGCTCGTGGAGTTGCCGGCTTCAAAGCCAAGGGCATCCGCTATGACGAGTTGAAGGCCCTGATTGAAGCCGCCCACGAACATGGATTGACTGTGACCGGCCACCTTGGCTCCGGTTTTCGTGGATCCGTGAATCCCCGCGATGCCATTCTGTTGGGCATCGATCGTGTCGAACATTTTTTGGGCGGCGAGGCACTACCAGCTTCTCGAAGTGCCTACGATTCTCTGGAGAATGTCTCTCCCGACATGCCTGAAATCATGGATATCATTCGCCTGTATGTGGAGCAAGGCGTGTGGTTTGATGCGACCATTTCCGCTTACGGCTATTTCGGTAGTCGGGGTGAAGTCTACGAGCAATGGCAAGACGAGCGTTCCTTCTTCACGCCGTACGTCCGCAAGGCTGTCGAAAGCAGACAGCGGAAGGCCATCGAACAGTTTGAGAAAATCTTTCAGGTGAAGCAGAAGACTATCAAGGCATTTTTTGACGCGGGCGGGAAAATTACTTTGGGTACCGACCACTTCAGCGACGGTGATTATATGCCCGGCTTCGGAGTTCACCGCGAGCTGGACGTATTGGTTCGCAACGGAATTCCTCCAGCGGAAGCGATCAAGATCGGCTCCTTGAACGGGGCCTTGGCCATGGGTATAGAAGCCGATTGCGGTTCTCTCACGCAAGGCAAACTGGCGGATGCCTACATCATTCAGGGCAATCCGCTGGAGGATATTCGCAACACGCGGAAGGGTGTCTATGTCCTGCGGGCCGGCAAATTGCACCCAACACAAACTCTGCTGGACAGCGTTCGCGGCAAATTAGGCCCTAAGGACGCAAGTGAGCAAAGTCAGTGGTAGCAACGAACGCCACCACTAGGGGCGAAGCGTAACTACGGAGACCGATTTCGCGGGAACCGTCAGCCTTAGGCTATTCCCTTGCAGCGAGATGTCTTGAATAGCAGCCGGATGCACACGATCTGCATCCTGAAAATCATTGAGCGCATCCATACTTTCAGCCGTCAACACGCGGCCACTCGCGGCGGCGGATTTGTATCCGACCAGCTTCAATTCCAACTCCAGATCCTGCTGGGGATTGCTGTTGACCAGGGAAACATTCAACTCACCATTGCGGATCGATGCCGTCAAACTCAGACTGGGAACCTGCTTACCTTCGAGAACATAATTCGGTGATGCATACTCAATCGGTATGTGCTTCGCGCCCTGATGCACGCGATACATTTCAAATACGTGGTAGGTAGGGGTTAAGACCATACTATCTTCATTGGTCAAAATCATTGCCTGCAAAACATTGACCACCTGGGCGATGTTGGCCATGCGAATCCGGTCCGCATGATCATGAAATATGTTTAAGAAAATGGCAGCCGAAACCGCGTCCCTGAGCGTATTCTGTTGATACAAAGCGGATGCGCGGTCGTCTGCCTTGTCGTACCAGGTACCCCATTCATCGACGTAGAGAGCTACCCTCCGTTCCGGATCCACATCGTCCAAAATCTGTTCGTAATCCTCAATCAGAGCTTCCACAGCAAAGCTTTGACGGATGACGGAAAACCAATCCGCTTCGCTAAATCCTGTGGCCGGACCCTTTCGATCCCAGTCCTCCGTCGGCAGCACGTAGTAATGCATGCTGACAGCATCAGCCTGGTCAAATACGTTGCGGATCAACGTGTCCATCCAAGGCACGTCGCGGCCGCTCGGTCCTGATGCGATCTTCAGAACACGATTGCCACTAAAGTCGCGAACATAGGTTGCGTATCGACGGTACAGGTCGGAGTAGAACTGGGCACTCATGTTTCCACCACAGCCCCAATTCTCGTTGCCGACTCCAAAATAGCGGACGCGCCAAGGCTGTTGGCGGCCATGCTGGCGGCGAAGATTGGCCAAAGAGCTGTTGGAATCGGAAGTCATGTACTCCACCCATTTCCGCATCTCCTCAACCGTTCCTGAACCCACATTGCCGGCCACATAGGCTTCACAATTCAGTAATTCGCAGAGCCCAAGAAACTCATGGGTTCCAAACGAGTTATCATCTTCGACACCACCCCAATAAATATTCAGCGTGGTCGGCCGATCCTTGCGAGGCCCCACTCCGTCTCGCCAATGATAGTCATCCGCAAAACAACCACCGGGCCAACGCAACACGGGCACTTGCAGCCTTTTCAACGCCTCGAGCACGTCCTTCCGATATCCGTTGACGTGTGGAATCTCGGACTGCTCTCCCACCCACAGTCCTCCGTAGATGCAGCCGCCCAAGTGCTCTGCAAACTGACCATAAATCTCCGGAGCTATGGTGGTTTCTGCCTGGCTAGCGTCCAAAGATGCCAAGACTCGGGCCGGCTGAGCCCTACACCTGGAAAGGCAATTGAGCGTGGCAACGGCGATTAGCAGGCATATACTCCAACGGCGAATCATGCTCGAGAAACTCCAGGAAGAAAATAACATTCAGTGATGGCGGGCATGGATTGTGTCCATTGACTTTGCGTCAACTGAGTAGTTGATCGCACCGCCCAGGAAATGGCGGAGTAAACAATCGAGAGACCTCAATTGGGCCGTCGTCTTGGCTGTCGAGGTGGCTGTTGGACGAATTCCTCACTGTCCTTGGCAGCTTTGGTTTGCATACCGGGTTCGCTTAGAAACCCCAGATCGTCAAACCACTCAATGAAGCGATATTGCCAAGTACCAAACGGAATTCCCTTGCGGTGCGTCAAGCCTCCGGTCGCACCGCGGTCTCCAGGATGGTAGCCATTCCCGTAGATGTGCATCTCCACGTTGGGAATACCAGCTCGGAGCATCGCAGAAAAATAGTCGGTGGCCCAGATCGCATGAATGCGATCACCCGCTCCGGCACTGGCAATGAAAGCCGGCGGTGTGTTTCTGGGAACTTCCAGTTCGGGATTGCGCGTGAATGGAGTAGGACCTGGATAGATGATGCCTACAAAGTCAGGCCGTGACGAAATTCCGGCCAAGGGATCGTCAGCTTCATTGCTTTCCCGATCAAACTCTGAAAATTGGATTGCAGCGGGCGCTGACAATTCTGCACCAGCCGAAAACCCCATGATGCCAATCCGCTGCGGATCAAATTTCCATGCCTCTGCATGCTTGCGGACCAACCGAATGGCTTGCAGTGCATCGCGAACAGCGTCCGTCGAGGGTTCGTAGCCATCGCTCCGCAAGCGATTTCGCAGAATGACCGTGTTGACCCCGTAGTTATAAAAGAACGGAACAAAATCGGCACTCTCAGTACCGACATTCAGAGTCCGATGCCCACCCCCCGCAGCCAGAATGACAACAGCTCCCGTATTCATCGAAGGACTGGCAAAGTGTACTTCGATGGACGGATTGTGGATATTGACAATGCTATTGATGCGCCCGTGAACATCTTTGGAGAGGTTGTAAACTTCCGCTTCTCCGACTCTCTCCGCATTGAGCTCGGGCGAGTCCGCCGGGTACAGAGGTATGACGATACCTCCGGGCAAAATCGCTTGTGGAGCATAGGGGCCTTGACCGCTTTCTCCCGGTGAAGGGATCCGCATTGGCTCCGGAATTTTCAGCTGCAAACTGGCTTCTTGGGGAGACGCCGGCTGTGTATCCGTTGCCTGTGCTCCCGATGTCTGCTCAGCAAGTGCTGGATTGGCTGCAGAATTCTTCTTGTCTGAAGCTGTACTTGACGCCTCCGCTACCAATTCATCGGCCTTGGCCGTAAAGTTCGCAACGATGCGTTTTGCCATCCATGCTGACTGACGTAGTTGACCACCGAAGTTGACGGAGGTCAGTCCCGCAATCTCGTCGCCGGAAATCACTCCGGCGAAAGAGGTAGTGAATTCATTCGGCCCAAATTTCCGCGTCACATCAAAGGAAATTTTGTCCCCGTCCAGCTTGGCGTTACTAATTTCTGCTGGGGCATTAAAGCCGCGATTCCCACCGCCTCCACCGCCATCTAGGCTGCCGTAGGTGCCCGACAGCTTGCCCGATTCCATGGACAGAGTCACGCTGCGTTCCGTGCTGCGGCCGCCGAACTGCTGTTCCCAAATCCAGGTTCCACTTGGGTCTACGGAAGCCGCAGCCGACTGCGTGGAACCGCGTTGGTCGGCATCCGAAGATGTTGCAGCTTGCTGCCCCAACGCAATGCCAGGAGACAACAAGATCGACCAGGCAACAACAAGGCTAATTGCAAATTGCGGGTTCTTCACCATGAATTCCTCTAGCGAGCTGCGATCGTGTGGTACAGAACTCCCAAGCCGGGTCCTGCATGCGCATGACTCCCTTCTCCGAACCGTTTTCCTGCTACAGGTGAGTCTAAGCATGCGATGCAGCTAGACATTTCCCAGAACACCGGTGGAATCGCCAAACTCGGAGACATCCTCCAAGCCCAGAGTGTGAGCCATTCTCAAATAAAGGTTGGCCAAAGGAACATGTTGATGATCAACAAAGCGGCCGGTCCGCAAAGCACCTCCAGCCGAGCCTGCCAGCAGTATCGGCAGATCGGTATGGGTGTGCTTGTTGCCATCCGCGTTGCCACTGCCAATTAGAATCATCGAATTATCCAATACCGAACGCCCATCACTGTCCTGAACGCTGTCCAAGCGGGAGATGAACTTGGCAAACTGCTCGGCATACCATCGATCAATCTGCTCCACTTTCTGAATGCGTTCTTCCTTGTCCTGATGATGCGTCAGATCGTGGTGACCTTCCGAGATCCCCAAGAAATCATAGGATCGATTGTCGCCATCATGACCTAGCATCAACGACGCAACCCGCGTTGAATCCGTCTGAAAAGCCAACGTCATCAACTCGAACATAACTTCCACATATTCTTCGTGAGACTGTGGCACCCCGCTGGGAGTTTCAATGCCGGGGTCCTCCGGATCGCCCAGTCGCTCGGATCTTTCGATCTGGGTTTCCAGGGCTCGAATGCCCGAGAGATACTCATCCAGCTTGCGATGATCTTCGCTGGAAACGCGGCGTCGCATGGACCGAGCATCCTCCAAAACGTAATCCAGGATGCTCCGCTGTTCATACCGGCGTCTTTGCAGATTCTTCAGTCGTTCACCCGGCCCACCAACGCCGAACAAGCGTTCAAAGACCATCCGCGGATTGTGCTCGGTAGCCATAGGCGTCGACTCGGACTTCCATGAAATGTTGTATTGGTAGGCACAGCTATAGCCCGAATCACAGCCGGTTGTCTGCCGCCGAGGATCCGAGGCCAGTTCCAGTGAAGGGAAGCGGGTCAGATGGCCAATGCGATTGGCGATCACTTGGTCAATCGACACTCCGGCCCGGATGATGGTGGAACTCTTGTTGATGCGCACGCTCGTGAGAAAAGTGCTGTTGCCGCGGGCATGATCTCCGCCACCGTCCGCTCCGGGATTGGCGGAAACATTGTCGAGACCTTTCAAAACCTGCAGCTTGTCTCGAACCGATTCCAGAGACGCGAGTGTCGGACTAAGTTGCAAGTCGCCTCCTGTCGATTGTGGCCACCAAGCTCGCGGAATGGCGCCGTTGGGGAAAAACAGAAAGGCGGTTCGCAAGGGTGCGCCACTTGCCGTGCAAGCCAACTGCGGCTGCATGGCAGCGGCTGCCGAAGCGCGAGAACCAAGCTGTGACGCCAGCCCTGGCAACGCGATACTGACTCCCAATCCTCGCAAAAAATTACGACGTGACGGTTGCGGAGACTGCATGGTAATACTCCTACTGGCTACAAGTTTGTGATTTAATTTGGGCTGCTTGGACCTGATACCAACCCTGCAGCCGACCAACCTGCTGCGACTACGAGGCTATTTAAAAACCGTGGGTCGCTTGTTAAAAACCGTGGGTCGCTTGAGCGTTCGTCTATGATCTCTTCGGTTATCGGATGGATTCTCTATCTGGACAGCGCCACTTTCGATAAAACTCGTGTCTCGCTGGCTTACTTACGGGCCACCTCGACCGATTCAGCTTGCGTCCGCTGAAAGGCGTCGGAGTGGATAATCGCATAAACAAGTGACTGCGCCCGGCCACCATTTTCCTGCAGCATGGACACCATGCTATCGACGGTGTGCGTATCCCCATATTCAACGGCGCGGCCAAGAGCAAAAGTCATCAGCTTCTCCGTTAAACAACGATAAATTTCTGGGCTGCGTTTGCTTACGAGAATCTGCTTGAGTTCGTCCACCGATTGAAAGGATTCGCCCGGTCCCAGCTCGCCCGCCGAGTCGACCGGCTGTCCCATGTCAACGGTGCGGTATCGGCCCAAAGCATTAAAGTTTTCCAGCGCCAGCCCCAAGGGGTCCATTTGATTGTGGCACGAACTGCAGAGCGGACTTTGCCGGTGAATCTCCAGCGTCTCTCGCAAACTTAACGCTCGCTCGGGACCGGTCTCAACATCTTCCAAAGCAGGAACATTCGGCGGTGGAGCCGCGGGTGGAGTCCCCAACAGGTTTTCCAGTATGAACAAGCCGCGTTTGACAGGGGAGGTACGATCTGGGTTCGATGTGACTACCAGCATCGTACCTTGCGTGAGCACCCCACCCCGCTGGCTGCCTTCCGGCAACTTCACCAACCGCATCTGCGGACCTTCCACCGGAGGAATACCTCGAATTTGATAATGCGCCCAAAGATCCTCATTGAGAAACGTATAGTCACTATCAATCAATTCCAGCAAGCTTCGATCGTTGTCCAAAATATAGTCGAACAACAGCTCCGTTTCCTTGCGCATGGCCGTCCGCAACTCCGGCGTGAGTTCTGCCGTGGCACCCACTTCAAAGGATCTCAGATAGACCGCTTTCTGCTTTTCAAACTCCGCCTCTTCCTGTTCGTTGCGAGCATTTCCTTTGCGGAATAGCGCGAAGAATCGCTGACGGCGAATGTCGGCTTCAGGATCTAGATCCTGAGGCTCCCTGCCGGTCACAGCCGCGGCATTGATTTGAATCGAATCGACAGCCCGTGACCGCAGCCACTGACCGACAAAGTTGTCGCTGAAGGCCTGCGCCTTCTCATCAGCCAGCATGCGGGCAATCTGCTCATCCAGCTGCTCGCGAAGCTTTCCGACCGCGGCCAAATCGACAAGCTGCTGATCGGGCATCGATAGCCAGAGAAAATAGGAAAGTCTCGAGGCGAGTGAGTATTCGTCGATCAACGGATACTTTCCCGCATCCGTCGATTGCGGAATCTCTTCCCGGAAGAGGAATCGGGGCGAAGCCAGAACGGCTGTCATGGACTTTGCGATACCACTCTCGAAAGTATCGCTGCCGTCCGCGTACACGCTTTCCGCCAAGTCCACCAGGCGGCTCAAGCTATCCTCATCCACCGGTCGCCGAAAGGCGCGACTGGCAAATGCTTCGAGCAGCTCTCGCGCATACTCTCGACGTGCCGTGGCACCTTCAGGTACAGCTCGGGGAAAAAACCTTTGATAGCCTTCTGGCTGGTCGTAATAGTCTTCGTCCTCCGGACCGACCAGCTCAACGGACTCAATCTGCAATCGCAGTTGCCTAATCTGCGGACTATCCGACAAGGGCCGGACCGAAGCTGCAATGTCATACTGCCCAGCTTTCAATTGACGTGGAAACTCAAAAACGTAGTCCCTGCTCCCCTGCCGAACAAAAGTTTCTTTGATCAGTTCTTCGCCGCCGAACGAAAAAACAAACTCGCAGCGATTGTCATCAAACTGGTTATCAACGTAAGTCTCCCGAGCTGCCAGATTGAGTCTCAGCACATAGTCGCCATCATGGCGGACACGCAGCCGCGTGCGGACTGAGCTGGGCGTGTAGTAAGACAGCTCGATCGTCCCAGATTCCCCCCGCAACCCAGCCTTGTCTTGTGCACCCCCTTCAGCGTCGACAAACGCACTGCCCGGCACCCTTTCCACATGAACCACACCCGGCACGGTCGGCACCACGGAACTGATTATCTCTTTGGCAGCATTCAGATACTTTTCTAGCAGCAAAGGCGACATGGAAAGCACATCGCCTAAATTATCAAATCCGTGCCCCGTGTCATCAGCCGGAAAGTTGCTACTCGTGTCATAGTCGACGCCCAGCAAATCTCGCACGGTATTTCGGTACTCAACCTGATTCAGTCTACGGATGGTAACGCGACCTGGATCGGGAGAATGGGGATCGATGTCAAATGCCGAGTACTTGATCCAATCGGCCAATGCCGAGATCTGCTCCGGTGCAAGTGGCTGTTCTTCCGGAGGCGGCATTTGCTTCGACTGCAACTTCTTCAGCACTTGGTACCAAGCCTGGTTGGCCTGCTCCCGGTCCTGCGATTCGAGCAGTTCGTCTAACGAGAAACTTCCCTCCCGCGCGCCCTCGGCGTGGCAGGCAAAGCAATTCTCGCGAAAGACCTCCAGCACATCACCATCGATATCCAACACACCGCCGAAGCTTACAGGATCGTTAGCTTGCGAGGCAGAGTTGGTGCCGCTGAGAAAAAATAGAGCGGAGAATAATAGGAGCAAACGGCGGATTGGCATCATGAATCCCAATGTTAGGCTGTTACGGGATACAATTCTATCTTACTGCACCCCAAATTATCATCCCGATTGCGGAGTAATTTCAACTTACCGGCACGACACTTCCGTTGGGCAACAGTCCATCCTGGCATCTTACTGTCCACTGACTCACCACATGCAAACCGCTAAGCGTGAATCCGGAAGCGTTCGCTGAAGCCAAATGAACGGCCATCGCTTCCCAACCACCCGAAGGCACAGCCCATGAATCGCTCTCCCCTTCTTCGCACGTTCAAGTCTTGTTTGTCAGTCGCGTTTCTGCTTTTGCCAGCCGCATCTGCTTGGGGGCAGAGCGAAACACGACGCGATCCTCAACCACAGGTTACCTACCCGCTGGGAGAGGATTCACTGCCGCAAGCAGGCGTCCCGGAGGGCCGACTGGAAGGTCCATTCTTGTTTCGCAGCCAGATCATTGAGAACACCGTCCGCAAGTATTGGGTCTATGTACCAGCCCAGTACTCCGCCGACAAACCCGCCGCAGTACTCGTCTTTCAAGACGGAGCCCGAGCTATTAACCCCACTGGCGTGATACGAGTTCCTCAGGTCCTAGAGAACTTGATTGCGAAAAAACAAATCCCAGTGACCATCGGAGTTTTCATCACGCCCGGGCAACGCGGAGACGAATTCCCGGACTCGATTGGTACCGGCAATCCCAACAATCGAGATCTCGAGTACGACGTGCTGGATGACAAGTATGCCCGGATGGTGATTGAGGAAATTCTGCCTGAAGTTGAGAAAAAGTATCCCTTGTCCGACAACCCCCGAGACCGAGCCATCGGTGGCTCGAGCAGCGGTGCCATCTGTGCGTTTACCGTCGCCTGGCAACGTCCGCAGGAATTTCAGAACGTGATCAGTTTCATCGGCAGCTTCACCAATATTCACGGAGGCCATGTCTACCCGCAATTGGTCCGCGAGTCCGAAATGAAGCCGATCCGAATCTTTCTGCAAGATGGCGTGAACGACTTGCGGAGCCCCAACAACCTGGAACGCGACTGGCACATACAAAACCAGAAGATGGTCGCCGCATTTCAGGAAAAAGGGTACGACATGGCCTACGTCTTCGGTGAAGGCGGCCACTCCGATGATCACGGCGGAGCCATGCTGCCGCAGATGCTGCGTTGGATTTGGCGCGATCATCCGGACGTCGATCCGCCTCAAGTCGATTTGGTTGCCGAAGCAAAGGCCATTCAGCCAGAACAGAACGAGCTGTTTCCTGGCTACAACGCCGATATCCTCGTGGATCCGTCAGGCGCCTACAGCTGGGAAAACCGCTTTGGCAACATGACTACTGTCAGTTCACTTTCGATTGCACAGGAAAATGGCCAAATCACAGGCACCTACCGCATGCAGCGCGGCGACGAAGAAGCGGTTGAAATCCCAATCGAGCGACCCGAGATGCAAGGCAACAAGCTGCTATTCGATGTAACAACCCAGTTTCGCGGCCAGGACATGACTTCGACCTACCAGGGCATTGTCTCAGACCGTGGCATTGAAGGCTGGCGGCTGATGGATTTCGGCGGCCAAGCCCGTGATTTTCGCTGGACTGCCGAGCGGGTTAAGAACAATCCCTAGCCGCCCAGCTTGCATTGCTTACTTCCTCTCATTGGATGATCCGTCCCATGGTGCAATATCAGACTCGTTTTCAGCCGCTAGTGTTCGTCTTGGCTTGCTTTCCCGCAAGCTTTCTAGCGCCCCGCTTGTGCGCTCAGGAAGATGCAGCCAAGCCCTTAGTCTGGACAACCCAGCAAGATCACCGCAACATGCTGGAGCAATTGGGCATTACCAGCTTGCGGCCAGGTCGAAATGGGAGTCCGGATGGGGATAACCCGGCCAACTACGATGAAAGCAAAGCCAATACCTTTGATGAACTGCCAGCGATTCTCGTGGCCAATGATGGACAAGTGATTTCTACCGCAGCGCAGTGGTGGAATTTACGACGGCCCGAAATTGTCGAGCTGTTGGAACGCGAAGTCTACGGTCGAATACCCGCTGACGTGCCCAAGGTTCAATGGGAAGTCGCTGAAACACGCGAGGTGGAGGCAGGAGGCCGTACAGCAATTCAACAACATATCATCGGTCATGTGGACAACTCAGCTTGCCCAGAGATTGATGTCAACATTTCGCTATCGCTGACTCTTCCCAAAGACGCACCCCATCCGGTACCAGTGCTAATGTCTTTTGGCTGGACACCTTTTGAAATGGAACGCCTCAATTTTGGCGGCTTTGGCCGTCGAGGGGGCGATGGACCACCGCCACCCTCAAAACGGGACTTGTTGCTGGCCGCGGGTTGGGGTTGCGCAACTCTTAACCCGAGCACGGTGCAAGACGATTCTGGCGGCTGGCAGCCGCGACGCTTCGGTCCTGGTGCCGATCCCGATGCGGAGCCGACGGGAGCTGGACTCACGCGGGGCATCATTGGTCTGACCAACCATGGTCAACCTCGTACGCCTGAGCAGTGGGGCTCTCTAAGAGCCTGGGGCTGGGGTGCCTCTCGGGCCCTGGACTTTCTGGAAGGCGTACCCCAAGTAGACGCCAAGCGTGTGGGCATCGCCGGTGTGTCCCGCTATGGCAAGGCCGCACTCGTCACCATGGCATTCGACCAGCGATTTGCCATGGGATTGATAGCCTCATCCGGTGCTGGAGGCACGGCTCTCCATCGCCGTGATTTCGGTGAAGCACCTGAGAATCTGGCTGGCTCAGGCGAATACCACTGGATAGCAGGTAACTATCTCAAGTATTCCGCGGAAGAATCTTCTTTTGGTCGGCGGACAGCCAATGACTTGCCGGTGGACTCACACATGGTGCTGGCTCTATGCGCTCCGCGGATGACCTTCATCAGCCACGGCATCCCGGAAAAAGGAGACGCGAATTGGCTCGACCACCAGGGCAGCTTTATGGCCGCCATCGCCGCTCAGCCTGCCTACCGCTTACTGGGAGCTCGCGACCTGGGCCGCAGCGACGACTTCTGGGCCGAGAAGATGCCGGCAGTCAACGTGGATCTACTCGATGGCGAACTTGCCTGGCGTCAACATGACGGGGGACACACCGATGGTCCCAACGTCGAGCATTTCATCCGCTGGGCAGACAAACTGTGGAACACAGCCGGAACCAAAGCAACCGCCCAGTCCCGCAACGGTCGCTCACTGAAGGATGCGGTTGGTGATCGATTCCAGCTGGGAGTGGGAGTTAGTCACCGGAGCTTGGAGGATCCTCAGAACGCGCAGCTTATTCGACAACACTTCCAGATTCTGACACCCGAGAACTGCATGAAGCCACAGTCGATTCACCCAGCCGAAGATACCTGGCGCTTCGAGAATTCGGATCGCTTCGTTGAATTTGCGAGACAAAACCAGCTGCAAGTCGTTGGGCATTGCCTGGTATGGGCCAAAGATGACCGCACCGATGCCTGGATGATGACTGAGAACGGCGTCCCGGTAAGCAAGGAAACACTCTTAAAGCGGATTGAATCCCACATCAGCACGGTGGTGGAACGCTATGGCGATGTCGTCACCATGTGGGACGTGGCCAATGAAGCGATTGGAGATAGCAACGAAGGACTGCTGCGCGACTCCGTATACAGCCGCACGACAGGCATGGACTTCCTGGTCACGGCCATTACTACGGCCCGCGAAAAAGCCCCCAACGCACTCTTGATCTACAACGACTACAACGGCCATAAACCCGACAAGCGCAAGAAGCTGTTGAGTCTATTGAGCCAATTGAAGACGATGGGCGCCCCCATCGATGCCTATGGCATGCAAGGGCATTTCGAATTGGGTGACGATTCCCTTGAGCAATTGCGTGAGACTTTTGACGCTCTGCGAAAAATGGGGCTCAAAGTCGTTGTGTCCGAATTGGATATCGACGTGGTAACACGCGGCCGCTGGTGGGCCGAGGATGGTAAATATCGCGACGAGTTGTCCAGTTACGATCCCTATCGCGATGGCCTGCCCGAAGAAATTCAACGCCAGCAATTGGAACAATACCTGCAACTGTTTCAGCTCTTCGACGAGTACAGCGATATCATTGCGAGGGTATCCTTCTGGAATCTGCACGACGGCGAGAGCTGGCTTAATTATTTCCCGTGGAATCGGGTCAATTACCCGCTCCTGTTCGACCGTCAGCGACAACCCAAACCGGCCTTCGATGCCGTTTACGATTTCTTATCCAGCTCGCGGTCACAGCCCAAGTAGCAGTAAGCAATGGGCAGTGGGCAGTGGGCAGTGGGCAGTGGGCAGTGGGCAGTGGGCAGTGGGCAGTAAGCAGTAAGCAGTAAGCAGTAAGCAGTAAGCAGTGGGCAGTGGGCAGTGGGCAGTAACAAAACCTATCCGAAAACCATTCGCCGCGGTTCTCTTCGCTTTTCGGATAGTTGCTCAGGATGGCAATCGAGCGTTGTGATAGACGTCCTGCACGTCCTCGCAATCATTCAACATGCTGATCAATTTTTCAAACATCGGCACGTCGTCGGCAGCCACGTCCACACTGTTCTGTGGCACAAAGGTGATCTCTTCCACTTGAAGTTCCGTCTCCGGAAAAGCTTCGGCGATCGCCTGCTTGGCTTTGTAGTATTCGGTTGCCGGTGCGAATACCGTCACTTGGCCGTTCTCGCATTCGACATCCGTCACGTCCACTTCCGCCGCCAGCAAAGCTTCCAGAACGGGATCCACCTCGTCACCAGCAAAGGAAAGAACCGCCAAGTGATCAAAGCCGTGGGCAACGGAGCCCGGCGCACCCATTTTTGAACCGGTCTTGGTAAAACAATTTCGCACATCGGTGATCGTTCGATTGGGGTTGTCGGTCAGACAGTCCACTAGCACTGAACTGCCACCAGGACCATAACCCTCATAGCGGGCAGGCGAGTAATCCTCTCCACCAAGTCCCTTAGCCTTGTCGATCGCCTTTTCGATCACATGGCTAGGTACTTGATCTCGCTTGGCCTTGTCGATGAGAGCCTTGAGCGTCGCATTCGCCACAGGATCGGCACCCCCATTCTTGGCCGCGACATAAAGCTGCTTCCCGTACTTGGAGTAGACCTTGGCCTTCTGACCGGCCGTCTTTGCCATCGAGGCTTTTCGTACCTCAAACGCTCTTCCCATCTTTCTCTCCCGATTCTGGGGATGCCAACTGTTGATCCCGGACGCGTGACGCGGCGAAAGCGGCATCGTTAATACCAGACCAAAGCCACTATCCAACGCTGGCCCACAACAATCGCCAAGCATCGCTGGACGCGTTGCCGTTGCCTTGCCGCGTGTCACGAACCTGCCCAATCCTTTGTATCGAACAGATGTCAGTTCGGCTAGGCGGCAACTCTTTTCGCAAGCATTCGATCCTTGCTCACAAGCTCACTAGGTCCACTCACGATTTCCTCATCGAAATCCGCGTTCTCTAGCCGAACCGTATGGCAATCTTCCAGGGTCTGCGGAACCAGGCTGAGGTCCTGCAGCTTGCTTGTACCGGTCAGTGGCCAGCCCGCCGCTACTTTTCGATTCGCTCGTTTCCTATCAGCCCCGCGATTGCGATACAATTTCCC
>JANSWS010000604.1 GCA_024743355.1 bacterium
CCGAGCTGACATACTGCAATTCGCTCTAGACAGCGAAGACATGTTGAAACACGGCGATCAAGGCCGAAGTTTCTTTGAATTTCTCAAGTTACTGTATTCGCCGGAAAGCCAGGATCGCATTGCGGAGCTGGTCCAGGAACTCGGACAGATTCAGGAGTTGGCCGGTGAGCAGGAGTCGCTTGCACAATTGCGTGACATGGTACCGACCTTGCTCGCCGAAGCAGAGAAGATCTTGCGGACGACGCAGCATCTGTCGGTCACACTGCGGCGTCTGCTTGACGCCCGCTCCACACGACATCATCAGGAATTGACCGAAGTACTACGCGACATTCTGGGGGAGGCCGCGCGGAGGTCCGAGAACCCGCCGGATGATCTGGGCATCGAGGTGGAGATTGAATTGGCTATTCAGTCGCCCATGGATCGTCCGTTTTGGTCGGCTGTGGATCCTTTTGACGAAGTCGAGCTCGCGCCGGTGACGGTCGATCTGTCCGAGCAGAAGGTCGCGCTCGAGCAACTGGCATCGCTGGAACGTTTGGATTGGCAAGCCATGCGACGCAATATTTCGGCCTGTACGGAAAACGAGACTGAGATTTCTTTGGATGCGTTGATCGAACGTTACCCGATTCGAGCAGGCGTGGTTGAGATTTTGGGCTACCTGCAGATTGCTTATGACGATGGACATCGCATCGACCGTACGCAATCGGTCGACATTCCGGCTCGGCGCACCGGAAGCTTTGGAAGGGCTTTAAGAATTCCGAATGTGGTCTTCCTGCCCCGCTCTTCACGCTCGTCATCCGCCAAGCTATCTGCACGTCAAGCTGCTCGCATATCAAGTTGACAAAGTGGTCAGCGGCAGAGAAAGGTTCTGCCCAATTGGTCTGGCACATGAGTACAAAACGAGAGAGTTGATAAATGCCATGATGGATTCAGTCACCGACAATTTGCCCGCCTACAAAGACTGGAGTCTGGCTGCGGTTCGCCTGTTGCAGGGCGCCGTTTACAGCGACGATGCAGCTTGGGATCTGGTCTTGCGCCACGAATCGGCTTTGAAGGATTACTTTGCCCGAATTGGACTCTTATTGATCGTGGATGAGCCGGAAGGCCTTTCCTTCATTCGCCAGCTCAGCGAGGACGAGGCGACCGACGAATACGCCTCGCTGCCGAGACTGTTTCGACGTACCAGGCTGGGTTACGAAAGCACTTTGCTGTGCATCTTGCTGCGTGAGCATCTACGACGATTCGAAGAAGAAGACTTGGACAGCCATCGATGCGTGGTGGATCAAGCGGAGTTGCTCGAGAGCTGGAAGACATTTTTCCCGAGCAGCGAAGATGAAGTGCGTTTGCAGAAGACCCTGGAAACCGCTTTCCGCAAGTTGGAAGGCCTAAAGTTTGTCAATCGTTTCGGCGAAACACCTGGCTGCTGGGAAGTCCGACGCATCTTGAAGGCTCGTCTACCCGTTGATGAGCTGGAAAAACTCAAGCAACAGATACTCAATCAAGCGCAAAATCAGTAACGCACTTCTATGGACAACATCGACTGGATTCCAAACCGCTACCCAGGCTATCGACTGAAGAAGCTCGAGCTGACCAACTGGGGTACTTTTGACAGTAGCAAAGGCCAAGTCTACAGCCTCGACTTGAGCGGACGAACCGCTTTGCTGGTGGGACAGAATGGCTCGGGCAAGTCGACTTTGGTCGATACCTTGCTGACCCTCCTGGTGCAGCCGGGAGTACGCAACTACAACGTCGCCGCGGGCGCGAAGAAACGCGAACGCGACGAGCGAACCTATATCCGTGGCGCTTGTGGCAGATCCAGCGATGAAGAAGTCGGCTCGGTGGTTGATTACTTGCGCCCGCACGACAAGCATTACTCGGTACTCTTGGCTTGTTTCGAGCGAGCTTCCAACTCGGATGCCTTTACCGTGGTCCAGGTGCTGCAAGTGCTGGGCGACGGCGAAGTCGACAAGACCTATGGTTTTGCGGATCGCGAGATGAGTATTGCCGACGATTTGAGCGGCTTGAGTCGCGGTGAGAAGATCCGCAAGCAGTTGATCGATCGCGGCTTCAAGGCCACCAGCAAATACAGCGAGTATTTCCCTTGGGTAGCCCGCAAGACCAACATGCGTGCCAAGGCCATGGACATCTTTAATCAGACCGTGGCCGTGAAGGACATCCAAAGCCTGAATCGATTTATTCGCGACCACATGCTGGAAGCCAAGCCGTGGCGGGACCGCATTGAGAATCTACTCAACCACTTCTCCCAGCTCAGCCAAGCCCATCAATCGCTGGTCCGCGCGCGGCGGCAGGTCGAGATGCTGCGTCCCATCGAAGCCGCCTCCCAAAAACTCAGTAAACTCAGCGCTGAATTGGCACTCTATCAGCAGCAATTAGATGCCACCGACAGTTTCTTCCGCCGCAAAATGGTCGATTGGCTGAAGCCGCGATTGAGCGGCAATGAGTCTGAGATACAGAAGGCCGCGCATCGCAAGCGGGAACTCGACCAGGAACTGGAGACTCTGGAGGACAGGCAACGATCGCTGAAGAACGAAATTGAGAACACGGGTGGGGCGCGATTGAAGGAGCTCCCACACCAATTGCAAACCCAGCAAACTCTGTTGCATGCAGCCAAGCGGGAACGAAGTCGATTGCTGGCCTCCATTAAAACCGCCGGGCTCAGTTACAGCCTGAATGATCGTCATGATTTCGAACGTCTGCCCTCCGCCTTGGCCGAAGTCCAGCGCGAGCTCGTTCAGCGTTCCACGGACATTGCTCAGCAGCGACTCGAACAAGCCCGCCGCTTAACGCACATCCGCGGCTTGCTCGAAGAGGAGCAATCGCAGCTGGAATTCCTGCAACAGCAACCGGGCAATCTGCCTGAGTGGCTGGCTGACGTGCGTGCGCGGATGGCCAAGGAACTGCAACTCGACACCCAGCAATTGCCCTTTGCATGCGAACTGATTTCCGTTGCCGACGACCAGTACGACTGGCAGCCCAGCATTGAAATGGTCTTGCGTCGTTTCGCGCTGTCCATGCTGGTTAGCGAGCAACTCTACCCAGCAGTCAGCAGGTATGTCGAATCTCACCAGCTTCAAGATCATCGTGGCCGAGGCCAAAAATTGGTCTATTTGCGCGTCAGCCCACGAGAATTGGAGCGATCCGCCGAGGATGGATCCGTGGAGTTGCACCAGGATTCGTTAGCCCGCAAGTTGCGAGTAAGGCAAG
>JANSWS010000319.1 GCA_024743355.1 bacterium
CTTCTCGCCCGTTTGCATATTCCAGATCGATACTTCGCACATCGCACGTTGCGACGCGTGCCTGGTTCCCTGCCTTAGTTGAGATACTATTGCGACCCGGCTTCCGTCATGGGTCTTCGCAAGTCTACCGCGAGTCGCCCCAGGTCGTTCAGCTTTTTGCGAAGCAACCAAGTGAATTTCGACTTCCCCGTTAGCCAAGCTGCGGATCGTGGTATCACCACTTTCAAGAAACTCCGCCACGGACTGACGTGTTCGGTCAATGTTGATTTCCGCTCCAGGTGTACAAGTGATCGTACGCCGATATGCGAGCGTTTGCCCATCATAGATGAGAAGGCTGTACCCAAAAGGATAACGCAGAGTTGAATCGGAGATGGAAGAGACCTTCACCACAGCAACCTCTTGGCCATCTCGAATATAGAGGAAGTTACGATAAGACGACTGCATAGCCGGTTCCAATGGCACCGACTTGATCATTGCTCCTGTATTAACATCCCAAATCTGCAGCAGCCGCGGAGAGGGGTATCGATCATCTGGTCCTTGGCTTTCTTCACCGAAACCAGCGACAATTTGGCGTCCGTTGGGATGAAGATCAATTCTTCCAAAGGAAACTTTGGTGTCGAAGCGGCGCAGTTGTGCTCCAGTTTCCGCATCGAACACACAGGGATACCCTTGCGAACTGAAGGTCCGCGGACTCACAGACTCCGGGTCTAGCGTCAACAATCGCCGACCGTTCGAATTGAACACGGGCCTTAGCGATCGAAGATCGCTTTGCTGGTTGATCGTGCAGATCAACGATCGTTCTTGCGTATTCCAAATGGATAGGTTGTTTCCTTCTCCGACCGCCAGACGTGAGCCGTCGTGACTAAGTATGAAGCTGGGGAACGGACTAACATCGCGAGGCGAAGTGGTGAATTGTTGGCCCACTAAATCGGTATTGGACCAGCGAATGATCGACTCGCGAGTCGCTCCCAATAGTTCTCTATTGTCACTTGAAAATGTGATACCTACTAACTCGCTTCCGGCATGGGCAAGCGTCGCAAGCTGACTCACCCGTGAAAGTGCCTGATCGTTATCCTTCGCAATCGCAGGGATACTCCACAGAGCGATCGATTGCTGCGAGAACGACGCGACGTATTTGCTGTCCCTGCTAAACTCCAATTCTACATAGGACGCGTCCCATCGATCGTCTGCGTCATGCAGCAAGACTGCTTGCGTCTTGCCAGTGTCGACATTCAGTAATTGGACATATTCGCGTTCGCTAAAATTGTCCCTCGACCTCATTGCCAGCCAATTTCCATCAGGACTCCAGGCAAGGCAGCGTATATGGAAATTTTCAAACTCGCGCTGCCAGCGAACTTCGTCGGTATCCATGTCGACGACTTCGAGTATTCCCTGTTGCGTTGAGTTCCAATCGGGGAGATTCATCAACTCGCGCGAACGCAACATCCTGCGCCCATCCGGGCTCATCGCGACCCAGGCCCAATCCCAGTTCTGGTCAGGGCCGGCATGTTGGTAGACCAGATTGCCGGTGGCTGTATCCCAAACATGGTAGGTAATGCCGTGACATCTACCCTCAGCGTCCATCCCACCGCGTGGACGACTGACCGCTGCCAATCGACTTGCGTTTCCGGTGAAGCACAGCCCGACAATCGTCTCTGGAATTGCTTTTCCCATCACTTCATCGCCTGTCTCAGAGTCGAATACGACCAGGTGCGATGATTCGTCTTTGTCGAAGTAGATCGCACAGCGACTGGCATCCTCGCTTACCTGATAGTCCTCAAAGGAGTACCAAACTGGCGAATCTGATCTGCTGTTTACATAGCGATTGGGCATCGCGCTGACTTCGCGAATCGATTCAGCAACGGGCTTGCCACCTTCTCCATCAAAGATTTGAATTTGTACTTTGGCGGCCTGACTCGGGTCCTTCGGAACGCCATTTTCGTCACTTGGTTGAACCTGAATGCGACCGGAAAACAATCTTTCTCCAGAGGCCCCGTAACGCACGCATTGCGCTTCAATTGGACTGGCGAGTTTCTGAGTGCTCGAAATACCGCCTCGCAGTTTCTGCTGCCAATAGTACCACTCGAACCCTCGCAGATCAGGTTCGCCTGGTGCTGGTCGGGCGGAATCGAGCAGCGATTGCACTTGACCGAATTGTTGTTGACTCCAAGTAGATTGGATCAAATTCAACTTCGATGCGTAGAGCGATTGCCGTAGCTGGTCTTGGGCTGCCTTGGACGTTGCCTCGCTTTGCGCTGCTAACTCGCGCTGGTGTGTTTCTTCCTTAAGACTTTCCTGCGCCTTGATCGCTTCACGTTCTGCTAACTGGCTTGAACGTCGGGCGTGTAGCGCCAGCCATCCGCTGATTCCCGTGGCCGTCAGCAACAGCAATGTAAATGCGGCCGTGGTGCTGATCAGAGATCGATGCTTGCGCGAGAACTTGCTGGCCTGATACCAGAAACTGGGAGGACAAGCCTCGACGGGTTCATCCTGTAGATAGCGTTCGATATCGCGAACCAGCGCATTGGCTGTTTCATAGCGACGAGATCGATCCTTTTCCAGACATTTCATTATGATCCAGTCGATGTCTCCCGACAGCTCGCGACGCAGTTGCTCTGGATCCGTCTGCTGCTGCTGAGCCAAAGCCGTTGCCTGTTCGGCCAGCGTGCTGACTTTCTGGCTAGGCCGCGGCGGTTGTTCTTCGCGAATGATGCGCAGTATCTCTGCATATGCACTTTCGCGCAGGCGCTTCGCATCGAGTGGTGTTTGCCCCGTCAGCAGTTCGTAGGCTAGCACCCCTAGAGAATAAATGTCACTGCGAGTATCGACGCCCAGACCGCTCAATTCGGCCTGTTCGGGGCTCATGTAACTTGGCGTGCCTATCATCTGGCCATAAGCCGTGTAAATCGAGCGTTCCGAGATTCGTTGATTGAGCGCCTTGGCAATGCCAAAATCAATCACTTTGACGACCGGTTTTCCGTCGTGAAGCGTAACCATCACGTTCGACGGCTTCAAGTCGCGATGGATTATCCCCTTCTGATGTGCATGGTGCACTGCCCGAGCCACGTCCGCCAACAACAACAGTCGCTGCCGCGTTGTAGTGCGGTTCTTATTGCAGAATTCGCTGATGGAGAGGCCTTGCACCAGCTCCATCACGAAGTACAACCGACCTTGGTCTGTGGTTCCGGCGTCCAAGACCTTCGCCACATTGGGATGATCCATCATGGCAAGTGCCTGGCGTTCAGCGTCGAACCGGGCAATCACATCTTTGGAATCCATGCCGGGCTTAATGATCTTCAAGGCTACCTTTCGGCGGATCGGACGTTCTTGTTCCGCAACATAAACGACGCCAAATCCACCCTCACCAATCTGTTCGCGAATTTTGTAAGGTCCAATCATGGAGCCTGGCGTTTCACGGGGCGTTATTGAAGCAGTAACGATCAGGGCAGGCTGATCGAGAAAGCTTCCATTGCCATCGTGGGCCTGAAGTAGCGATTCCACATCACGCCTCAGCGTGGGGTTCTCATGGCATACCTGATTGAGATAAACCGCTCTTTGATCCGGTGCCAGCTTGACGGCGACCTGAAAGACCTCGGTTTCATGGATTGGCGTCTTGGTCATAGTTATTGATTCTCCATCAATCAATGCGACGCCACTGGCCCGAGCCCCCGGAAGTTTTTTCAAATTTCTTCAAAATGCTCAGATTCGTTACCACGAAGCCACTCACGGCGCAACCAAGCTCTGGCGAGAATCCAATCGTCCTCGGCGGTCGATGCTGAAATCCCAAGAATTTCGGCGGCCTCGGGGATAGTACAGCCGACAAAATACCTCAATTTAACCAACTCGGCCCGTCGGGGCGCTTTCACAGCGAGCCGCGTTAGGGCTTCGTCAATAGCCATAATAAGGAGTGGATCTGCGCCGCCGACCGCCAACAAATCAAGTTCTTTGTCTGCTCTTTGCCAATTACCTCCGTGCTTGCCGCGCCCCTTCCGACGAGCATTTTCGACAAGGATTCGCCGCATGGCTTCTGCGGCAGCTGAAAAGAAATGGCCACGTGATTCCCAATGCTGAACCTTCTCGACATCCACGAGCCGAATGTAAGCGTCATGCACCAAAGCCGTGGCCTGCAGCGTCTGACCTTGCCTATCATTTGCCAGCTTCGCTGCCGCAAGCTTCCTCAGTTCTTCATAGAGCAGGGGAAACAATTGCTCGGCCGCGTTCGGTTCTCCTTGTTTGATCTTGTAGAGAATCTGCGTGACGTCGGTCATGATGTCCGTCTTGATGAATGCTGCAAAAGACTGTGATTATACACTCGCCACTTTTGCCATGCCTTGTCCCGACACCGCGGCTTGTAAGGTCGATTTTGACGGCTCGCAACCAACTCGATTCGTGCGTAATGTCGAACCGACTTCGGTCACTCAATGTACCAGACGAGCAATGCTTCCCACCCAGCTGCACCGTCCGCGCAAACTGCATCGGTGTTTTGGACCACGCGGTCTGCGCAACCTACGAAATCGCACAGGTGTGGGACACCTGACTCGGTTAACGCAAGGCGGAGTAAGCCAAAATCTGCGACGGATGCCCTATCTTGTGCATTAATCGACGCCATTGCCAGAGCGACGGAAATGTGCATCTCGCTGGGATGAAGCAAGCCGAAATTTTTGATCACCTAGTTAGCTAAGAAAAGCACAGCATCTATCGTGGGATTCGCCCGTTATAGCTGCGGAGCGAGCCTGGCGGGGGTTCGTAGCGAGGTCCGTTAAAGAATTCAGCGGCTGGCAGCAAGTAATTCATTCCCGTCGTGACGGGTGGTCGCAGGCCATGAGTTGACCGATGGCAATTGGGCAGAGACAAGCTAACCATTCAGCTTCTGAATGGCACGGATCCGGCGGCGTGGGTGGACTCTACCAATCCGGAGAACGAGGTGTTTTCGTTGAAATACCGATCTGCAGCTGACTACCACAGGATCCTGCGTCACACAAATGAAAGCAGATAAGCCATGAAGTGGTTGTTGCATGTCGTCTTGACGGTGTTCGTCGCCCTGGCAAGCGCTCCAATTGGTCTGAGTCTGGCCTCGGATGGACACGCCCAGGTGACCATCGAAGGGACGCGGTGGTTCATCAACGGCAAACCGACCAATGCCGACACGCCCTGTGAAGGGCTGCTGATGAATGTGCGGATGGTCAATGCGACGTTTGAGGACCGGGGACGGGTGGAGTTTGACTTGGAGAAGAATACCGAGGAGTCCGTCGCGCGCATCGGCGACTATGCCGCGTGTGGCGTGAATGCGTTTACGCTCTGTCTGCAGGGCGGGATGCCGGGATACGAAGGGGCGGTGAACTCGGCGTTTGAACCGGATGGAACATTGCGGCCAGGCTATCTTAAGCGTGTCGAACGGTTGATTCGCGCATGGGATGAGCACGGCGTGGTGGTGATACTTGGACTCCTCTATCAGCGTCAGTCGACGATACTGCGTGACGAAGCGACGGTGCGGGCCGGCATCATCAATGCGGTTGGGTTGTCGGCCGAGACTTCCGCAACGTGGCTGGTCATTTCCCGCCAGACAGGCGGCAGCGGCCAATGGGATTACGAAGAGTATCTTGTCCGCGCGTGTGATGCGGTGCTACACCACGGTGACGATTGACGCTATCTAGAGTCGCCGATCGATCCGCGATCGTGGCGCTTCGGCCTGAAAACGCATCGATCGCAGAGCGAGCGGCAACTTTCGATGTTACGTCATTACTAAGCTTGCCCTCAAAGATCGAGCTTGCATGTGACCATTCATGCTGAGAAACACGGGCTTTGCAGTAGACAATGGCGGTAGCAATCGAGAGTCTACTTTTCTTTATGCCAATCTCGCTACGGCCTGAGGTGTTCGATGATGAACGCACGCATGGTGTCGTAGGCTTCCGCTATTTGTTGGTGATTGCCGCCGCCGAATCCGTGCTCGCCGTTTTCAATCGGTAACAGCACGCTGCGTACACCGTGTTGCTTCAGCTGATCCGCCATGGTTGCCGACTCCTCGAATGGTACATCCGTATCGGCCGTTCCATGCATAAGCAGCGTGGGAGGGAAGTGGCAAGCAGTAGGAGTCTATGGTTGCAAGCGTGGGTCTGACAGGTCCAGAGAATACATGAGTTGATTGTAGTTGTAACGCGGTGTCTCATCCGGGTTACCGGAAAACATGTTGGTGTAAGTGCCTTCGAAGAAGATGATCCGGCCGTTGTCTTGATCCAATACGGGGTGATGCTTGGGATTGTAGAAGCTGTAGGCATCGTGGCTGACGATCTTGCGGGCCTCGCGCCAGGGACCCACCAGATTTTCGGATTCAGCGTACCATAGCTCACCCAAGGGCGAAGTGCCGAAGGATTGAAGCCCAATCATGATCCAACGTCGACGGTATTCGTTCCAGTTCACCGAACCGCTGTGAATGGTGATTGCGTTGCCATTCTCATCCTTCATTTGGAACAGTCCCTCGTCGGCTCGCATCTTACCGGCCTGGATCAACTCGGCTTGCAGCTTGGGAGTGAAGGGAATGGTATTTCGTCTCCAGGCATAGCTAGGGCCTGAGTCGGTTCTCTCGATCTCAAGCTGACTCGAGCGACTTCCCTGTTTGAGGCAGGTGTAGGTTTCGTACTCAGACAAATCGCTCAGTTGCTCGGCTGTGGCAGGCACTCGTGTCAAAGGGAACGGATTGCCGAAGTAGACGTATTCCACGCCCTGATCTCGATGCAGGAAGGCGTGTCCCGCTGGATACAGCGGCGATTCCATTTCGAATTGCGTCTGTTTCACAAACTCTTGTGCCACGTCATCAAAGCTGGCCAGGCCGCGTTCATAGACCGTCAAGGGTGGCTGCACCTTTACATAGCTGGCATAGAGTCGTTCCCGATCGCCACTGCCCAGCGTGATCAGGGCATTAATCCAGGTAGGCCCCGTGCCTGGCATTTTGGCCAGAGGTTTGGCGAATCCATCCTCCGCCACAAAGTATTCCAAGTTGACTCCGCGTCGCGGATCGAGTCCGCCTTGTCCGGGCAACTTGGAAGTGGCCCCTGGAACGTGAAAGTTCCCCAGCGGGTAAGAGGGGCGGTTGGTATCTCCCCAGATCCAGAACAGTTTGCCGCGATACGTCGTCGTCACCACGCTATCCGAACCCAAAACGTCTGCATTCAGTAGCGGCTCATCGATGGGGCAATCGTCACCCAGCAATCGGCTATCGCGGTAAATTCCCGCACCGGTAATGCGATATAGCCGCTGCGCGATATTCAGACGTTTGATACTCAGTACGGCCTCTCCGCCAGCCTGCACGTGAAGCCTCTTGCCTCGGAATCCAAATCCGTCTTCGGGAAACTCGTAGCCATGGCTACGGACGTGAAAGAACACCTGGCGCTCCATGAACCCCGGTTCATAGAAGGCCACAACACCTGCGGAGTCGGTGTAGTAACGGATGTTGTTGACTGTCTTGAGTTCGACCAGTGGAACTCCCCGGCCGGTCACATCGTCAACAACGGTAATGCGGAAGTAGTCATCAACTCGCGTTTGCGCCAAAGCATTTTCGCTCAGCAACCTACCGATCAGCAGGCCGGCAACAAGACAAAATCGCAGAGCAGAAATGATACTATCCCGGCAAGAGCGACGACAAATACATGCCTATTATCAGAGCATGCGCGATACCCCAAAGCAACCAATGATGAACTTTCAAAGACCCGTTTTAAGGCATAGCCTGATCTTATGGTGAAAGCAGAGTTGTAGAAAAAAGTGACGCGACGGCCGAGTCGAAGCTGCACTACTTTGAGATTGCCGATGATTAGAGCGCGGGGCAGAGTTTTTAAGAAGGATCGGCGCAGGCAGATTCTAAATCTAACGGAGGGTAGGCATTTTGCCAGTAACAGCAATTGGATAACGCCAAATTCCTCGCGTTTTAAGCCCGCGGTCGGACAGCCCAAAGCGCGTAAGTTGTGGGAGATTCGTCGCTGTTTCTTGCTGAGGTGGCAGCCACCAACGCGCCCCAAGGCTCTGGGAAAGAGCGGTTGCGTCCGGTCTCCAGTCACGGTTTCCTGGCGTCCCGATAGGCTGATAAGTTGTCATTCGCATGTGACTGACAATCAAGCGACACCGAGGTTAAAATGGACCTAGAAAATCGCCCGGATCGCACAATCGTAGAGTTGAGCACATGGATCTCCAACAGACACTATCGGAATTGACCTCGCTGCCCATCAAGGACCGACTGCGAATCGTCGAGTCGTTGTGGAATAGCATCGACGCTGAAGCACCTGTGTTTATCTCTAAAGAGCAACGCGAGGAACTTCAGCGGCGAATTGAACGTCACGAGAAGGACCCGTGTGAACTCTTGACTTGGGAGCAGGTCCTCGACGGTCTTCGAGATCGCCGATGAATTACTCCGTTCGTTTTCGACCTGAAGTCATCGACGATCTGGACCAAGCATCAAAGTGGTACGAGGAGCGGAGGAAAGGCCTTGGCGCGGAGTTTCTTGCGACATGCAAGGAGGCTGTGGGAAAATTAGAAGAGAACCCCGAACGGGCTGCGGTTGGTGAGCGAGGGGTGAGGTCAATGAGGATATCGCGGTTCCCCTATGTAATTCACTATAGAATCGAAAGCCAGATCGTGGTCATCTTTGCCATCATGTTTGGTGGACGCGACTCCTCGGAATGGCTTGACCGTGTTTAGCGACGGCGCAAAGGGGCTGGTACGGTCAAAGCCTAGGCTCTTTCGCGCTGGCCTAAGCCAGCCCAATGCGGTTGCGAGACCAACGGCTACGACCGCTTCTCAGGCTTTGGCTACAATCGGGACATGAACCTCAAACACATCGTAGAAGCGATCCTGGAAACTTATGCTCTCCCACTACGTGGGTGCCATGGAGTCGCGCACTGGGCCCGGGTCCTTGAAAATGGATTGAAGCTGGCTAGTGAAACCGGCGCCAATGTCGAAGTAGTTTCCCTCTTCGCCGTCCTGCACGACTCGCGGCGGTTAAACGAAAGCAGCGATCCCGAGCATGGCCCCCGCGCCGCCGAGTTCGCCGCCGAACTGCGCGGCAGAAGCTTCGAATTGGACGATCATGAATTTCGGCTGCTGTATCGGGCTTGCGCAGGCCATACGCATGAACGGAGTCATCCCGACGCGACCATCCAGACTTGTTGGGACTCGGATCGGCTAGACCTGGGGCGAGTCGGCATTATGCCCCACGCCAGTCGCCTGTGTACCGAAGCGGCAAAGAAACCAGAGATGATCAGCTGGGCCGATGATCGGGCAAGCACTGGCGTCGTTCCAAGCTTGGTGCTGGACGCCTGGGGAATCGACTTGGGGAAGGAGTCGATGTGGTAATGTCAACGCTGATCAGCCCGCCCTATTATCCGATAGATTCCTTTCGGTTGGCTAGAAGGAGATAGCGTGAGCGCGCAAGCAAAATTTGGGGCGTTATGCCGTAGGCAGCACCAACTATAACGACTCCCGTAGTGTGGTACGGGCTCGCCCGTGTATTGTCTTCTAGTTACCAGCTCGCTGCCTTTCACTAATGGCTGAACGCAATCGAAGTATCCATGACTCTCCCAAGTTCTGAC
>JANSWS010000322.1 GCA_024743355.1 bacterium
GGGACGGAGGCGACCCAACCAAGCGACTCGTAGGGGTGCGAACCGTGATACCGCGGGTGGTTTGCAGATTCTGCGTACCCGGGAGAAAGGCTGCCAAATCTCATGAGAATGTCGGGAGTCTTTTCAGCACGGGCAATTCATGAACCGACTGCGCTCGTGCCTTCGGGGCATGAGCGCGTTCGAAAACATGACGCAAGCAAGCCTTTCGCCCGTGTGCAATTCCCTTCGAAAGGCTCGCAACCAGCCTGATACGGGTATGTAGCCAGGACTAAATTCTTAAGCTGCCGCTCGCACCGCTTGAGAACAGTAGGCTGCCACACAATCGACCACCCTGGCTTGCTCGTCGAAAGTCAACTCGGGAAATATCGGCAGATGCAAGATCTCCTTGGCCGCCCGCTCGGTGTGTGGCAGGTAACCAGTGCTATACCCGAGATCCTGGAAGCATTCCTGGAGATGCAAGGGCACAGGATAGTACACTTCAGTACCCACGCCCTGCTGCGTCAAATATTGCCGCATTCCATCGCGATGCCCGTCGCGAACACGCAGACTGAATTGATTCCAAACGTGATGTGCCGAGCTATCGACGTAGGGCATCTCCACCATTTCGGAAACAGCCAATCCACGATCTCGAAAGAGTTGGATGTAGTTTTGCGCGTTTTTTTGCCGAGCGAGTGTATAGCCCTGCAAACGCTTGATTTTCACCATCAGCCCGGCGGCTTGATAGGTATCCAACCGGCTATTGATACCAATCTCGGAATGGTAGTAGCGAGGACGCATGCCGTGGCCTGCCAACAGCCGCAGGCGGTCCGCCAATATATCGCAATTGGTGGTCAACATACCACCGTCACCCATACCACCAAGGTTTTTGGTGGGGTAGAAGCTGATACATCCGACTTGCCCCCAACTTCCCACGGGACGGCCGTAATAAGCCGCGCCGATGGCTTGGGCCGCATCCTCAACGACCGGTATCTCATGTTCGGCGGCCAGCTTGCAAATCACATCCATAGGCGCTGCCTGCCCGAACAAGTGAACGGGAATAATGGCTCGTGTGCGGCCAGTAATCTTTGCGGCAATATCGTTGGGGTCGATGTTGTAAGTCCGCGGATCGATGTCCGCAAACACTGGTGTGGCACCCAAGCGACTGACGCAGCTGGCAGTCGCGAAAAATGTAAAACTCGGGACGATGACTTCGTCACCTGCCGTCACTCCCAACGCCATCAATGACAGCAACAAAGCATCACTGCCCGACGCGCAACCCACTCCGAAGCGCGTGTTTGAGATCCGGGCCACCTCTGCCTCCAATTCCTGGACGGCCGGGCCGAATAAGAATCGCCCGCTATCGTAAACCTCTGCTAATGCCTGGAGGACTTCTTCACGAATCTCTTGATTCGACCGTGAGACATCCAACAAGGGAACGTTTGGAATTGCATCTGTAGCCTGGACACCATTTGTCTGCATTGAGGGTCATCCTTGACCGAGAGTTAATTTGAGCCTGCGAATAGGCCTGATGGAGCGTCGCTTCAAAACTTATTGGCACAAGATTGGACGCCGCTACGCATCGATGTTTAAAATCTTGATGTAGGGACTGGCTGAGAACGCAGACCTACATGGGTCGGGAAATTACACGGAAGGCAGTTTGCAGGTCAAGATGTTCGTGAGATCGGGGTGTTGCACGTAGGGGATTCAGGCAATACAGGAAAATTAGACACTTCCGCATCGGGGCTTTGGGTTTTCGTTTAGGCTTCTTCCCAATCATGCAGGGGGCCCAGGGAGGTTGGTCATGCTGAACGACGACGTGGAATTACTGAGAAAGATGGCGGTATTTGGCGGCATGAATCGTCCCGCCCTGGAACTCGTGCTGGGTGCTGGTAGAGAGCTGCAGCAACCCTCCGGGACCTACTTCTTTCGTGAGGGTGATCCTGGTGAGTCCCTGTTTATCCTAAGGTCGGGCAACGTGGCAATTGAACGCCTCTGGCAGGAACAGGTGATCCCACTCGGCGAACTCCATGCAGGCGACTGTTTTGGAGAAATGTCTCTGATCGACTTGATGCCTCGGTCCGCTTCGGTTCGCGCGGCAATGGACTGCCTGGCACTGGAAATTCCACAACGCTGTCTCTATCGACTGTACCAACACGATCTGGAGCAGTACGCCATCTTCATGATGAATATGGGACGCGAAGTGAGCCGGCGGCTACGTATTGCCGACGAGCGGCTGTTCGCACTGGAGAAGCAACTGCCGGAATTCCGCCCGTGAAGCATATCTTCCGGACGCTGATAAATGTGTCCTTGGGGAATCGTGGTTCCCGTAACTGCCGCTGCTGCATCATGAAGCAAAACTTGCGTCGACTTCTGCTATCATATGCAGCTCAAAACACCTCTTGTCTTTGATCCTCACAATGAGAGAAACGCAGCCCGTTTTCCGCGGGCCTGGGCGTCTCCTCCCTCCTCGGAGCACATCGATGAAGCTATTCACCCACTTTCTGTGCAGCCTGTTGTTGCTGGTTTTGGCTGTACCATTGCATTCGGCAGAGAAGCCAAACATCATCGTGATCATGGCCGATGACTTGGGCTACGGTGATGTTTCTTGTTACGGTGCCGAAGCCCTGGAAACACCCAATATCGATGCATTGGCTTCGCGCGGCCTGAGGTTTACGCAGGGCTATTGCTCCGCCTCTACCTGCACTCCCACGCGTTATTCCTTTCTTACCGGCACCTATGCATTTCGTGGTGAACGCACCGGAATCGCCCCACCCAATGCGCCTGCCATTATCCAGCCCGGGACTGCCACCGTTGCATCTCAGCTTCGGCAAGCCGGGTATAAGACGGCTGTCGTTGGAAAGTGGCACCTGGGGCTAGGCGGTGCAGCAGGTCCCGATTGGAATCATGAACTGAAGCCTGGACCGCTGGAGATTGGATTTGACACTTGCTTTCTGCTTCCAACCACGAATGATCGAGTGCCTCAGGTCTACGTCAAAGACCACCGCGTGCTGAATCTTGATCCTCAAGACCCGCTGTGGGTCGGCGATAAAAAGCCAGCCCCCGATCATCCAACCGGAATTACGCACCGGGATACTCTCAAGATGGATTGGTCCCACGGGCACAACGCGACCATCCACAATGGCATTAGCCGAATTGGATTCTACACCGGCGGCCATGCGGCCCGCTTTCGAGACGAAGATCTCGCGGACAAATGGGTTGAACAATCCGTGAGTTTTATCGAGTCAAATCAAGACAATCCGTTCTTTCTATTCTTCGCTTCGCATGACATTCACGTGCCCAGAATGCCTCACGAGCGTTTTCAAGGAGCGACGCAACTTGGGTTTCGCGGCGATGCGATCATGCAACTCGATTGGTGCGTGGGCGAGCTTGTAAAGTGCTTGGAGCGTCTCGGCTTGACCGAAAACACGTTGATCGTTTTTTGTTCGGACAATGGCCCCGTACTGGACGATGGCTACCAGGATGGAGCCATCGAAAAGATCGGCAATCACCGGGCAGCCGGCAAGCTTAGCGGTGGCAAGTACAGTGTGTATGAGGGTGGAACGCGAACGCCATTCATTACTTGTTGGCCCGGACGCATCAAGCCCGGAGTCAGCGACGAAGTGGTCTGCACCATCGACATGGCAACCAGCCTATCCCGCCTGACGGGTCAGCCCGTGCCGAACGACGACTGCCTGGATAGCCTCGATGTACTGGACGCACTGCTGGGCGTTGAAGGCGCCCAAGGACGCGACCATTTGGTGCAGCAAAACAATGGCAACAACGGCACCTATGCAATCCGGGCGGGAGATTGGAAGCTTCACCGCTATGACCAAAGGTCCGCCCGCAATGTTGTCGTAGAGCAGGAACTAAGCAACACCGACGTGCCCCAATTCCAACTGTTTCACCTCGGCAAGGATCCTGCCGAGAATTACGATGTCGCGGACCAAAATCCGGAGATCGCCGAACGCCTGAAAAAGCAATTGGCATCCATAATCGAGGCGGGACGGACTCGCACTGTAAGCCAAGCAAAACTAAGATAGTGACCTCAGCTCAATCAAAATTCTGCCGTAACTATCTCACCTTTAGAATTCCCGCCTTCGGAGACAGTGCTATGTCCAATCGAATGTACCCCGTACCTAAAGACGCTACTTGCGAAGGCGCCAGTGACGTGAAGTGGTTTGCCGGACTAGCCATGCAAGCCATCATCAACAAACAGCCAACCGTGCCAGATACGGAATCAGAGCGCGAGGAAATCGCCTTATGGGCCTTTCGAATGGGGCAGGCAATGGCAGCCGCGCAGAAGCGTCTGGGGATCCAGGAATAGGCCGCTTCCAGCCTTAGCGCTCTACAGCCCCTGAATACACAGTCGAGGAACTGCAAGAGGTGAAAACGACCGACGAAGCTGCTTCACCAAGCCGCTGCCTGCATTGGCAGTTGCGCCATCGCAGCCTTCAGTTTGGTCCCCTTCCGGCCTTGATGGGGATCATCAACGTCACGCCAGACAGTTTCTCGGACGGCGGGCATTTCTTTTCACCCTCACTGGCCGTTGAACACGCGTTGAGGCTCGAAGACGACGGGGCTGACATTCTGGATATCGGTGGTGAGAGTACACGTCCCTATAGCACGCCTGTCTCAACCGAAGATGAACTTTCGCGGGTGGCGCCGGTTCTCGAGGCGTTGCAGGGACGCGTGAGCGCCCCGATCTCCATTGATACCTCCAAGGCCGAAGTGGCCCGAGCCGCAATCGAGTTGGGAGCGGAAATCATCAATGATGTCACGGGATTGACCGCCGATCCCGAAATGCTGCCGCTGGCAGTCCACAGCCAAACCGGAGTGTGCGCTATGCATATGCAAGGCACTCCGCAAACCATGCAAGACCATCCCAGCTACCAAAATGTCCTGGACGACATCTACCATTACCTAAGCCAGCGAGACCAAGCCCTGCTTCAGGCGGGAGTGGATCCGGAAAGGATTTGCCTGGATCCCGGCATTGGTTTTGGCAAAACGCACGAGCATAATCTGGAGCTTGTCTCTCATGCCGAACGCTTTCATGGACTCCAACGTCCGATCCTGATTGGCCATTCACGCAAGGGCTTTATCGGAAAGTTGATCGGCGACAAGAATTCTGAAAGAACTACGGGCAGCGTTGCCATCAGCCTCTTACTGGCCCAGAAAGGCATCCAGATACTCCGCGTGCACGATGTACTGCAGACACGCCAAGCGCTCGTCTGCTTTCAAGCCTGTGGCGGTTTCGCGGATGCCGCAGGCTAGAACTCGCGAGGCAATCGAAGCAAGCAGTCCTTAGTTCGGGCTCTGGCTACTGCGGTTTACCGATGCAGAGCAATCGTGAATTCGTGCGGACCAACATGTAGTCCTCCGCCACCAGCGGCGTCGCGCGTGTCGTCTCACCGAGTTCCAGCGATCCGAGATTCTTAAATTCACGAGAGGCTGCCAATACCGTCAGCGTTCCATCCTCGGCAATACCGACTAACTTGTCGCCTGCAATGACTGGGGAAGTCGAGACATTGCCGCCAATGCGCTTACTCCATACGACGTCTCCGCCGGGCAATTCCACGCAGCTGACAATTCCATTGTCGCCCCACAGAAAAAGCAGATCATCCTTGGCAACGGGAGTTGGAACATAGGGAGCGGAGCGGGTGATTTTAAATTTGACAGCATGTTCACCCTCCAAATCCACAGCCCACAGGATATTTCCGCCGCCCCCGGAACCTTCCGTACCAATCGCCAAGCCAGCCACCGTCACAGGGGACGAGACACAACGCTTGCCGAAGACCCGTTTGTTCCACAAAGGCTCACCGGTCTCCAAGTCGAGTGCATACAGACCTTCGCCTGTGTTCGCAAACACCAGTACATTCCGCCCGTCGAGAGCCTGATAGTGCGCGGGCACACCATAACAAGCCTTGGTGGCGGTTCGAACTGTCTCCCACAACACTTCTCCAGTCAAAGGATCAAAGGCAGTCACACGGCTTTCACCGGGGGGCTGCCCGGGAGGCAGCTGCTCTGCCTGCTGGCTGTTAACCAGAATCAACTTGCCCCCATACAGAGCTGGTGAAGCACCGAATCCGTGCTGGCTAACAAAGGACCCTAAGTTCCGCGACCATATCTCCTGGCCATCATGCTGAAAGGCTTTCAGCAGGACACCGTCGGGGGCGCCCCATGCAAAGTAAACGGCATGTTCATTAACACAGGGCGTGCTTGACGCATAACTGCTCCGTTCGTGCAGATGATGGGGAGTCGAGACAAAGCTCTTCTTCCAGATTTCGTTTCCGGTTGCCAAGTCATACGAAAGCAAGAATCTCTGAGCCGAATCCGGGTCGGCGCTCATGATGAAAATCTGTCGACCGTGGACTACCGGTGAACCATTGCCACGACCAGGCAGATCCACTTTCCACGCCACATCGGATTCTTGCCACGGCAACGCGTAGTTGCAATGCTCGACGATTCCGCCGCCATTGGGGCCGCGGAAACGCCCCCATGCTGCCGGCGGCTCATCGGCCAACGTCACCTGGAAATGTAGCGCCGTCAGCACCATCAAACTGGACAGTAGATACACGCCCACGGACCGCCGTGCACCATTCCAAAATGCGAACATCTTCATTCTCGGAAACAGTAGTTAGTTGTGCGACCGCAACCAGTCTATGCTTGGAAGCAATTCAAAAACAATCAGCCGGTCGGCATTAGCCGCGGTTCTCTTCGGTTTTCGGATTGGTTCCTAATACAAACCTCGACTTGAGCAAGATCTCAGTCGAGCGAGAGCGATCCCAAAAGGGTGAAACCGATCCGTCCAGCAGGTCATCCTCACGATCTTTCTTGGCAAGCAAGCTAAGGCAGGAGCTTGGCCGGCCAAGCTGAAGGATCTCCATGCCCAGGACCTCAACGCACACACATGTGGCGTCAGCTCGGGTCGAGTGCATATTCCAGGCGGGCCTTAGATTATGGTCGCAAACCGCCGCTGATTTCCACGCTATTTGACGGAATTTCTCACAAATTGCGATTTCCGCAAGGTCCATCAATTGCCCGCTGCCCTCAATCGTCAAAGCTTGTAGCTGCTGCCTTGCTCCGCAACGTGGAACCCTTTCTCCAAGATGCCCTGCCGCTGGGCGGAGCCCTCATGGAGCAGCGGATTGGTATGATTGAGATGCAAAAAGAAGACCTTGTTGCGGTCAAAATCAGCTAGTGGAGAAAGCCTCTGTAAGCTCTCCACAATGAACGGGTGAGGAATCTCCGTCATGTCCCGCCCCGGCAATTCCGCCCCGTCATAGAAAGTACCGTCCAAAAAAGCTCGATCCGCCTGTTGGACGACCTGGTTGATGTCGACTTCCCATCGCTTCCATTTGTCAATGTCCGGAAGGTAAATGACCTTTCTGTTCGGCCCTACGATTTCGAAGCCAACGGTCTCGGAATACTCATCGCGATGCGGAACAAGAAAGGGCGTGATACTTATCCGATCATTCAACGCTTGAAGTGTACCAGCCTGGAGTCTTACGATCTCAATCTGTTTCAGCTCAACCAGTTGATCCCAGGGACCATTACTTTCCAGAAAGAATTTCATTCGCGGCATCGCATAGACGGAAACTCCACGGGCTCCTATCACCTCACGTCCCAATTGAGCAAGGCCTAGATAATGCCCTACGTGTGCATGCGTCAGGAAGATTCCGTCCAAATGAGCCGCCGGCGTCCAAGGCGTAAGCTCATCCAGAAGCCTTAATTGGTCGCGAAAGTCTGGCGTGCAATCCAACAGCCAGCGTTGCTTGGTGTCGGGATCGATAATCGCCAGGCAGCTTGAAAATCTCCGCTTCTCGGCATCGCTCCATGCAAGCGCACAGCAATCCCTGCGACATCCGGCTTGAGGGAATCCTGCATCTTGGGCAATGCCCAGCACGATCACCTCGGGGTCGGCGGACAATGCCTTTGCCGCGTAAAAGCAAGACAACCCAGCCAGCAGAGCCAAGCTATGCAGCATCCGCAGCTGAAACCGAAACCGCATTCCGCACTCGCCAAGACCGATTCCACATGGAGCGGAAGAATTGTTGAGCCCAAGCCGAACCAGGAACCAATCCGAAAACCATCTGCCCTTCGGCGTTAGCCAAAGTTCTCTTCGGTTTTCGGATAGGTTCAAGCCGAGTGCCTTACTAGTTGGCTCCAACCGCGGCTGGGTTCACTTTTTCCAACAGACGTCCGGGACTGCCCATCATGTTGTAGCCACCATCGATGTGCAAGACTTCACCGGTGATCCCATTGCTCGCATCACCCAGCAGAAAGGCTCCCGTTTGCCCAACTTCTTCGTGGGTCACATTGCGACCTAAAGGTGCCATCAGTTCGTACAAGCGTAACATGCCATCCACGCCCGCGGCCCGGCCGGCCAGAGTCCGCATCGGTCCCGCGCTCAGAGCATTGACCCGAACATCCCGCACACCAAGATCGTAAGCCAAATACCGTACGGACGCTTCCAAAGCCGCCTTACAGATGCCCATTACGTTGTAGCCGGGAACGCATTTCTCTCCGCCAAAATAGGTCATAGCCGCTACAGCTGCTCCCGGGTTAAACAAATCTTTGGCGGCGTTGCACACCGCAATCAAGCTGTACACGCTGACGTCCATTGCCAACTTAAAACCATCCCGGCTTGTCTCAATTGTGTCTCTTCCCAGGTCATCTCGATCGGCAAATGCGATCGAGTGCAGCAAGAAATCGATCTTCCCAAACTGTTCGCGCGTCGTCTCCATGGCGGCTCGGATATTCTCATCATCCTGAACATCCAAAGGAATCAAAAACTTGGCGTTTTCGTATGCATCCGTCAGTTTGCTTACACGACGTCGGTTCTTCTTGCGATCGTCCTCCGGCCGGTCCGGCAAATGAGTGAAACCGCATTCGCCTCCCTGTTCGAGAATCAACTTGGAAATGGCCCAGGCGATCGAGTTCTCGTTGGCGACGCCCAGAATCAATCCCTTTTTTCCAGCAAATGCAGACATGGAGTTGAAATTCCTAGATGATTTGAAATGCAAAATTATTCTAATTAGCTCGATGCGGCCGTACTCTGCCGTTGACGGATATAAGCTGCCAATTCGCGCACGGTGTCCACGCTAAATATGTCCTCGGCCACCTTGATGCCAAATTCCTTCTCAATTTCAACTGTTAACTCGGCCATACCGACGGAGTCCACTCCGATATATGACAGCCGGTCGTCCAAATCGGGCTGCTGCCCAAACTTCCGTCCTAGTTGAGCAACCAGCTTTGATTCAATCGAATCCACTTCGAAATCCTTTGCAACAGCTTCGAGTTAGGAGCGGCTCCTTCGGGGTTGTGCCAACTCGCATCCGATTTTGGCATCAAATTTTAGGCGAAACCTCCCGGATCGTGGTACCCGGAATCGAGGCGATCCCATGAATTTTGGTGGTATAGTACCCGGCCCGAGAGCCTAGCTGGACAGCGCCAGGTTGAGGCCGATGAATTGATGTAAGCCTTGACGTTTTCAGGACTTATCGGCATTGACACCAAGGGAAAAAAGA
>JANSWS010000065.1 GCA_024743355.1 bacterium
AAGTAGTAAGTGGTAAGTAGTAGGTAGTAAGTAGTAAGTAGCAAGTAGTAAGTGGAAAGTGGTAAGTGGTAAGTAGTAAGTAGTAAGTAGTAAGTAGTAAGTAGTAAGTAGTAAGTAGTAAGTAGTAAGTAGTAAGTAGTAAGTAGTAAGCAGTAAGCAGTAAGCAGCTAGATGGGCTTAGAGTGGGACGGGGAATCGGCCCGCAGGGCAACGCTGTGAAGCACTTTGTTCAAGCGGCTTGCCCGAAAATATAAGTACGACGCGCGAGCAAGTGAGTTTCAGTCGCCATCGAGTACACACTGGCTGGCGCTGCGTGCTTGTAAATCCAAAAGCAAAATGCTTCACCGTGCTTCTCGCAGGGCTGCGATGATCTTATCGACGTCGTAAACGCATCCGCCCCAAGTTCCTCCGCCGACGTGTTGCAAGGCTGCCCATAGACGAGTGTCGTCCGGCAGTTTTTCGTGGGGCCGTAAGTCGGGATGAGGTTCGCGTTGTTCCAGTAACGCGTCCGCATCGTCGGCCAGCAGGTTGACGGAACCTTCCAATCGCTGGCGGTCGATGATGACTTCGATCCGATCGCCGTCGCGGACCTTACCCAAAGGCCCGCCGGCCAGGGCTTCTGGTCCAACGTGACCAATACATGCACCGGTGCTGACTCCCGAGAATCTGGCGTCGGTCAGCACGGTAACGTGCTTACCCCAGGGAATGTACTTGAGGGCCGAGGTCAGCTGGTAAGTCTCCTCCATGCCCGTACCCATCGGACCGCAACCAGCCAAGACGAGTACATCGCCGGCTTCAACCTTGCGATCCCCCTGCCCCTTGATGGCCGCGATGGCGTCCTTCTCAGAGGTGAAGAATTTGGCGGGGCCGGTATGCCGAAAGACACCGTCGGCATCCACTACCGATGGGTCGATGGCGGTGGCTTTGATCACGGATCCTTCGGGGCACAGGTTGCCCAAGGGAAACACGACCGTACTGGTCATGCCGGCAGCCTTGGCCTGGGCAGGCGGCAGGATGACTTGATCTGGGTCAACCCCGTCTCGTTGCAACAACAGTTCACGTAGCGCGGCCCGTCGCGGACTGGCTTTCCATGCGTCGAGTATCTCATTCCAGGTCTTGCCGATAATGGTTTTGCATTCGCAGTTCACCACGCCCAGTTCCCGCAGATGCAACATGACCTCCGGTACTCCCCCAGCAAGATACAGCTGAACCGTAGGATGATTCACCGGACCGTTGGGCAGAACGTCGACAAAGCGGGACACACGGCGATTGACGTCACTCCAATCATCCACTGTCGGCCGTTGCAATCCGGCGGCATGGGCGATGGCCGGGATGTGTAGCAGCAGATTGGTCGAGCCGCCTACCGCCGCATGGACTGCGATGGCGTTGGAGATCGAATCTTGAGTCAAAATATCGGAGAGCGTTAGCTTGCGTCGTGCCAATTCCATCACCGATTCGGCCGCATAACGGGCCATGTCCAGCCACACACTTTGTCCGCTGGGAGCCAGGGCGGCGTGCGGCACGGTCAGTCCCATGGCTTCCGCGACCACCTGGCTGGTTGCGGCCGTACCCAGGAATTGGCAGCCGCCTCCGGGGCTGCCGCAGGCACGGCAGCCAGCAGCCGAAGCTTCTTCCAAACTGATCTCGCCGTGAACGTAGCGGGCGCCGATCGTTTGTACCTTGGCAGTGTCTTCACCCTGCTTGGGCGGCAGCGTGACTCCGCCCGGCACAATGGCGCCCGGAAGATGCCGACTGCCCGCCAGTGCCAGCATGGCGGCGGGAAGTCCTTTGTCGCAGGTAGCCACCGCGATGACACCGCGAGCGGTAGGCAACGAGCGTATGAGACGCCGCATGACTACAGCCGCGTCGTTGCGATAGGGGAGCGAATCGAACATGCCCGTGGTGCCTTGCGAGCGGCCGTCACAGGGGTCACTGCAATAGGCCGCATAGGGAATTCCACCGGCTTGCGTGATTGTCTCAGCCGCCGCTCGGACTTGCAGCCCGACCTCCCAGTGGCCCGTGTGGTATCCCAATGCAATGGGCTGCCCATTCTCCCCACGCATACCTCCCATGGTGCTCATCAGCAAAAACTGCGGGCCGGCCATCTGCTGTGGATCCCAGCCCATGCCCGCGTTTTGTGTCAGCCCGAACAGATCGCCGCTGGGCCAATTCCGCAGCATCTCATCCGTCAGACTCAGTTGACCCTGGGGGCCATCACCGGAAGTGGCAATGCGATTCGCATCCGTTGACGATAGTCCAAACCAATCATCCAGTGGCCTCGTCATGAAAAGACCTTTATCGGTGGGAAAGAGTTTTGAAATCCAGCATGAGGTTCCGGTTCGAGACTCGGAGCTTTACCGTTCTGCGAACATATCGACCGAGAACAGAAACGCTTGACAAAGCCCGTCATTCTGTTTCGATCCCTAAGATTCGGATGAAAGCATTGTTAGAAAAGACGAAGGATCGAAAATCGCCGTTCGCTCCGCGATCGATGCGTTCTCCGGACAAGGCGCTACGATCGTGGAGCGATCGGCGAATATGTCAAAAGCTAAAATGTTATCCGTAATAAATTGCAGGGCGTGCCATACTCGAATACACGACTCGCAGATTCATGCCACACTCTGCAATAAAGAAGCCGGCTTGGAAGCCCAAACCGGCTTGAATATTTCTGCCCGCGATTCGGTCCAAGCGGACCTCATTCGCAAGCCTGACTATTTTTGACTCTGGCTACTCCACTGGATCGCTCTGAGCGCCTTCCTGAATCGCGTACAGCCGATTGCGATTGGCGATGAACAGCGTGTTGTTAGCCACGACCGGAGTTGTGTAGACAGCGCTGTCCATGTTGATTTCGGCAACCATCTCCTGTTCCCTGGAGACTTTGAAGATGGCAATGTCACCGTCTTCGTCGCTGATGAAGACGTTGTCGCCTACGATCAAGGGCGACGCCCAGGAAGCGGCGAACATGTCGTAGGTCCAATGGGATTCGCCGGTCTTCGCGTCCAGGCAGTGGAACATGCCGCTAAAGTCGGCTACGAATAGCAGGTCATCTTTGATCGCCACGGTACCACAGGTGCGGTGCATGGTGGTTTCGAATTCTTCCGGATCCGCTCCTACGTAATGCCACACAGCGGCCGAATTCTCATTGTCGCGCTCAAAGTCTCCATCCTTGGCAACCAAAGCCTGTAGCCGCTTGTGTTCAATGGGTTGCTCGGGTGCACTGGAGTTGTAGACGATGGTCGGGCTGACGTCACCACGCTTGGTGGGATCAATGCACCACAGGTGTCCTTCGCCCTCGCCATGCTCGGGATCTTCACCCACTCCCACATAGACCATGCCGTCGTAGACCACGGGCGTGGCGATGATGTGATTGCGAGTCGCGGAACCACCGAGAACGTAGAGCGAGTCCTTCGGATTGCAATCGAATTTCCACAGCATCTTAGCCTTGCCGTTTTCACCTTCGGCTGCATAGCTATAAACATAGCCATCGCCGGCTCCAAAGATGACCTGGGCTACACCCCCGAGCACGGCGTAGGCAGGAGATGACCATTGGCCGTGCAGCACATTCTCGCCGGGTGCATTGTCCGTCCAGAGCACGTCACCCGTTTCCCGATTCATGCACAGGAAACTTGGAGCGCGATCTGCGGGCAAATTGATGTGTCCTTCATCCACGCCATTCGAAGTGCACACGAATAGCAAATTGCCGACTCCGGTCACCGAGCAGCTGCACATGTTGTGTTGTGAAACGCCGAGTTCGGACATCATGTCGAGGTGCCAAATTACATCGGCTTCGTCTTTGTTCTCGTTGGGCTCGTCGGTGACACCGTCATTTTCACCATCCAGAAATCCTTCGGTATCCAGACAGACCACTTCACCGCGACTGCTGACATACCACAGGCGATCGCCATCGACCATCGGAGCGGAACAGATGCCTTGTTGGGGCCAGTCGTGAACGCGACCGGTTGGCAGCTTTTCATTGGAGTGCTGCCACAGAAACTTGCCATCCTTTTCGTCAAAACACAGCAACACGCCCAGATCGACCTCACTGGGATAGCGTTTGACGTAGCCTGCACCGTTGTTGGTGCCCACGTAAACCTTGCCGTTGGCGATAACTGGGTTTCCGTAAGTTTCAGAACCCAATTCGGCGGACCACAGAATGTTTTCACCCGTGGTCACATCCCACTCGGTGGGCGCTTGTTGGTCGGTCACGTTATTGCGGAGGTAGGAGCCAAACAGCTGAGGCCAGTCGGTCGCTCCCGCGTTCAATTCGCCCTTGGCTTTCTTGACTTCAGCCACGGGGTCGTAGTCTTGAGCAGATAGTGGTTGGTGCAGCGTAAAAGTCAGCAACACCAAAGCCGCTGCTTGAATTCGTTGCGATGTCATTCGATACATTACTAGTTTCTCGCGAGATCTAAGTTACTAAGTGAGAGGGCTATTAATTGTTGGGATAGACTTGGACGTTATCGATATAGAATTCGGCATCGGTGGCTTTGCCGAACAAACCGGGGCTTCCGCTAGTATTGGGAGTCGCGTCGGCTGCTTCGATCAACCATTCCGCGGGCTCTTCCTCGCCACGCTTCCAGACCTTGCCACGTAAGACGGCCTTTCCATCCTGATTTTCGCTTTGGAACTTGAGGGTGTACCAGGTGTTGGGTTCCCATTCGAACGGGATGGTCTTGGCGAAGCGATTCTCCAAGCGGGGCGTCCAAGAACGAATTTGCAATTCGTTCTTGCCCATCAGATCCAAGGTGTAACGCTGAGCGATGACGCCCATGTCGGCTCGCTTTTGGTTGACTGGGTTCTCTGTCGAGTAGACGTCTGCCTGAATCGTGTAATCGCTGAGTGTTGTCCATCCCATCCAACTTTGACTGCGGGTACCGAGAGGGATCGTGCTGATTTTGACCAGTACGGATTCGCCTTCAAATTCCTTGGGTTGGTGACGATAGTTGGCACCAATCCAGGTGATAGGAACTTGCTTATCGTTAAATTCGAATTTCCATGGCAAAGGCGGGATGATGCGAGCTCGAGCTGTACTGCTTACCTCGCCCGACTTGGCAGTAATGAATACGGCGCGATGTTCGCTTCCAGCCGGAGCGGTATACGTTCCGTCCGCGGTAATTTCGCCGCCTCCTTCAACCGAGAATTCGGCATCATCCAGAACCTTGAGGAACTGTCCGTTCTTATTGTAGGCACGGACCTGATAGGGCGTTGACTGACCTGGCGCCAGCATGGCTTCCACAGGAGCAACCTGGATATGGGCTACCGTCTGATCTTCGCTCTTGGGTGTTTCGGAGAACAGAGGCGGTACCGGATCCGCTTCGGGTTTTGCCGATTTGTCGCCGATGCAGTAAATCCGCTCGCTGGTTGTCAGATACAGTTTGGAGTCTGTAATGATGGGTGATGCCAGGACTTCTTCCTTGCTCAATCGAACCCGTGCAATTTCCTGGACGCCACTCTGGCTAGGCTCGAAGACCCAGAATAAACCCGTAGACTCCGCACAGTACAGCTTGCCATCACCATAGATCAGCGAAGAGGGACGCCGACCGACTTTCTTCTCTTGGATGATTTCACCACTTTGCGCGTCGACGACTAACAATTTTCCGTATAAGTCGGTCACGTATACGCGACCGTCCACAACAATGGGTTGTCCTCCCGCTACCTCGAATTTGTCTATCTTCCACATCAGATGGTCTTCGGGAACTTCTCCCTCAATGCGACCATCGAATGCGAACAGCCCTCCACGGATACGAGTGTCGACAGAACTCTGCTCGTGGAAGCCACCGTAGACAATATTATCCACCACGTTGGGCGAAGTGAAAATTCCGCGATTGGATGCTGTGTAGGACCAGATAATTTTGCCGGTCCTGGGTTGCATGGCGTGCACTTTTCCATCGCCACTCCCAAACACGATCGCTGCTTGACCATCAAAAGATGTCAAGAAAGGCGTGCTGTAAGTCGTGTCGTCGGGCTTAGGCGTGGTGCCGCTGAACCAAACCGCTGCGCCGGTTTCTTTGTGGAATCCCACAAAGCGGTGCGCGGGTACTGCGTTCGCACCCCATTGCGTCATGACACCACTGACGATGACAAGGTCTTCGAAGACGATGGGGAAATTCGTGCGACCACCATAAGTGCTGAGCATTCCGTATTCTTCGCTCAAGGAATGACTCCAGAGCGATTCACCGGTCTCACCATCAAGACAGTTCAGCTCACAGCCGAGCCCCAACCAGAAAATGTTCCCGGTAGTTGGGTCGCCGACGACACTTGCCCAACCGACTCGTTCCGCTGGTGCATCGGAAAGGAAGACGTTGTGATGGTTTTCCCAAATTTTTTCACCCGTCGCGGCATCGATGCAAACGACACTTTCGCCTTCCTCCGTGGTTTCCGGCTTGAAGCGTTTAACAACGTAAAGCTTGCCATTCATTGCAATGGGTGTACAACGCGTTCCGTACTCGTCGTTGGACCAAATAACGTTATCACCTTTCGGTGACCATTCCACGGGCAGCCCTTTTTCTCGCGAGATTCCATTCCCCTCTGGGCCAAGCCACTGATACCAGTCCACTGGATCGGCGGCATACATCGCCGAAGATTGAAGAGCAACCAGCACCATCAAGCCGAAGGTCGACAGACCAAACAGCAGCTGCTTGCTCCGCAACGCAGAAAGTCTCGAACGCATGAGCTCTACCACACCGCGTGAAATCATGATTTGTCAAAGCCTCAAAGTTCTGGGGTCCAAGAACCTGGTCGCGAGAGCCGCGCTCCCCCGGCCAAGAATGGGTGTATTCAATTGCAAGTGCCAATTGGCATAGTATCTACGGAATACGTGGCTGCTGCCAGTGGAAGCGCAAAACGCTGGTTCTCTCCGGGAGAAATCGTTGGAAGGCTGCAAAACAGCTTGGCAAGCGAGGTAGGAAACGGGAAGGCCGGCGGGAAGCATTGCAGTCGGGCCATCATACCAGACTTGGCGAAAATGGGGAAAAGCCCTCCGTCGACAGCCGCCTGCGAAGCCGTCCAGCCCAACAAAAAACGAGCAAGCTCCCACCAAATGTGGTGGCCAGCGGCGGCAACGCTGTGCAGCATTTTTGCATGGATTACAAGCACGAAGCGCCAGCAAGTGTGTACTCGATGGCGACCGAAACTCACTCACTCGCTCGCGCGTCGTGCTTGTATTTTCGGGCGAGCCGCTCGATACGAAATGCTGCACAGCGTTGCCTGAGCCGGCATGCGAACACAGCGTTTTGCAGATTAAGGTTCAGAGAACCGAGCCACGCTGGAAGAGTGTGGTACGGCTCTCCGAGCCGTTTATGCCTTCTCACACTCCAGGGTGTTCGGCATTGATCCAAAACTCAGCCGAGGATTTGGACCACGCGGGCATCGATGAGGCGTCCGGATAATGTGAAATCGGGTTCTCAGCTGGAACAAGGCACAGCGCTGTGGTGTAAGGCCTGGGGGAGAGAAGAAACGGTTCGGAGAACCGTGCCACGCTGTTTTCAAGATCACGGTTCGGAGAACCGAGCCACACTCCGTTCAGCGGCCTTCGAGTGCCGACGTAATGGAAGCGAGGAACTGCCGGAAGTGGCTGATCCGGCATCATGCACCCGCCAGTCGCTAAGCTGGATCTCTACTTTGCGGAAACCGCGAAAGTCATTGATGACCGGCCGAAAGGCAATGTCGATGTTCGTTTCGAGCTGCGTCAACTTTGGCAACCACTCATCGGCTTGACCGAAGGCAACCGCCCGGATGCGTTTGCCATGCTGGTTGAGTTGCATGCTGAGCGTCTTCCCCGACGCGCCGATGACTTTGGGTGGTTCGGCGATCTGCACATCCAAGGCACAAAACAGCGGACGTTGATTGCCCATGCCAAAGGGGGCCAGCTGCTCAATCTGTGTCAGAGAATGCATGTCCAAATCTGCCAAGGCTACTTCAGCATCCATCACCATGGTGGCTTCGGCGTCCACTTCCGCTGTTTGTTCCGCGACCGCTTCCAGGAATGCCGAGCGAAACGCGGCGAGCTTCGACTCGTCAATCTTCAGCCCGGCCGCGGCAGCATGGCCGCCGGAAGAGACAAGCATTTCATTGCATTGCTCCAGCGTTGCATGCAGATTCACTCCATTGGGGCTGCGGGCCGAACCTGTGCCAGGCTTGCAACCGAGCTTGTCGAGAGCGATCAGAATCACCGGCTTGTGATGTTTCTCCGCCAGCTTGCCCGCCACAATGCCAATCACGCCGGGATGCCAGTTCGGCGAAGCTAGAACAAAAGCTGGATCTTCTTGCTCCAGGTGAACATCCTTGAGCTGCTTGACGGCGGCAAGATGAATACTGCGTTCCAGTTTGTTGCGGCTATTGTTCAGTTCTTCCAGGTAATCCGCCAAGGCGCTAGCGCGTTCGACGTCTTCGGTAACCAGCAGCTCAACTCCCAGTTGCGCTTGGCCCAAGCGACCGGCGGCGTTCAAACGCGGAGCGATCGTGAAGCCAATGTCATCGGCGTCCAGTTGCTGTTTGGTGGAGAGGCCGGCTTTCTCCATGAGTTTCTGAAGGCCAGTCGGTGCGGAACGCGACAGCGATTTCAGACCATTGCGGACAATCAAGCGGTTCTCGTCCAGCAAGGGGACCACATCAGCCACCGTGGCGATGGCTGCCAGCCCAACAGCTTGTACAAGAAAGTCCCGCAAATGCTCAGCGACCCGAGGTGAACCCGTGTGAGCCTGGCAGAGAGCCCATGACAGCTTGAACGCAACTCCGGCTCCGCAGAGTCCGGAAAATGGATAGTCCGATCCGGGTAATGCGGGATGCACCAGGGAGTCGGCAACCGGCAACTCGCTGCCAAAACGATGGTGGTCGGTGATGATCAGCGACAATCCCAGCTCACGGGCTCGCTGGGCGGCCTCGACACTGGCGATGCCGCAATCAACGGTAATGATGAGCTGCTTGCCTCGATTGGCCAACTTTTCGATCGACTCGACATGCAGCCCATAGCCTTCATCCAATCGATTGGGCAGATGGTAGACGACTTGGGACTTCAGCAGCTTCAGGCAACGATAAAGAATCGCGGTGGCCGCCATGCCATCAACATCGTAGTCACCATAGACGACAATCTGTTCGCCATCGGAAATGGCCCGCATGATCCGTTCAACGGCTGCCGGTATCCCCGGCAACTGCTCGGGAGGACGCAGATCCGTTAGTTTGGCCTGCAAGAAACGGGTGACATCGGCGGGTGCGGTCAACTCGCGATTGAGCAACAGTTGGGCAACGATCGGAGAAACGCCACATGCTTCGACCAGGGATTCCACCCGGGCTCGATCATGAGCCCTAAACATCCATTTTTTCTCAGGCACCTGGCATGCTCCCGTCTGCGACCATTCCTGTGTTCCAAACGTGATGCATCATAACGCAACTGTCCACGGTCGCCAATGATTGCCGATCGGACCCCGTCGGCCATTGCCCTGTCTGGCCAGGCGATCTTTCGTTCGCCGCGTAATGACCTTCGCCCAAGGTGCATGCGCAACGGAATCCGTTTCCACGCTCTGGCGAGCGTAGCCACCTTCGCCAGAAGGTGGGCACGCAACTGTTGCCACGCTTTGGCAAGCGTAGCTACCTTCGCCAGAAGGTGGGCGCGCAACTGATACCACGCTTTGGCAAGCGTAGCTACCTTCGCCAGAAGGTGGGCGCGTCACTCAGTGCATTTGCTGCCAGTCAACAACGTGGCCGTCATTCATCTGGAACAGGTGCAGCAAGGTCTCCGCTGGCAAATCCGCGGGCAAAGCATGCACCGAGCCATCGGCCATGCCAGCTACAAAGACGCCGGCTTCGTCGACTTGCAATCCAGCCGCAGGGGCTTCCGGATCAAACTCGTAATCCTGCGGTGCTGTCCAGGGTACTGCCAGTTCCGGCTTCACGTCCACGAAGAACAGCGTATTGCTGGTACCGTCAGTGATCTTCCCGAGCGTAACCACCGATGTTGCGCCGAAGATGGTTTTGTCACCCTTGGGTGCCAAGAACGATGTGAAGCCAGGCCGATGATTCGCGGGCACCAGTAATTCAGACGGATAACTCTTGAAGACATCCGGCATTTCTTCCAGCAATTGGATGTTGTGCTCGCTGTCCCAAGGCTCGTCCAAGGCAAACTTTTGATAAAGCTCGACCTCGCCCAAATACGGCAGAATGTGAACTCGCCAACTGAGCCAGCTGCTTCCATCCTCACCACGGCCCTTTTGATTCGGGGGCAGACATCGGTTGGCGCTCTCGTAGTTGTGCACCGCCAATCCGAGCTGTTTAAACTTCTTCATCTTTCCTTCGCGGCTGATGGGAGCTAGCAGTCCGTTAACCCATCCTTGGATCAGATCCTGGCCCCCATTGTCCTCGAATAGATTCGGAGAGTGGATCGTCACTTGGCTGCCCGCCGTCGAAATGTCGATTTCTTCCAGGATGCTAGGCAGGCTTGCTCGAGCCGCTTCCGGCATTTGTTCCAGTTGCCAGGCGAGTGCTGAAGAAAGGAGCTTTGGTAGGGACGCGGCAAAAGCTTGTGCTGCATTTTCCGATGAAGATTGAATCGTCGCTGTGAAGCTCAGCTGACTTGGGTCGATTTGGATTCCGGCCCATTGCATTCCCTCGGTCAGTGTGGAACTGGGGCCACCGCCAAGTTCGGCCGGTAATTCCGGCATCAATTCCACCAGAGTCCGCCAAAGGTGCTCCGGAGGTAGGACCGCGATTTGGATGGGAGCATTTCCGTTGATGGACATTGCGGTGGAGAATGCTTGGGCCTGATCGTCGCTCAGTTTGTTGTTTGCCGTCGCCTGCTGAGATTCCCGGATGTCTCCCAAAGGCGCCACCACCAAGTAGCCATCTTGCTCGATCGCGCGTCGGTAGGGCTCGTAGCCACCGGGCAGTGATTCCGCATTTAGCTGCGGTGTTTTCTTGAGGAATACACGCAAGGGGACCTGCGCCTGCGAACTGGGGATGTCCACGGCCACGTAAACCGGATGGTCTCCCACCGCTGTCAGCAGATTTACGATCTGGTCCTTGGCAGCTTGCAGCCAAGCGGACTCCTGACCTGCACTGTTCTTGGCGGCCTGTTCTAGTGCTTCCGGCAAACGAAGTGCCTGTGGATCGATTCTGGCAACTGCCACGGTCGTTGTCTGCGCGAATTGTGCTGGCTCGATCGGTGCTGGTGGTGCTGGTATGGATTGTTGAGCGTGGGCCACCGAGCCGGACGCGAGGCAGCTGAGCGCCATCGCGACGCAAGTTATTCGTTGACGTAACGGATTTTGCAAATGAAACATGATTGTTTCCTTGGTCATCAGGGATGAGACAGAAGTCGCATGGCCAGCGTGGCTTTCAACAGCAGCTGGCGGAGGATGAATATCGAATCAAAAAGTCGCCCATTTCTGCGCAGCAATGCGTTTTCGGGCTGAATCGCTACGCTCGCGGAGCGATCGGCGACTTTCGGTTCACTGCGGAGCGATCTCCAAGATCAGTCGATAACGTATGCCGGGTAGTCGGCTCGCGTTGAGTACCGCGTTGTAGCGATTGAATTCATAGGCAATGGGTTGGCCGGTAAAGGGATCGATGGGGGCGGGAACCGATAGCTCGTTCAATGTCACCGGCAACCGTCCATCATTCTCCGCGGCGTACATGCGGATGGCTTCCACGGTTTGCAGCAAAGCTAACGACTGCTGCACTCGGTACTGTGCGTTGCGGGCCGCATTAAATGCCGTCATCAGCCAACTGACCGGAGCGCTGGCCCAACCGATGCGCTTCAGCTCCTCGCCGAGCCAGCTGTCCAATTGTCGAAACTCGGAATTCTCAAGAGCTTGCCAGAAGGGAACGTTCGTCCATTTGAAGTACTCGTCAGTAGCCAGCCGATGGAACTTAACCGCCGCCAGCAGTACGACCTGAGCGGTGGGGTAGGCTTCTACTTGCACGGGATCCATCTTGCATGTTTCGATGAGATATCGCTTGGCATTCGGATAGGAGGCTGCGATGAAAGCAGTTGCCGCTGCTCGATCGAGAGCTGTGATCTCAGCCTCGACATCCCGCGAGAGACCGGGCAAATAGATGCCCTCGATGGCGAGCAGTTTGAGTTGCGGAATCAGCCGATCCATAAACTCACGCCAGTATTCCACGGAACGTGGAGTCTCGTCGACTTCGCGGAGCAGTTTCATCTGTTCGTAGAGAAACTGGCGTTCGAAGGCATAGGCCTCTTGCATGTCGATCAATGGATCGGGCAAGGCCGCGATGGCCCAGTATAAATTGGGTGCATCTTCGAGCTGTACGAATTGAAAAGCATCATCGGCGGCGATGCCAGATATGGCTGCACCGACCAGTGTGGACACTATAAACTCGTCTTGCCCCAGATGATTGGCCAGAGCGAATTGTTGTCCCAGGATTCTCAGGGCATCGTCGGGTCGGCCCTCCGCGATGGCCAGCCGACAGCGCAGGCTTTGCTTCCGAGCCAGTTCTCGCATGCGTTGAATCTCAGGCAATAGGTACGCTACAGGATTCTCGACATCGCGAATGTGGCGATCAAGGCTGAACCGCTTTTGCAAGGCGGCCTCCGCCAGAAACGCTGGCTGGAAGCTGCTGTATACCAGATACTGTTTAACCTCCTCGATCGGCAGGTCCTTGACGGGCATGTCGAGCCAGGAATAGGGCGGGAAATCGGCAACTTCCTTGCCTTCTTGCTGAGCCTGCTCGCGAGCCTTGCGTGAATATTCGTAAAGGGCTTGTTGGGCTGCCGACTGCTCCAAGAAGCCCATGGCTTTCAGGTAGTAGATAGCGGCATTTCCATCTTTGCGGTCAAACAGATCCGGGATCAGGCGATGCTTCAGGGCCGGCTGCGGTTCCGCTTGAGGGTGCAGCTTCAGTCGCATGGTGGCGATCACATCACCGCTGTCGGGATCGCGTTTGTGCAGCCAGTCGCCTTCCTGTGTTGCTTCTTCGTCGGCAAAACAATGGGGGCCAATATTTAAGCAAATGGCGGCCGCCAAGAGCATGCGTAAACAGATTGGGTTCATGATAGATCTCGCTGTTTGGGCTTACAGAAGTAAGTCACTTTCGTTCTCAAGCATGTGCTGTAGCAGATTTCGGGAGGTGGCCGGAGCCGCGCGGGGAATCTGGCCGCCGACACCGCCATCCGATTCTGAGCTTGGCGGTAATGGCAGGGATTCGCCGTCCACCGCGTCTGCCAACGGCCTGGTAATACTCACGAAGTGTTTGCCCGCCGTGAGGGGCTGCCTGGCACCCAGAGCGACTTCTTGCCCGAGCGATAAAGAATCGAGCCATAGATGTTGCCTTTGAGTGGCAGCCGCCGGGCCTTCCGCAAGCTGCGAGTCTCCAGCCAAATTGTTCAAGGCAGCTTGTGGGCGTCCGTCGTTTGCCGGTGAAAATGGGGAACTGGTCGTTGTGGATTCGGGCAATTCGTCATCGCGCAAGCCGGCGATTTGGGTATCGGCCTGCGATGGAGGCCAGTAACTGAGCAGCAAGTACATCAGGCAAGCGCCCACTACCATGCCGCCGGTCCAGGAATAAAACATGCCGACCGGAAACCGTCGGGCAACCGTTATGCTGTGCGGCTCAGGTGAATCAGCCGTGACTTGCGCCTCTAAATCGGACCAACTCAAATGGGGAGGGCTTGGCTGAAAGGCTGAAAGACGCGCCTCAAAATCGCTGCCCGCCGGTCCATGCATTGAGGCGGAAGTTGTTCGCTTCGCATGCGGATCTTTGCTCTGTTCATCATTCATGGCATCGGCTCTTTTTCTCGTTCCCCTCAAGCGTTCTCTGCAAGCATTCCAAGGCAGCTCCATAGCGGCGATGTACGGAGCTGCTGGAGCTGTCGACAAGATCTGCGATCTGTTCAAACGAAAGTCCACCCCACACGCGAGCAATCACAATCTCCCGTTCCAGGACGGGTAATCCCGCTAAGGCTTGTTGCAAGTCTTCAGCCTCCAGCCCAGCGGCTGGATCCGGGCTAAACCAGGCTGCTTGGTTCTCCACCGCGCGTTGTTGGTGTCTGGCCCGACGTGTTTCGGCACGATTCAAGTTCATGGCCCGAAAGCGGACCGCACGGAACAGCCAGGCCACCGCGTCCTCCGGCGGTGCGGGTTGTCGCATCAGCTCCAGCATCGCTTCTTGAAGCGCATCGTCGGGGTGTACGCACCACTGTCGCGCATAGAGCACGAGGGCCGGGCCATAGTCTTCGAAGATGCGTTGCAGCTGTTGAATGGATCTATCCCAATGTCCAAGCGTCGGTTTTCGCTCGCTTCAACTGTATATCACCGGTCGCGGAGGTACTTCCCAGCAGATTTCAGCAATATTTCGAAATTCCGGAATCGAGCCCATTGGACTATGAGACGTAGTCACGACTAGAAGCAGGAAAAGGAGGCGAAAAAGGCGATGCCCGGTGATGCCTAGAACCTATCCGAGAACCATTAGCCGCTTTGGCGTTAGCCGCGGTTCTCTAGAGTTTTCGGATAGGCTCCTAGTGTTGTGTTCAAGTCAGCGTGTATAGCCCACAATACATTCTTGGCTAAAGGGCCCACCGAGATCGTTTACGAATGGATGCTCCATGAATCACAAAGCAGCCGTTATTGGAACCGGATTTATAGGACCGGTTCACATTGAAGCCTTGCAGCGAGCGGGCGTGGAGGTAGTCGGTGTCTTGGGGAGTTCCCCCACAAAATCAGTCGCCGCCGCCGAAAAGCTTCAGCTCAGTCGTGCCTACCAGAGTCTGGAAGAGCTGCTGCAGGATCTGCGCGTGGACTGTGTCCACATTGCATCTCCGAATCAAGCGCATTTTGAACAAGCTTCACGCTGTCTAAAGGCCGGTAAGCATGTGCTGTGTGAGAAACCCCTGGCCATGAACTCAGCCGAATCGGCCGAGTTGGTTGAATTGGCCAAGCAATGCGGCAGGGCAGCCGGCGTCAATTACAACATCCGCTACTACCCGCTGTGTTTGGAAGCGGCCGAGCGGCGGCGGAGCGGGGAGCTTGGCCAAGTCTATCACGTGTCCGGCAGCTACGTGCAAGATTGGCTGTTTCACCCAAGTGATTTCAACTGGCGGGTCCTCGCCGAGCACGGGGGAGCTCTCCGAGCGGTAGCCGATATCGGCACGCACTGGATCGACTTGATCACCGCCATCACGGGGCTGGAAATAGTCTCTGTGTGCGCGGATCTTCAAACCGTCATGGAACAGCGCGAGCGGCCACTGGGTGGAGCTGAGACCTTTTCGGCGAAACTCGATTCAACTTCCAAAAACCGAAAATCGGAAACGGTAGAAATTGATACCGAAGACTTCGGTTCGATCCTGCTCCGCTTTCGCGGCGGGGGGCGGGGCGTATTTCATGTTTCGCAGGTTACCGCCGGCCGAAAGAATTGTCTGCGATGGGAGATAGCCGGCAGCCGGCAAGCCATGAGTTGGAACAGCGAAGTTCCTAACGAATTGTGGATTGGGCACCGTGATCATCCCAACCAGCTGCTCATTCGCGATCCCGCCCTGATGCATGCCCGAGCCGCACAATTTGCGAGTTATCCAGCTGGACACAATGAAGGTTTTCCAGACACTTTCAAGCAACTGTTTCGCGATTTCTATCGCTCCATTGACGAAGATACATATTCCACTCAGCCAACTTTTCCGGCCTTTGCGGATGGCGATCGCGAAATTCGCATTTGCGAGGCCATTCTGCGGAGCGCTCGTGAGAGTTGCTGGGTTGAGGTCTAGTTTGATCACTCCCTGGGAGGGCAATTGATGATTCAGCTCGGATTTGCAAGTGCGATATTAGAGGAACTCTCCTTGGAAGAAGTGCTGCGGTTGGCAGCCGATATCGGCTACGACTGTGTGGAGGTCATGTGCTGGCCACTGAGCAAGGCGGAACGACGCTACGCGGGTATCACGCACATCGATGTGAATGCACTCGACGCCAAACGCGTCGCGGAGATTCACGCTCTGGTGCAAGAAACCGGCGTGGAGATCAGTTCCTTGGGTTACTATCCCAATTGCCTCGCGCCCGATGAAGAGGAAGCGCAGCGGAGCGTGGAACACTTGAAAAAAGTGATGCAAGCCGCGCATGATCTCGGACTGGGAAAGGTTACCACTTTCATTGGTCGTGATTACACCAGAAGCGTGGATGATAACTGGCCGCGGATGCTGGCTACATGGCAACCCCTGATGGAGCTTGCCGAGCGGTTGAATTTAAAAGTGGGCATTGAGAATTGCCCGATGTTGTTCTCGCGGGATGAGTGGCCGGGCGGCAAGAATCTGGCGACGTCCCCCAGCATCTGGAGGCGGATGTTTGCGGACATCGGTAGCCCCAATCTTGGACTCAACTATGATCCCTCGCATATGGTCTGGCAGCAAATGGACTACCTGAAGCCGATTCGAGATTTCGTAGAGCGAATCTTTCACGCACATGCCAAAGATGTTCGACTGGATCGTCATCGCCTAGATGAAGTGGGCATCCTGGCGCATCCCCTCGAATATCACACTCCCAAGTTGCCAGGACTGGGGGAAGTGAATTGGGGCAAGTACTTCTCCACACTTCAGGACGCAGGGTATGACGGCCCCGTTTGTGTCGAAGTCGAGGATCGCGCCTACGAAGGTTCGCTGGAAGATCGCAAGAACTCACTTCGCCAAAGCTATCGTTACCTCAAGAACTTCATTCCCTGATTCACTCGATACGTCCTTTCCGTCGTCCAAGGAAGATTCATGTCTGAAACCTACCAAGATTACTCCAAGATGATCGACCATTCGCTGCTCATACCAACCATGGATGTAGCGCAATTGGAAGAAGGATGCCAATTGGCACTGGCCTACGATGTGGCCAGCGTTTGCATCATGCCTTACTACCTGAAACGTTGCGCTGAAATATTGGCTGGTTCCACGGTACAACCGAGCACGACGATAGGATTTCCTCACGGTGGGCACACCACGAAAATCAAACGCCAAGAAGCCGAACAGGCGATTGAAGACGGTTGCCAGGAACTGGATATGGTTGTCAACATCAGCCAGGTGCTGAGCGGCAATTGGGATTATGTAACTCAAGATATCGCGGCAGTCATCGAGGTTGCGCATGCGGCTAATCGCAAGGTCAAGGTAATCTTTGAAAACTGTTATTTGCAGGATTCTCACAAGATTCAGCTTTGTCAGATTTGCAGTGATCTGAAGGCTGATTGGGTCAAGACCAGCACCGGATACGGCACCGGTGGCGCGACGATGCAAGACTTGCAGCTGATGGTCGAGCATGTGGCGCCCGGCGTTCAGGTCAAGGCCGCGGGCGGAATTCGTGACTTTGAATCCCTGCGAAAGGCTAAGGCACTGGGGGTCACTCGCTGTGGGGCCAGCCGTACGCAGACCATGCTGGATGAAGCCAGGCAGGCTCTGGGGTTGGCAAAGATTGAGTTCCATACCGCTGGCAAGGCTGCTGGCGGTTATTAGCCTGAGTCTGCGAACTGGTCTCGAGAACGAGTAGGAGTAGGCGCAATGTGCATAGGACATTGGGCACAGGGCGGGAGGTGAGGGCGACGCGCTATCGGCAAAGCCCCTACATTTGGTTCATGGGCGGACGGAAATTCTGGCAGCTTGTCCAAATGGCTGCTGGCGGGCAGGCCCGACAGGCGATTACCAGCGATGGAACTCGCCTTTACCGTCCGGGTGTCTTGCTCAGGTTGCCGAGAAATGATCGATGAAGTAACTGGCGCTTATCATGGCTCGTTGACCAAGCCCTTTCTCGACTTCGCCCGGCGGCAATTGGTAAATGCCACTCTTAACGGCAGAAATGACCAGCGTTCCGAGGCCCGTCATCCGATGATGTTGCCCGCTTTGGTGGTTCCCATTGACGAACGCAACTTTCCAGTCGACGAGACGATCGAGGTTGTGACGCGAGATGTCGCATCGACCAGCATTGGACTGTTCCATCAGGAACCGCTGGATCCGCGACACAAGCGGCTGGCGCTACAGATGTTCATGGTCGGAAACGAAGTGAATCTGGTTTTGCAAGTCGTTTGGCGGGGGCCCATGGGGCCATTCTTTGGATCTGCGGGTTGGTATCTCGACCGGCTTGATTCTTTTCCGGGGCGGACGTACCTCTGATCCGAGGTATGGAGGCACTAGCTTGTCGCAGCGATCGTTTAAGTGATCGCTTCTGTGATCGTTGGAGAGCACACATCCCAATCACAGTCGGACCGGTTGTGTGGTGAGCGTTTGCAGAACTTGGTCGAAGGGAACCGCCGCGCAACAGCCAAAGAGCGGATCACGTGTGAGTCGAGCACGGATCGATTGTGGAGACGATAGCCCGCACAGGAATCGTGCCTGCTGTCGGGGTTCAGCCAATGCGTCGCGGTGCTTTTGTGCCAGCTGCTGAAGAGCCTTGATGGCCGAGTCACCCACGCGGGCCTGGGCTGGCGGAGGCAGTTGGTCGATTGCATGGTTGTTGCACACGGCGCATTGACCGCAATCGCTCAACATGGGCTGTCCAAAATGTTCGGACAGCATCGCGGATTGACAGCGGGAAGCCACGAACAGTTCAAACAGCTCGCTCAGCCGGGAGAGCTCTCCGGTCTCACGATCCATGACGTACGCGTGGAGTTGTTGGACGAGTTGCTCAACGTCCGTGATCTTCTTGAGCTGGCGATAGCCGTAGACCAAGCCGCTGGCTCGCATTTCGATCCAGCCTTGTTCGGCAAAGTAATCCAACATGCGGACAATTCGATTACGGTCACAACGCAGGCGATTGGCGGCTTGAGCCAAATTGATTTCGAACCAGATTTTCTTCTTGACGGTCAGCGCCAACACGGAAGCGGCGAAGCTCCTCCTTTCAGCCTGGAGCTGATTCAGAATCTGGCTGGATGTCAGCTTGGGTTTAAATTCGTACTTTTCATAGCGCGGCGCGGTGGCCTCAAGCAAATCGGCCAGTTCCAGGTAGGTCATCAAGGTCCGCACCACGGATTCGCGAATATCCGTCTCGTAGGCCAGAGAGTAGTAGCTGACAAAGAACTCCTGAGGTTGTCCCGCGATGAACTGAACGAACTTGCGTAGGCCCAGTAGGCTGGGTGTATCTCCATAAGCAAAATTGTCCAGCACCACACGGTCTTCGGGCACGATCAACGTTTCGCAATCCGCGTTTTCGCCGTCTCGACCGGCGCGGCCAATTTCCTGGACGAAGTTCTCGATCGACTTCGAAGCGTTGTAGTGATAGATCGCCCGGATATTGGCCTTGTCGATGCCCATCCCAAAGGCGATGGTAGCAACCACGATGGCTTGCTCAGAATTCATGAACCAATCTTGAATCTCTGCCCGTTCCTCGGCGGGTAGCCCCGCATGGTAGGCTCGGGCGTCCAGGTCATGGGCCTGCAAAACTTCAGCAACATGCTCGGCGCTTCGCTGCAAACTGACGTACACCAAGGTCGGCTGCCGAGGAGCTGATTTCAAGCGAGACAGCAAAAGGGCGTCGCGTTCACGACTGCTGCAGGGGGTGAACCGCAGCCTGAGGTTGGAACGATGAAAAGCGGTTTGAATCGCGTCTTCCGCAGCGATGCCGAACTCCCGACGAATATCCTCCAACACAGCGGGAGTGGCTGTGGCGGTCAGAGCCAGTATGCGTTCCGCCTTGAGCTCGCGGGCGGCTCGGGCGAGTTTCAAATAGTCAGGACGGAAGTTGTGTCCCCATTGACTGATGCAATGAGCTTCATCAATGGCGAAGAGTGAAATGGGCAAATCCTGAATGAACTGCCGAAATCGCTCATTGAAAAACCGTTCCGGAGCCACATACAGGAGCTTGATCTGCCCGCTGCGTACTTGTTGCATCACCAACCGCAACTCTTCGGCGGAAAGACTCGAGTCAATTCGGGCCGCTGGTATTCCCAGCTGATTCAAATAGTCAACTTGCTCGCGCATCAAGGCCAGCAGAGGTGAAACCACCAGCGTCAGATGGTCGAGCATGACGGCCGGCAGCTGGTAACAAAGCGATTTGCCACCGCCGGTAGGAAACACGGCGGCGGAAGACTTTCCGCGCAAAAGGCGTTCCACGACGGCAAGTTGCCCGGTTCGGAAGCTCGTCAGTCCGAATCGTTGCTGCAGAACCTGTTCGATGTCTGGAGTCGAAGTCTGTGGCATGCGCGAACCTGCGAAGAATGGGGGCTGCGGTTTCCGATCCATCCCGCTTGCAGCAGGGTAGAGCTAAAACCGATCCGAGAATCGAAGCCAAGCGGGCTGGGCGCCCAAGTGGCAATGGTCTGACCGCTGCTTGGAAGACTACCGCCACATGTAAGACGGCGACCCGTCGAAGTCCTTACAGGCTGTGTTGGAATTACCCGGGATTTTTCGCTGCAGGCGACATGGTCCGGGGAAGGACACTTGTGTTCCAGCTTGCACCGAGACCGGCGAGTACGAAACTTACCCATCGTAGCCACCGTCGCCAGACGGTGGAGGACGTTGACCACGTTCTGGCATCGACCACGCTCTGGGCGAGCGTGGCTACGGGTAAGTCGAGCACGCTCTGGCGAGCGTGGCTACGGGTACGAATTTCATCTGCCGCTCGCCTTGGACCGGGAAGGTTCGCTCAACGAATGGCCTTGCTGTCGGCTCGGAATCACGGTTTTAAAACCAGTTTTCCCTTGAGGCAACTTTGCTTGCTCAGCGTGTGCGCTTCCTGTAACCGATGCGCCTCCGCTGCCTGACTGAGTGGCAAGCAGCGATCAATCACGGGCTTGAGTTTGCCGTTGGTGAGCCAGTGATTGATATCGGAGGCACAATTGCGCTGGGCTTCCGCCGATGCCTTAAACATCACGAAGCCATGCAATGAGCAGCCTTTGACGTAGAATGGCCCGACCGGGAACTCGGGTCGCGCATCGCGGCCAGCCATCAGAATCATCCGCCCCCGCTCGGCCAACATCTCCACCGCGAAGTCGAAATCGGGCTCGCGAAGTGTTTCCCAGAATACGTCGACTCCGTTGGGGGCTAGGGCCAGGAGTTGTTCCCGCAGATCGCCGCGGGTGTAATCCACGACGTGGTCTGCCCCCAATGCCTTGCAATGCTCGACTTTTTCGGGTCCGCCCGCCGTCGCAATGACTTTGGCGTCGATGGCTTTGGCCATCTGTACCACCATGGACCCCACGCCGCCGGTACCGCCTCGCACAAAAATCGTTTGCCCAGGCTTCAAAGCGGCTTCTTGCATGATCCCCAAATGGGCCGTGATCCCCACCAGCGCAATAGCGGCCACGGTCTCATCACTGATGCCTTCGGGGGTGGGGTACAGCCATTTTGCATCGATGGCGCACAGCTCGGAAAAGGTGCCTTGCCGGCCCACCAGACCCTGGTTGCTACCCCAAACTCGATCTCCCACGGACAGGCCTTTCACATCCGCGCCGACTTCAGCCACCGTTCCCGCGATGTCGCAGCCGATCACGAATGGCATCGGCAGATCCCAATAATTGGCTCCGCCGCGAATGTAAGTGTCGATTGGATTGACCGAAACGGCTCCGGTGCGAACCAGGACTTGTCCGGGACCGGGTTGCGGATCTGGCAGCTCTCCGAATTGGATCACATCGGGGGTACCAGTCTGTTCGATGTAGGCAGCTTTCATGGTGAATTCACCAACGGAAAGAAAAAAAACAGAAGTGACCGAACGTGTCCCGCCCCTCGCGAAACTTGCAGCAGTCAAGTTCATCGTTCTCAGCGAGGGTAAGGTGCTAAGCCTTACAGTAACATGTCGAGCGTCGTCGTCGAGCCAGTTGCCACCCCAGCACAACTGTATTTCCCATTCGCGGAGGTGGAGAGAAGTGTTGCTTCGCCCCCCATGCGTAAGGCTGCCATGCGCGAGGCTGCCGCACGCGAGTCCGCTTACGGGATGCCCGCGGCGGTTGCTTGCCAAGCGTCTGCGTGCGATGAGCCAAGGCCAGCGGATGCCAGCTCGGCGATGCGAGTGTCTCGTCCCACCCAAGCGCAAACGACCAGGAGCGGTCGGCTGGGCAAGCCGGTTCGCTTGGGGAGCGTCATGCTCGAGTTGTTGCGAAGCTATGGAATCAGTGAGGAAGAGATTGCCGAGGGCTTGCAGCGATATGCCTGTACATCGGCACTAACTGCTTGTGGACAATAGGTTTAGATTCCATCAGCGAGTCGCTCTGGGAGCCCCGCGGTCCATCTGCTCCGTCTCCCTAGGGGCTGGGATTCTTCGGCGGGCATCGATAGCTAGCAAGCGGACAGCGGGGAATTGGTGACGGATCGCTCTTCGTTCTCGTCGCATTCAGCGGCAGTTTAAGTGATCCAAGTATCCGTCATGCTTATACTTACGTCACTTGCTCGGCACGTCTGGCCTTGTGGCGTTGTCGCACTGGCCGTATCATTTCGCGAATCTTTGTAGTACGCCGCGATCGACTCTGAAAAGTCTTTGGTTTCCCAGTCTGCATCGTCGGCTGGGAAACGCCACTCGCGCTGCAACGTTGCCGATCACGCGATGCTCGCCCCGCGGATAATCCAAGCGGATTTGCTCCGCGAGTGATTTGCCATGTCCTTTGGCTAGGTACGGTACTTCAGCCAAGTCGGCCGGGTTGGGGCAGCTATTCACAATGAAGAGTTTGATGATCAACTTTTGGATGCAACCGGTTTGGATACTGGCTCAGGCGGAGTCCGCTGAAAACGCAGCCCCCGCGGCTGATGGATCAGCGACTGGTGCGCCGGCATCGAGTTTGATCGAGATGATTTTGGCAAATCCACTGAATTTGATCCTGGTCAGTGGAGTCTTGTTCATATTGCTCGTGCTTCGTCCGCAGCAGAAGCAAATGAAAGAGCATCAAAAGCGCCTTGGCGATTTGAAGAAGAACGATCGTGTTGTCACTTCAGGTGGCATTCACGGAACGGTCGTCCAGGCAAACTCAGGTGAATCCGTGGTGGTTATACGCATCGACGATAGCTCCGGAGCTCGCCTGACCATCAATCGCGATGCCATCGCGAATATCGTTGCGGAAGAGAAAAAAGAACAATCATAGACCCCTGAATGATTTCAATTTGGGAATCGCACTCAATGGACGGCCTGACGTTATTTCAAAGTCTGTCAAGCACGGTACTGCTCGCCCAAGATCAAGCGGCGGCCCAAATGGTGGCCGATGGTGGAGGTGGAGGTGGAGGTGGAGGTAGTCCGTGGGCGACCTATCTCTACGGCGCTGGCTTTGTTTTTGCCATCTTTGTTCTGCCTTTCATCATCAGTCACTTTGTGATGAAGGCGCTCCGCATGCCGGCTCATGCATTTCGCTTGGGTGTGATGCTAGCGGCGATCATCGGCGCCTTCCTGTTCGCCTACAGCAATGACTTCAAGCTGCTGTTAGGGCCGGACATGAAGGGTGGAACCACGTTGGTGTATGACATCCTGAAGGGTGACGATGGTCAGCAGGTCAACGCGGGTGCTTTGGCGACCGCCTTGGGTGATCGTATTAATCCATCCGGCACCAAAGAAATCTCGATTCGCCCTCGCGGAGAATCCCAGATCGAAATCACGGTCCCCAACGTGGATCCGCTGGAGCTGGACCGCATCAAGGCCATGATCGGCAAGGCCGGGCAGCTTGAGTTTCGAATCGTTGCCAACACGCGCGACCACCAGGATGTGATCGATTACGCGCGGGCCCAAGCAGAGGCGGGCAGCACTCAAGCGACCGTCTTGAATCAAGCCGGCGACGTTGTTGGCCGGTGGTACACTGTTGCCCGTGAAGAGAAAAAGGTCGAGGGCATCTTTCCACTCAAGACACCTGTCTTGGGGGACGTGCTGCGGAACACTTTTACCGGTGAGCTGATTACCGATCCGCAGCTGAGTGATGAGCGATATTCCCTGGAAAAATGGATGGATCGCAATGGTGTCCGGGAAGTCGACGTGCTGATGGCTTATGAGTTCTCGGGCGTGCCCTACGCGTTGGTCAACGGTGACGATTTGGCCAGTGCGGCTACCGCCTTCGGTAAGACGGGCTACGAAGTGGAATTTCGCCTGGATACCCTGGGCGCGAATAAGATGTTGCAGCTGACCGCCGCAAATCAGCCAACGGGTACCTTCAAGCGAAGAATGGCGATCATCATGGACGAGCGGGTTCTCTCCGCTCCGCAACTGAACTCGCCGATTAGCTCTCAGGGTGTGATTCAGGGGCAGTTCACCAAGGAAGAGGTCGATTTTCTGGTGACGATCCTTCGCGCTGGCCGACTGCCAGCCACGCTCAGCGAAGAGCCTGCAAGCGAAAACCGCGTGGGAGCTGGCTTGGGAGCAACCACGGTTGAGAAGGGAAAGAATGCGGCCATCATGGCCATCGTGGTCACCTTCTTGTGCATCCTGATCTATTACCAGTTCTCGGGTGCCGTGGCGTCCATTGCGTTGATCATCAACGCCCTGCTGATTTTCGGGATCATGATTTTTATCAGCCAGCCTTTGACGCTGCCCGGGTTGGCGGGTCTGGTGCTGACGATCGGCATGTCGGTGGATGCGAACGTGCTGATCTTCGAGCGGATTCGCGAGGAAAAAGAGAAGGGTTCGGCACCCCGCTTGGCCATTCGTAACGGCTTCGACCGCGCATTTACCACGATTATCGATGCCAACCTGACCACCTTGATCGCCGCGATCGTGCTGTACTGGATCGGTACCGATCAAGTGCGTGGTTTTGCGGTGGCATTGATCATCGGTATCGCTACCAGTGTTTTCACGGCCACCTTCTGCTCGCGAATTATCTTCGAGATCGCCGAGAAACTGCA
>JANSWS010000494.1 GCA_024743355.1 bacterium
GTTGTTGCTGCTGTTGTCGAACCAGCCTGTGAAGCGAATCGTGTCGCCGCGATGCAGAGTGAGCGGCTCGGCAAGCCGGTACAGAAGTTGCCAGTTGAAGTCGTAGCGCGGGACGTCCAGCAAGGTCTTCTGACCGCTGTCCGTCATCGCTTCGTAGCGGGCCGCTTTGCCTCGCAGATGCATGTGAGGCAGGAAGGACAGAACCTGAACGTCGTACGGAAGTCGCAACTCCGCGACCTCTGGATGGTTGGCGGCGTGTGGCGGAATGCTGATCCGCGAGTTGGCAATGCCGACAACTTTGACTTCGTGTCGAGGCGGCTCCTTTGAGAAAATCACACCGATGCGCGTGCTGTCTTCGGTCGCCGTCCCGTTCGGTGTGTAGTGCATTTGAAAACGCAGCTTCGCGCCCTTCGGCAAGCGGCGTGCATAGCCGTCCGGATACACAAGCGTGCTGTTTCCCGGAACGTACGCGCCCCAGTATCCGTCGCGCTCGTCGATTTCACCTTCGTCAGCCCGCACCGAGACGATGACGTGGTGGACGACGTCTAGCTTTCCAGGTCGGACTTCAATGGCCTGCACCCACTTGTCTTCCGCCAGGTTGGTTTCCACCGTGATGTTCTTATACGGCATGATCCCTGTGGCTTTGACGGGAACGGGCTGGGGGAACTTGAAGACGGCGTCAGGCTTTCCGATCAGCCAGCCGCCGGGAAATGTTTTGGGCAGCGGAGCGTCAGCCGAGTCGCCTTCCGGGGCTCCCGCTTTGATCCACGCGAACAGATCGGTCTTTTCCTGATCCGAGATCGAGCGATCGTTCGACCAGTGAAGCGACTGAGTTTCCTCTTCGTCGCCTTCAGATTGCGGCGCAGCGAACCAGGGCGGCATCACACCGCGATCGACGACGTTGCGAATCATGCCGGCGTAGTCTTTGACTTCCTCGTAGGATTCCAAAGGCATCGGACCGATGCCACCGGCGCGATGGCACTCGATGCAATTGGCCTGAATGATTCGTGAAACGCGATTGTGGTAGGTGATGTCCGATGCTGGTGGCGGCGTGGTTGCTTCGCCGTAGAACAACTCGCAGCCGGGCGAACTGGTGGCCTGCGTCTCTGGTGATTGACCTGCGAGCACAGCGTCAAGAGCATCGGTAAGATAGCTGACGCGCGGCGCATCCAACGCATAGGCGAATCCATATTGATCGTCGACAGCTCCGCGATAGACCAGAGTTCGCGCCCGGTCGAGCACAAAGACTTCCGTTGTCGTTTCGGCGGCCAGTACGGCTGGCAGAATCTTGTCTCCGTCACTGATATACGGCCCCTGGAAGCCGTGTGTTTTGACAGCTTCCTGCAGTCGCTCACCAGATTCGGATTCGTTCGGATTGACGAAGATGAAGGCGACACCCTTGTCGCGATACCGCTTCTCAATCTCGGCCAGCGACGGGGAATACTTTAGACACAGGGGACAACCGGTCCCGGTCAGAGCGAAGACTATGGCCTTGTGGCTCGCGAATTCGCTCAGCGTGTGCAGCTTTCCGTTGATGTCTGTAAATGAGAGGTCTGGAATCTGTCGACCGACACCGTGTTCGCTGGGCTTGATTGGTCGAGGTCCCTGACGAACGGCAGACTCGGCGGACGTGCGTTCGGCCGGTGTCACTTCAGACGCACCCGCGTCCAGCAAGTCCTTCAACGTTCCATTCTTCTTCGCTGCAACGGCCTTTCGGAGTAACGCCGCCTGCTCTGATCTGGAGAGAGTTCCGTCCTGATCCGCGTCGGCCTGCGGATACCTCTGCAGAATCATCCGGTTCAGTGCGGCCTGTTCGCTCTTTGACAAAACCCCATCGCCGTTGGTGTCGGCATTGGGATAAATCTCCAGGATTCGCTTCGCAATCGAATCATTCGTATCGGCGTACGAGGCCCCGATGGCAAATGCGACAAGGGTGCATGCGACAGTCAGCGCAATTGAGGTCTTCATTGGATTCGAATGATTGATAGAGGCTGAAGGACAGGTAGTTGGCTGCTACCAGGTACGGGACTGGCAGAATTCAGACACTCGTTTTCGAAGTTTTCTGCAAAGCGAGCTTCGGCAGAATTCCACTACGCACCCGAGCGCTCATTTCGCAGCATCCAGACGCTCAACCGGTCTGTTGGGCGCGTGCTCGGTATGGTGATACCACTGGTCAGGCAGAGTGGGGGTTTCGATCAATTCCCAGGTCCGCTGTCTGGAATTCCGAAAGTTCACTTCTGCTTTGAGTAAAACTCCGCTCTCCGCATCCGCCTGGAAATTGATGATCGAAGGGCCGCTGCGGAAATCAGATCGCCGAGTCGCCCTCACGTGGTGCTCTCGAGGGTCAGACGAAGCAACCAGTTCGATGTCATACCTGCGTTCGATCAGCAGAAGCAGACCGGATATGTCCAGCAGCAGAGGTTCATTGGGAGAGGCCAGAATGCCATCCACCAGACCCCTGTTTGGAATTCTCCGCTGCAGTTCGGGAGCAAGACTTCGGAAGTCATCCGTGACGAAGACCGGTCCGTTCCTGCGAGCCATCCAGTAGTCGGCGCCGTCACTTCCCATGACATACGCGCCGTGGTCCGGCTGAACAACAAACCGGCCTCCGCCGCGAACGGTAATCCTCAGCTGTCGCGACGCCGGTCCGTCGTCGGCCTTCGAATCAGACATGACCAGCCGGTACGTACGGTCGACCATTTCTGCGGCTGCCTGCTGAGCTCTCTCCAGCACACTGCTGGCACTGACGGACGACGGCCACAGAGTCCAGGTGAGCATCACGGCCGCACAGACGGCAAGAGATGTTGATGCGGTCCAGACCCGGGAACGCCATGAATGCCGAGGAACCTGAACCGCTGGGGTACTGTCGGCAGGCTGCGGCACAGTCTCCTGAGCCTCTGTGGTCGGTTCTCGCAGAAAACTGTCACGACCCAGCGAATGGAGCCGTCCTTCCATGCGCATGTACGACAGAAACAGTTGCTTCGCGGAATCCGACGCGGCCAGCTCAGCGGCGAGTTCTTCCTCCAGTGCCTCGCTCAGAGTCCCATCAAAATGGCCGACAACGAGTTCCTCAATGTCAATCTGATCGTCTGCGACGTCGCTCATGACGCCCCCTCCGCCAGTCGCATCCGCCGCTGAACGCATCCATGCAGCATTTTTCTGACTCGACTGAGTGCCCGTTGAACAGCGGCCGGAGTCGAACCAACGTGCTCCGAAATCTCATCAAAGCTGGAGCCGCTCTCGTATCGCATCGCGACCAGCTCGCGCTTGTCTTCCGGCAGATCGTCCAGGCATCGCTTGAGCGCCCGGGCCTCGTCACGGACGACGGTGTCCTCAGAATCATCCTGCAGAAACGCGTCGGACACGGCATCCAGCAGCTCCGGCGAAATCGCCCGAGCCTGTTTCGCCGCAACGGCCCTCGCGCGAATCGCATGCAAAGCCTGACGGCGAACGACCTCTTTCGCCCACGCACGGAAGTTCTGAATCGTCTCCGCCTTCTGCGACTGCTCCATCACGACGACCGCCGCGTTCTGATAGACCTCCTCAGAAAGCTCCGCGTCGCGTGTCATGGCGTACAGATACCCCATGAATTCGCTGCGAAACTGCAGGTACTGTTGAATCAGTGGTGTATCGTCCAAGGCATCGTTCTCCGGCGTCCATGTACCGACCTCGACCATTCCAGACACAGTTTTTCGAAAAAATTCAGTTTCACAGCCTTTTCGCCGTCCGTCGTCACCGGGAAAAGTACGAATTCATAGCTCTCTGAACTGACAAGCACAACATGCAACTGACTCCGGTCGACAACGCCGGGTGCAATTTTACCGCATTGCGAAATCAGCTATCGATCGGATAAGTACCAACGCAGATTGATCGCGTCAGGCAAGTCTGAGAAGTGTTTTCAATCCACCCGAATGTTGGACTTCTGATCGTTCAGGCACTTCAGAACCTGTGTGACACGGGCACGACTTACGCCAAGAAATCTGGCCAACGCAGCGCGCGACTCACATTTACCTGAGTCGAGCAGCGACTGTTAATTCCGTTGAAATCCTCCGGCAAAGGACTCTTGGCCCCGAGAAGCTTTTTGACCTCGGTCAGAATCGCCAGTCGCTCTTCAGGTCGCGTCTGCCGGTTGGCACCGCCGTCCGCAGCCGGTCGCGGGGCTCCTGAAGGGCCCGCCCGGCGCTCTGCCCACTGCTGGGCCGCAGAGTTTGCGCAGATCCCCATCCGGGTCGATGTCGCGCCTGCTGTTAACCCCGTTCAAAAAAGTTCGAGGAGAGTTGGTTACCTCCGAGCCACCGTGGAGGACTCGAACTTTTGCAAAGCGTTGCTAATTCACGACTTCCGGAATGGGGTCGCGCGCGAGTCGTTACGAAGAGAGTTTGGCACGGGGAGGGGGCTTCGATTTCGTGTGGTTCTCTTCCGCTTCTCGAATCCAGCGCCGGAACGTCTGGTAGCTGACGAACGACATCAGCTCCTTGAGTTGGACACCGAGACGACGGCCGGCCCGGAGCAGCCGTTTCTTCTCCTGCGGAGTGGCGACGATCCGTTCCGGCAGCCTCGCCCGGAGGATGCGGTTCTCTTCTTTGAGGTAGGCCACCTGGCGGGCCAGTTCCTGGCGTGTGGCGGAGGCCAGCAGAGCGAATAACGGATGAAAAATGCGTCCCATCGTGGTACGGTCGTGGTCTTGCGGAATGCTGTAAAATACGGGGAATCAGAGTTTTTTTACCCCGCTGGAAAGCCGGCCAGGATACCCCGCCGAGCCATTCCAGCCGACCGCCACAGGATGGCAGGTTGAGAGGTTCCGGAGGCCCGACGGAGCATGGGCGCAGGACCGTTACAGCTTCCCCACTTTCATGCCGACTCTGGCGCGCTTGACAGGCTGTTAACTACTTGGTCCAGAGTTCGAAGAGGGTCCCTATCGATCGATGACCCCTATTTGGGTCTCGGAAAACGGGAACTCATGCCCCATCAACAGGTTGCATCGATCTGGCTGCGCGAAAATCGGCGCGCATTGTTTCGATAAGGGTTCCGTCCGGGGAGCCTATTCTTAAAATGCCGGGTAATCACTCGGCATTTTTCATGCGCTGATACTGAGCAATCAGCTATGTACTACGTTTATGTCTTATACAGCTCAACTAGCGGCAAACGCTACGTCGGCCAGACGGGCGATCTGCAA
>JANSWS010000308.1 GCA_024743355.1 bacterium
CGTAGAAGCGATAGTCCCAGGGCTCAATGGTTATCTGGTCACCTTCACTATCGGCAATTTGTTGCATGTCCGCGACTTCTTCGCGAACGCGAGCTACCGCCTTGGGCCAGACTTTCATCATCAAGTCCATGGCATTTTCAGGGGTCTTTGCCATTTGTGGTTCCAGACGCCAATGCGCATGGGTGGGGTACCCCAGCAGCTTAGCCCGCAAGGCGCGCAATTTGAGTATTTCCGCGATGATGCCATTGTTATCGTGCTCATCACCGTTGTCGCCGCGGTTGTAGTAGTTACGCCAGACTTGTTCGCGCAACTTGCGATTCTCAGCGTAGGTTAGAAAGGGATCCATGGACGAACGCGTGTTGGTGACTGCCCATTTGTCGGGTTGCCCTTTTTCCTTGGCGGCATTTTTCATGGCAGCCACAATACTTTCGGGCAAGCCAGCCAAATCCTGAGGGTCTTCGATCCAGGTAACCCAGCCTCCTTCGTCCGCCAGCACATTCTGTGAGAAGTCGGTGAATAAACTGGTCAAACGTTTGTTGATCTTGGAAAGTCGCTGCTTGTCGGCGTCACTTAACTGGGCGCCCTGTCTGACGAATTGCTTGTAGAGTTTCTCCACCAAACGTTGCTGGACTGGATCCAGTTGCTTGAATTGCTCCGATTGGTAGATCGAGGCAATCCGTTCAAAGAGTCGGGTATTTTGGATGACCGAGTCTTCATACTCGGTTAAGCGGGGGGCTACTGCTTTTTCCACGTCGGGCATGGGGCCGACGTTCAAGTTCGAAGAATGCACTCCGAATAAGGCGACCAGACGGGACAACGCTCGCCCGGAATCCTCCAGAGCCACAATCGTATTTTCGAAGGTGGCGGGTTCGGGGTTGTCAGCAATAGCGGCGATCTCGGCTTGGGCCAAGGCGATGGCAGATTCAAAGGCTGCCTTGAATTCGGTGGGGCGTACGAGATTCCACGGCGGAACGCCCCCGTAAGGTCCGGTCCATGGGGCTAAGAGCTCACTTGTTTCCTCGGACACGGCCTCTCCTTGTGCGCGTAAATAGGTGATTGGGCAGACTGCGAGTGCGACGCAGATAGCCACGATGGAAGCTTTCAATCTCATAGGGGAACCTCAATTAAGGGCCGTGTATGTTTTGACGTAACCGTCCACGGTTAGTAGCCATCATCGCTCCGCGTGATGAAGCCTGATCAGCATTTTCCGCTGCGAAACGCATCGGATCGGACAGCACAGTTGGACTTTGTGGAATTTTAACCTGCGACGAAAAACCAAAGATCTTGACAGCGGACTGTCGGACTTCGTCACGCGGGCGAGGTGCGGCTTCGTTTGCGGACAACACCCGCAAGTTGAATGCCGTGTACATTCTAACGCACGGAGCGCCATTGGGGATGGTGCGGTCCATTGCTGCTAGGGCTGCCGCTGATCGGGCTGCCGGCGAGCCTCTTGGAGGTGGCTCGCCAGCCGCAGGCATGAGAGTAAAAAAGTGCGACGCTGCCAGTAACTCAGAGTGAGCGGTGAGCTAGCGAAGCCGTCCACGAGGTCAGCTGGACGGACTCGGTAGTTGCCTCTAATTGCTCCACTGCCTGCAAGCTCTCACCCTTGGTTAGCAGTTGGTCCAAGTTATCTGTTACAGCGTCGCGTTGCCCATTCATTGCCGCTCAGCACCAAGGGCCGGGCCTAGAGATGGGCTTGTTTGCAAATATCTTTTTCCTATTCGTTCGGGATTACTCAAGCTTGAGGCCAATTGGGGAAATCTTGGCGATTCTCTCGCGGTGATTGCTGTCTATCGGGACGGCCTGCGAATCGTCGCGAATCCACCTCAAGCCAGGTTGTGCTTTCCAGGTCTGGCCGCCATCCAGCGAATGCTGGCGGTGGTATTCAAGGATTCCTTGGCTGCCGGGCTGCAAATGGATCCGCTGCAACTGAGACTCGCCCGATGCCAGGCATTGTTGTCCGCTCAAGCTCAAACCGGTCGCGTCGCCGTGGGCCACATACTCGGCTACGGAACCGTCGTTCTGAATACGCGTCTGTCTCCAGGTCCCGTCTTCGGGATGCAGGAAGTAAATGCTGGTTCCCGATGCACCGTCGGGCTCCTGCCACTGCTCTCTGAGTAAATGCCCGTTTTCCGCGATGTGAATCTGATGGGTACTCAACACACTTCCCGTCGCATCTTGCAAGGTCCAATCACCCGCCAGGAAATCTAGTTGCCGATAAGTCTTCTGACGTGAGCGGAGTTCCTGAAATCTCTCATCCTTCAAGAGTGACTGAAAATCCGAATCCTCGGCCAGATCGTAACGCGCCAAGAAGCCTTCATCCAAGGCCTGTTCAAGCTTACTGAGCGCCTCGTCGTGACGTTCCAGTAACGCCAAGGAACAAGACCAGTTGTACAAAGCCAAGGATCGAGTTCCTTCAAACTCTGCCGCGCGACGATGATACTCCAAGGCGGATTGATAGCGACCTTGCACATGCAGTGCATAGCCCAGGTAAAACAGGGCTCCGGGATTCTCTGGCTCGCGTTCCACAACGGGCTGCAGAATACGAATCACCTGATCCCAATCGCCGGCTTGTATGGCCCGGTTCACGACCATCTTGGCTTGCTGCTCGCTCAGGATAAGCTGTCGGTGAACCGGTTTCGTTTCGTTTTCATGCGCAACCACCCACCGCATGCCGGGAATCAAGAGGATCCCCAGCGAACCCGCCAAAAGCCAACTGGCAATGGCGGTCTGCTTGCTATAGCTTCCGCACTTCTTCATGATCGCTTCCAAGCGGAGCCGCGTTATCTGAATGGGAGACATGGCTTGAGCCAAGGGCATAGTCCGCAAGGAACTCTTTAATTCCAGCACCCGCACCAGACTTTCCGCGTAGTCGCCAGGGACACACTGCGATGACGACACAACTTCATCGTCGCAGCAGCGCTCACAAAGATCGCTTGCACGTCGTCCCAGCCACCAGACCATAGGATGGAACCACCACACAACCTGGGCGATGAACTGCAGATAGCCCCAGAAAATATCCCCGCGGCGGGCATGCACGAGTTCATGCGCGATGATCGGCCTCAACAAGCGATCCGGGAAACGACTCGCCAGGATCGCCGGAATGACCAGTTTGACTTGGAAAAAACCCACGCAAGCTGGACCGTAGTTGTCCTCGGAAATGGAGACCGAAACATCCCGCCGCACACCCAGCTGATGTTTGACCTCGCAGCACATCCAATGAATACGCTCCGGTGCCGGCTTCGTGGCGGCCACCATACGTCGTAGTTGGAACCAATGCTGAGATGCACGCAGCATGATCGCCAACATGCCCAGGCACCAAACAAGAACCAGCACAGGGAACCCGAGACGCTGCGAATCCAATACTCGGGATACTAAATCTGTTAGGCGAGCAAGCCATCCTCCAGGGGCAAGGCCGGCGGCGTTCGTGCTAGACGCAGGGGTGATTCTTTCCTGTTGCTTCCAACGCACCAGGTCCGTTGGGCTGACTTCGGAGACCTCTGGCGAAAATGCCACACTTTCGTAACGTGTAAACAGTCCCGCTGGACTGGTGATCACCGGAGGCACCAGGCATTTGGCGAGCGCCAACATGCACAACAAGAACGTAGCATGCGGCCAACGACGACCTGCCACCCGCACGATCAAGCCCACCAACAGGATGCCGATCGTAAATTGCAACAGGTGGGCCCAGATAAACGATTCCAAACCGCTATTGAACATCGTCTTGCTGCTCCCTTTGCAATTGCTTCACCAGCGACATCAAATCCTGTATCTCCTGCGGCGACACGTCACGCGAATCCACCAGCTGCCGCACCATGGGAAGCAGCTGGCCGTCAAACAGCCGATCCAGGAATTCGTCGAGCGCTTCCCCGACGACCTGAGCCCTTCGCACGGCAGCCCGGTAGATCTTGTTGCGACCGATGCGTTGTGCCGTTAGGTAGCCTTTGGCTTCCAGTCGCCGTACATAGGTTTGCACGGTCGAATAATCCATTTCTTTCTCGTTTTCCGAAATCCAACTGTGGATTTCTCCCACGGAACCCTTGTCCAGCTTCCACAAAGCCTTGAGGATCTCCGTTTCTCCGCGAGAGACTCCCGGTCGAACATCCATTCCAAAATCCGCCTGTCCGCAAGTTATAAGTACAGAAATCTCAATTTGAGTACGGCTTTACTTGAAGCGAGTACAAATGTACTTAATTGGTCGTCGTGATGCAAGGATTTTGCGCAATAAATCTGCTGAGAATTTCCGCGCTGGCGGAAGGGCTCAAACGCCAGGCTTGAACGCTACAGCGCTTCGGGCCCTGGAAACCGCCAAGTGCCCTACTCTTGCACCGTCAGCCAGAATTCACGTACTTGGATGCCAGGACGAGGCGAGAAAAGGCAACTCATCACCGACTCTGGCTGAGCATCGTCGACGGCCTCAAGCCGAAAGCGATAGTTGCCTGGCGGCGTTTCGCTGGCAAGTTTGACTTTCAGTGACAGGGCTTTGCTCGACGCGCCTTCGGGTTCTGAAATCGCCGGCTCTAGAACTGCGGCCTGTGGCAACCCCGATGCGCGAAATGTCATGCGAGTATTGAATCCGTGCTGCCGCACAACGGCCACGGGAATCTCTAGAACTTGACCGGGCCGTGAATTAAACGCATCGCGGTCCACGGAAAGCTTGCAGCGGGGAACCAACTTCTCGATGGTCATCGAATACGCATGCAACCAGCTACCATCGCCGGATAAATCCGTGATGTTGACCGTATATGGACCTGACTCTGGTGCTTTGAATTGTAATCCCGCATCATAGGGGCGGCGCGACAGGTCGTCGTTGCTTGCCAACTCCGCTCCGGCTGCGTTCGTGATCCGCAAGGTGGAATCCAAAGGAAAGCCGTAGTTCTGCGAATGTACCAGGATTTCGTAGGTCACGTCCTGCTCCGCCTCAAAGGTGAACTGGTCACTGTCGCCAGGCTCGGATACGTGCCCCGAAAACACACAAGGCGGCAACGCGGCCGGGTTGGAGGGCTGCCCCTCAAGATAAAACGCGCCATTGAACGTCTCCGGCAACCATTGCCAGCTTCCGCTGTCAGGCTCGAACAAAATCGTGGGAGAGATTTCACTGGCCGGCAGAGCCTGGATTTTGGCAGTGGCGGCCGGATTGGGGCCGTATCGCGAAAAAGCCTCGTAACTGGCGAGGTGCTGTGGAGCGATCAGTGGCAGAAAATGGTCGGTGCCGATCTGGGTATGCATGTCCAGCAGATAGACGTAGGACTCCCCGCCCGCAAAGCCAATGGTGCTGTTAGGAGTTTCCGGAAAGGCAAACAGCCGCAGCATGACTTCTTGATCGGAGGTAGATTCCAAACTGACCTGTGGGTCCAAACCGAATGCATCGTCCGATTGGCAGAGCACATATCCCTTGCGATCCACAATTTGCAAGACCGCGTCCATCGGGGAATTCAATACGCGCTGCGCGGTAAGCGTCGCGGTAAATCGTTGTCCCGGGGCAAGCCGAACGCGAAAGCAATCGACATCATTGCCGGGATTCAATCGGCCACTTACAACAGCCGGCATGGGCAGGGCTGTCGCCTCAGCAAAGCTCGCGTTGGGTTCCGCTTCCACGGAGACTTCCTGGCGGGCAAGACACAAGGGCACAGCCGCGGACACTCCCTGTGCATCATAGAGTCGAATCCAGGCGACACCTGGCGTTGTTTGCGGACTGGTTTGCACCAACAGTTGACCGCTTTCAGGCAACAACTCAAGCGAAATGTCGGCGCGGTCACAATAAACCTGCGGTGGCCAGTTTGGGAATTTACCCTCTGCTCGGAGCGTGGCTTGACTTCCGCAGCTCACCGCGGGCGGAAAAACTCTCTCCAGCACCACTTCGGCCAGGCTAAGACGGGGCGTGGCGATACCGATCGCTCCACATACCAGCAGCATCAGAATCAACTTCGCAGTGATGCTTCGCATGGTATCCATTCGATGAAACCAGTGACAGGTTTGCGGGTAACTCCCACTAGCCCATGAGTTCCGCGATCGGCTCTGGGTTGCTGACCAGGTGGGCGGGACGCCCTTGCGGTGTATACAAAATCTGCTCAGGATTGATTCCCAGCTTGCGGTAAATGGTGGAGACAAAATTTTCGGGTGCCAGCACTCTTTCGACGGCAGCGTAGCCTTGGCGGTCAGTGGCGCCTATTACTTGGCCACCACGGGTGCCGCCACCGGCGAACATGACACTCATGGCGTTGGACCAGTGGTCGCGTCCGCCACGCTCGTTAATCTTTGGAGTTCGACCGAACTCTCCCAAGGCGACAACCAGAGTTCTTTCCAGCATGCCCTGCTGCCGCAAATCTTCAATCAGAGCCGCAATGGAGGCTTCGAAGGGCGGTACCTTGCTTTCGAAGCGGGCGAACAAATCTTCATGGTGGTCCCAGCCGCCCTCGTAGAGCGTCACAAAGGGAACACCGGCCGAGACCAGCCGTCTGGCCAATAGGGCTCTTTGCCCAAAGGGATTACGACCGTACGCATCGCGGACACTGTCCGGCTCGGAATGAATGTCAAAAGCGGCCTGCGCTTTGGGACTGGAGACCAGCTGCATTCCCTGTTCGTAGAATTCGTCCAGGGCGAGCGCGGGATCGGCCGCCTGTTCATCGTGAATGCGGAGCATGCGATCGACTTGAGCACGTAGCTCTTGCCGCGAAGAGAAACGCTGTTCGGTCAGCGCCGCGGGAATGGTAACATCACGAACGCGGAAGCTGCTGCTGCTCGGGCTATCGGGCACGACGAAGGGTGCATAGCGGGCGCCCAAGAAGTTCGGGCCGCCACTTCGCGACATTTGCGGCAGCGAGAAGTAAGGGGGAATCCCATTGGGAGCCCCCAGCATCTTGGCCGCCACGCTGCCCAGGCTGGGATGGAAGCTGACAAACGCACCGCAGCCGACCGGAATGCGAGGTGGGGCTCCGGTCATCATGTAGTGATTGCCCGCGCCGTGATTTCCCTGGTCGTGTCGAATGGATCGCACAATGGCCAGATCGTTGGAAACTCCGGCCAATTGCGTCAACAATTGCGAGAATTGCATGCCGGGTGTTCGAGTGGGAATGGGGCGAAACTGGCCTCGGATCTCGACCGGTGCTTCCGGCTTGGGATCGAACGTTTCGTAATGGCTCGGGCCTCCATCCATCCAAATCAGGATGCAAGCGTCCGCTTGCCGCGTGGGTGTACGATCCTCAGCACCGCGAGCCTGTAACGCTCCGACCAATCCCCCGGCTACCAAGCCTCCCAAACCCAGCCGCAAGCAATCGCGGCGTGGCATGCCTTCACAGTTGGAATGTAAACCTTTCATTGGTCCCTCAATTCTGAATGGTGAATTCGGGTGTGTTCAGCATAGCCCACATCACGTCTTCGATTGCCAATCTTCGTCCTTCGTCTGGTTTTTTGGTGCTTGCGTTGGCGATCGCATTGACCACAATCCGCCGCTCATCGTCTGTGGGGTAACGCGAGTAGATTGCCAAATACAGTTCCTCGACGATTGCCTCAGCACTCAAGCTGCTTGCGGCTAGCCGAGCCGCCCGCCCATTGTCGCTTCGTAAGCGGCGGTCGAGTTCGTTAGAGTTCATCAAGTGCAGAGCTTGGGTTACTGTGGATTCTGCCGTGCGCTCACAAGGCGGGTCTTGATTGGCGTCTGGCCGACCAAAGGTATCCAGGAACATCGAACTTACGCGATGCGTCCAGATCTGATTGCTGCGTGAACCAGCAGGCATGCCTTGGATTGAGTGAGGCGTTTCCGTAATCGACGCAATGGCATCCAACAGCACTTCCGCTCTCAGGCGATGACGATAGTGACGCGAGTAATTGAGCAAATCTCCAGCATTGGAGTCATGCGGTTGGGAGCTCAATGCATAAGCATTGGACAGGCTGATCAATCGCAAGATGTGCTTGCAGTCATACCCTGAGTGAACGAATTCCCTCGCCAGAGCCGTCAACAGTTCTTGGTTGCTGGCGGGGTTGGTGGACCGCAAATCATCAACAGGTTCCACTAAACCACGTCCCATAAGTGCCGCCCACAATCGATTGACTTGGACTTGGGCAAAATATTCGTTCTCTGCCGAAGTCATCCAACTAGCGAGGGACTCGCGTGGGTCTTCGAAGTCATCTTGCGACGAGCCAAACAGCGGCTGCGGATGCAATTCTTGGCCCGTACGCGGATGCTTTACCGAGCCACTCTTAGAAACGAAAACGGTTTCTTCCCCTCCGGATATGGGCGGCGACAATCCCGTGCCCTTGTGGCCAACGCGGGCAAAATACGCGGCGAACTGGTAGAAGTCGCGCTGGCTCCATTTTTCAAAGGGATGATGGTGGCATTTCGCGCACTCCAAACGAATCCCCAGAAACAGCTGACTTACAAGAGTTGCCATCTCGTCTGGACTGCGACGGTCGCGGAACAAAGTGGTCGCCCCGTTGCGCCAAGTGCTGCCCTTGGCCGTTACCAAGCCAGTTACGAACTCATCGTAACGTACGTTGTCTCGAAACTGCTGTCGAATCCAATTGTCATAGTTGAGGACGGCCTTGATGCCCACACGGTAAGGATTGGGACGCAGTAGATCCGCCCATTGATTGGCCCAGTGATCCACATAATCCGGGGAATCCAATAATTGTTGCACCAACTCGCTGCGTTTGTGCGGAGAATTTGAGTCCAGGTAGTCGCGGGCTTCCTCGTAGGTTGGTAGCCGCCCGATGAGATCAGTGTAAACGCGTCGCAGAAAAGTTGAATCGTCGGCGGGAGGAGAGGGTGCTAAGCCGGTCTTTTTCAACTTGCGGACGATGAATTGGTCCACCAGATTGTCACTTTCCAAACCGCTATAGGCAGCTTCGTCTACGGAGCTCGCATAGGGAATGATGACATCGGCCACGGCGATATGATTCATATACCGAGCCATGATGGCTGTTTCTCCGGGCAAACGGCCGGCAGCGATTTGCCCCCCTTCGTCCACGCGTGCGATCGGTTCGTGATTCGACAGATAGCTTGCCAGATCGCTAACGTCTCGTCGCGTCCCATCACTGTAGTCGGCGGTTACCCGTAACTGGCCCGTATGTTCGCGTTCTAAGCTGAATTCAGAGTGTTCCAGTCGAATTCCCAACAGTTGAGGTTCGTCGGTGAGCGACCTTCGACTGCCTTGGCGAATCCAAGACAGTAGCACACGGTAAGCTTCCGAATCCAATTCGAAGCGCTTACCACCGCCATGGGGCCTCTGCCCGGTCGTTTTTTCCAACAGCAGACTGTTCTCCGGCGAGGCGGGGAAGACACGCCGCCCTCGAGCATCAAGCATCAGCGCCGCATAATCGAAATCCGAGTCAAAGCCCAAGAGCGACAATTGGAAGCCATTCTGTCCCCGCTGCTTGCCATGGCAGGGGCCCGAGTTGCAACCATACTTCGTCAACACCGGCTGTACGTCTAGCTCGAAGCTGATCGGTCGCGATTGATCGACTGACCACGACCCCGAGGACGCGTCGGACTTGAGCGTTCCCTTTTCCAGCGGCGCGTCCGCTGCTTCGGTCGGCGGAGCCACCAGCAGCAACAAACACAGCAGCGTGGAGACCGACTTTGGGCTCAGTAAGACCATGGGCAAACACAGCAGGAGGGAAAGGCGGGAAATGAGGCGGGGTCGGGAACGACTTGGTGGGCAGGTCCACTACCGGACAAGTCCCGCTTGATTATAGCGATTTTTCGCGGCGAACCCTAATTTTCGACGACTTTGGGAACCCGCTCAAGCGAATTCCTAACCTCGGTCGCTGCTTGCCGCCTGCTTTTGTCAGCAAAAACCAGGACTTTGGGGCACATGTCCCCTGAGGCAGAGCCTCGATTGAGAACTGGTTACCAGGCTCTGCCTGGTAACCGCGTGTCTTGCAGGCTCTGCCAGCAGTGATTGTGTTCCCGGCGATGAAGTCGCTTGGCCTGTCCCACGAGGCAGAGCCTCTACGACGATGCGTTCCAAGGCAGAGCCTTGGAACGAGGGTTAACGCGTTCCAAGGCAGAGCCTTGGAACGAGGGTTA
>JANSWS010000784.1 GCA_024743355.1 bacterium
TTCAAGGCAAGTTCAGCCGCGGCCAGAAAAAAGAAGGAGCCAACCCATGCCTTGACCCCCAGCTGACCCGAAAACCATAATCAAAGGTGGGTCACTTCTCGATGGAAAACCCGGGTCAGTTCTGGGTGGAAATCAACAACCAAGCAGTACCCTTGGAAGAATTGGGCCTTCAATTTCATCCAGATTCTCTCGGAAATCGCCAAGGAGCACCCAGAGCTCCTCGTATTGGTGGTTTCTGTGAGAAATGGGACGAGTGATGCCTATCAGCAGATACACAGGGTAAACCCTGTTCAAGTGGATTTCCGGGCTGGAGGTAGCCCTGACAAGATCCAGCATGACCGTCGTCGGATGCTGCTGCATCGCTTGTTTGAAAACCGGCTGCAAATCGGTGAGGCTGCTGTCGAAGGCATTCTTGATGTCCATGTCCGTGAATGCTTTCGATTGTTAGGCACTCCGACGTCTGAACAGGATAGGAAGCGTCGGGATTTCGTTGAATGCTGGCCGTTCGCGCCCCACCTGTTGCAGCTTCTTGAGGACCAAGTTCTCGTTGCCACCGACGCTCAGGAGACCCGTGACCTCATCCGTATCCTGGCGAACTTGTACAAGAGCCGCGGCGAGCAGTCTTCCGTTCTGACGGCTGCAGACTTCCGGCTCGAAGACGACGCGTCTGGCATTGGAGCTCTGCTCGACTCGGTCGCCAATCAGCAGCACCGCGCATTGCGGGACAAGGCACTTCGAAACCTGACCTCGGTGACGGAGGCTGTGCCAGATCATGGGACGAGGGTCCCTCACCTCCAGGAGATCGTCGGGGCGCTTTGGCTTCGGTCGATCGCGGTTGGAAACATGGCAGGTGCTGAGCCAGCAATTTTGCAGGTGGACCTGACGCAGTCCAGACCAATCGATGACAACGCCTTTCAGGTTGAGCTCGCTACGGTCATCGAGAACAGCTTCAACATTCACCAAGACGGCGCACGGCTCGTCTTCAAGGAAGAGGAGAACCCGCAGGCCAAGGTCATGGCGTCTGCGAGAAATGACAAGCTGTTCACGGATGGATCAGACCTGGCGCAGCTTGCGAAGGAGGTACGGTACATCATCGGCGGAAGCGAGGAGGTCGCCAAGACCTCCCGCGTCATCGCCTTGCCCCGCAATTGGCTGAACGACCCTTGGACGGGTTGTTGATTTCCACCCAGAACTGACCCGGGTTTTCCATCGAGAAGTGACCCACCTTTGATTATGGTTTTCGGGTCAGCTGGGGGTCAAGGCATGGGTTGGCTCCTTCTTTTTTCTGGCCGCGGCTGAACTTGCCTTGAA
>JANSWS010000099.1 GCA_024743355.1 bacterium
CGCAAAACTGGCTCAATCTACCCCTGGCCACGGCTCTCGAGAACCTGGGGAAAATTGATCAGGCCATCGAATGTCTCCAGAGCATTCTACATGTGCCGCAACTCAGGGCCAAAGCTGCCTTGAATCTTGGCAAGCTCCTGGAACGTGCTGGACGCATTCCACAAGCACTGTCCGCATTCCGGCGGGCTGCCATGTTCCGCGTCCCAGAGCCACCCGAAGATATCAAGTTGGCCGCAGTTTCGTCGGCAGCAAACCTGGCGGAAAAACATGGTCTTGTTGACTCAGCCCGTCGTTATTGCCAAATGTTGCTAGAGATGCAGCCCAACAATTCGGCCATTCAGGACCGCCTTCGCCGGCTCGAGCAAATGCCGCTCTAGCTGGACACCGCCACTTTCGATAAAGCTCCTGGCAATTCCTTGATTAACCGTGATAGCACGATCCTCACAGATAACGTACCTTGCCGCAGCAGGTACAGCGTTTGGGAAGGATAAAGTATCCGAGTCCAAGAGTTAAAATGAGAAAGGTTCCCCGCACGTATTTCGGCAACCGCACATACTTGTGCGGCTCTTCACGAAAACACGACGAGCAATACATCTTCATTCTGGCCAACAGAGCGCCCAATCGGAGTATGTTCGATAGAAACGAGAAACGATCAACCGGTTCATGTAGTGGGGAGCGAGGTGGGATGCCCATCCATGAGTTTGCGCAATGCAAATAATCGCGAGTGACTGCTGATTAGCGTTTTCCGTCCAAGGATGCAGTAGCGAAAGCAAAGGTTCCGTCGTACCCCTGAAATCATGCACGTTTTTTTCAGATATCTCAAGCTAAACTCGCGACTCTAGAGAACAGAGGCTGGCGAGCGATTGTCCGGGGGGGGCCCCAATAGCCTGCTGGAAGTCTCGAAATGAAGCCCAGCAAACGTCCGTAGGATTTAGGACTGAGCGGTGAGTCTACTGCCAAGGCATCTTCATGGGCTTGGCTTTCAGTCTGGGTTTCCTCAGATTGCGACGCCTAGCGTCGCAGTAAGCCGAATCGGTGAAATAAGCCGCAGAAGCTGGCTTGACTGTTGTGAACACAGAAGGCTGATTTGGCGTAAAATCTAGAACGAATGTCGATTGGATGAAGATGTGCCGACTTTCGAGAAAATTCGACCAGCGATATACAATATTGCGGCCATCGCTTCGCCTTTGGACGGACCGCGGATGATAACTTACGAACCGTAGCCACCGTCCCCAGACGGTGGACAACGTCGGCCATGCTCTGGCGAGCGGGGCTACGGATAAGAATTCATTTGCCGCTCGCCTTAAAACCTTATTGGGGCAGACTGCCCACGGAAAAGATATGTCGATCCACAACAGAGTTGCTTGCTTCAGAAACGGTTCGCGAGCTGCGAGGCTATTCCTTGCGTATTTCCTGATGGTGCCTGTCTGCGGAGCGATGGCTCAAGAAGCAGCCACGCTTGAAAAGCCCGCTGTTGAAAGCGAATTGCAAGCGATCGACGAGCCTGAGAGCCAGGAAAGACTGGCAAGTGCGCGAGATTTGTCCATGGCCTTCAATTTGGCGGCCGAGAAGGCGATGCCGTCCGTTGTGAAAATCCTCAGTCGCAGCAAGAGAGCAGGCGAAGAAGATTCGATACTTTCCATCATTGGAGGACGTGACGAACAAGTCTTCGATAGCGTTGGTTCGGGCGTCATCATTTCCAGCGATGGCTTGATACTGACCAATCATCACGTGGTTCAGGATGCAGCCAGAATCGAAGTCCGACTGACCGATGGCCGGCGATATAAAGTCGAAGAAACCAAATCGGACCCCAAGAGCGACGTAGCCATCATTAAAATCGATGCCGACGAGGAACTTCCGGTAGCCGACTTGGGCACCGCGAATGACCTCTATGTAGGTGAATGGGTCCTGGCTATCGGCAGTCCGTTCATGTTGGACTCATCGGTCAGCGCTGGAATCATAAGTGGAACGCGACGCTATCGCGATTTATCCAGAACGGTTTCCGGACAATTCTTGCAGACCGATGCAGCCATCAATCCGGGAAATTCCGGCGGCCCATTAATCGATTTGGATGGCAAGGTCGTAGGGATCAATACGGCCATTTCCACCCGCACCGGTAGCTTTCAGGGAATTGGGTTCGCCATTCCCATTGAACGCGCAAGTTGGATACTCGATGAATTGATGAACTATGGCAAGGTTCGGCGGGCGTATGTCGGAGTTCGCACGAAAGACGTGGACTACAACGATATTCGAACACTGGACTTGCCGAGAACGGGAGGAGCCTTGGTGGTTGACGTCGTCGCTTTTTATCCTGGCAGCAAAGCCGGCCTGGATTCGGGCGATGTCATCATCGAATTCGACGGCCAGGTAGTAGAAACCGCGGCAGACTTTGCCGGACTAGTGCAACAATCGCCCATCGGGCAACCACTGACTTTGGTGGTCATCCGCGAGGGAGAACGTACGGAACTCAGCATTGAATTGGTCGAGCGTCCGCAATAACGGTGCGGATAATCTCCACTATTCCTATCCAAGCATATTTCGCTTCGGCGGAACCTCGGGATTTCTGCCCAGGAACGCGCTAGAGGCAGGTGACAGTTCGTCGGCGAATCCGTCTTGTCTTGTTCAATGGCCATGGAGGCGGAGTGGGCTCCGCAAATCTCTCGTCCGCGTTCCAACTATCGGCCGTAAACGCGAACGTCGTCAAAGTCGTTCATGTCGTCGAAAGAGCCAATGCCGATACGCCCTTTGCTGAACGTCGTATCGACCACTGTCATGTGGGGCTCTTCCATGTCGTCAAAGTAAATTGCAATTCGTCCGCTTTTGCTGTCGCGTGTCAGTTTGATGGTATGCCATTGGTCATCCCATGCAACCTGTTTGGTGTTTTCGGTCATCGCTTTGCGCGGCGCATCTTGAACGATCATGATTTGTCCTGAATGCGGATCGGGCTTGGCTCCCATGTGCACATAATAGAAGTTGGCGGCATCCTGATAGCAGAAAAAAGTGCAGCAGTCACGGTGCCCACCGGTATCCAAGGTACTCTTGACACGGTACGTAATGACGAAATCCTCGAGCACAAGATCCTTGATCAAAGCGATGTTGTGAGGGCTGCGGTGGGGCGGTTGGTAATCGCTGATCCGCTTGTTGAGTCCAAAAACATGGTTGCCGTCATGTTCCGTGATTGACCAGGCGGCGGGGTCGGTTCGCTCCCAGCGGTCTACTCCCTGTTCAAAGTCTTCGCTGAAAACCAAGGGCAAGCCGTTCATTTCTTTGGCGTTGTCATCGGCAATCACGAAAGACGCAAACATCAGGATGGTGTAAAGCCCCAAAACGCATTGAGATCGCGGCATATCAAGTGTCCTTGAAGATGAAAATTTGCTTTTTGACTTTATGTCGGGGCAGAGACTCTCGTTCTGCGGTGTTGCAACGACGAGACGCAGACACCGAGTGCCTGTCGAGCGGAACTAGTAACGCGGTATCTGCGCATCGATTTCGATCGACCAGGCGTCAATTCCTCCTCGCATGCTTTGTGCCTCGGGAAATCCATTTTGCCGCAGCCAATGCGTAACTCGCAAGCTCCGCATTCCGTGGTGGCAAATAACCACCAACTGTCGCTCTGAATACTCCTGAAGCTTTCCAACATGTTCCATCCACTGGCTCATGGGCATCAACACTGCTCCCTGAATATGTGCCGTATGGAACTCGTCTTCCTCGCGGCAATCTATCAGTACGATGCTGCCAGCCTCCAGCAGTTGCTTTACCGTGGAATTATCGACTTCCAGCGGCAAATCTCGAGTTGTCATTTTCTCAGTCTTCCAGGTTGGTGAAGCTGTAGATAGTCTGCGATTTAAACTCTTCGCCCGGTTTTAGAATGGTATTGGGGAAGTGAGGATGATTGACAGAATCGGGAAAGTGTTGCGTTTCCAGGCAGCAGGCCGATCGTAGATCATACTTTTTCCCATCCTTGCCGAGGTCCCCGCGCAGAAAGTTGCCAGAATAAAACTGAATGCCGGGTTCCGTAGTAAAAATTCTCATTCTGCGACCGCTCGACGGGTGACTCAAGACAGCTGCCAATCGCATTCCATTCTCACCCGCAGGCTCGTTCAAGACCAAGTTGTGGTCATAGCCTAGGGCCGCTGTATCCGTAAGCTCATCGATCTTGTCTCCAATACGAACGGCCTGGCGAAGGTCCAGAGGCGTGCCCTGAACCGCAGCCAACTCGCCAGTGGGAATGAGCGTGTCATCGACAGGCGTGTAGCGATCGGCATTAATGCGAATCCGATGATCCAGAATGCTTTCCGAGCCATGTCCCGCCAAATTGAAATAGGCGTGATTCGTCAGATTCACTGGAGTCGCTTGATCGGTTGTCGCTGAATAGCGGATGCTCAGGTTTGGCTTGTCTTTGGTGAGCAGGTAGGTCACTTTGATGCTTAAGTTGCCGGGGTATCCTTCCTCGCCGTCGGGACTGGTATAAGAAAACGTGACGCCCTGTCCGCGGTCATTCTCAAAGGCTCGCGCTTGCCAGACAACCTTGTCGAGACTTCGCTCAACTCCACCATGCAAGTGGTTGGGATCGTTATTGATGGCCAAGCTGTAGTGCCGACCATCTAATGTAAACTTGCCCTTGGCGATCCGATTGCAAACGCGACCGGTGGTGCAACCAAAGTATTGATTGGCTTCGGATTCGTATCCCGCGACATCATCAAAACCATTGACAATGTCGACCAATTGGCCCTCTTTATCGGGGATGTGCAGTTCCACCAGCGTTGCTCCGCGAGTCATGACCTTGGCTCGAATTCCGGAATCATTCTGCAGAGTGAAAATCTGTACAGACTCTCCATTCTTGGTCTTGCCAAAGTCCTGAGCTTGTGGCCTCTCTGCCCGGGATGTGCTGGTTGCCATCAAGATCAGCAGCATCAGAATTGCGATTCTGGAACGTATACTACAAAAGCTCATGGGAGATTTCCTTGGAGGAGTAAGGAGAATCTGGAATAGGCTATTCCATCGGAGATTGACAAGCAACTAATGCCTGATGTTCCTCGGCAGTTCGGCACGCATCAGTTCCCACAGTGCATAAGGTTAGTGCCGATTACCAGGTGCCCCAAGGCACCGGCAGCGGCTTGGCCATGACGAGCCGGCGAGCCGAAGAGAACCGTCCAGATATCTACCTGGAAACACAAAAAGCCACGCCAACAGCATGGTCGGCGTGGCTTTGAATCATCTTTTTCAGTGATTCAGAATTGACAAGTCCAGTCTACTGCGAATGCCCGAATCTAGCTTGCCTTGGCTTTCGAGCGGGCCTCTCGCAGCCCCCGGCTGAGAATGTCTCGCAGCATGGGGGAATAGTCTTCGTACTTGGTGGAGTCCGGAGAGCCCGACGCAAATTGGAAGATGGCATCGCGTGGCTTGGGGCTCAAGGCAATCAACGTGCTGCTGACCGTCCCAAAATCGTTTCCTCGGACCACCATGGTAGGCCTGCCCTGGGATGAGGGAGCCCGGGCAAAGACCTTGCTAGCCACGGCCAGGAATTTGACGGGGGAGTCCAGCATTTGAAGGGTTAGCAAGCGGTGTGCAAGCTGCACTCGCTCGTCGCGAATATCATTCATATTTTGGTTGCCGATGATGTTCAGCCCTTCTTCTAACGGCTGCACTTCCTGCTCGCCATCACTGTGAATCACCCACCCGCTCTCGGCATCACATACGACCAGATTCAAGCCTTCGAAGCGGTGGGTCATCAGCTCTTCCATGGCCTTGTCAACGCCGCTGCGAGCACTGCCGCAACGTAAGACCTCTCTGGCCAACAAGCCTCGACTGCGGGCTCCAATGGGGTCCGCCCCGTTGACTCGGCGATTGGTAACTCCCACAAACATGCCATGCTGGTTGACACCCAGCCACGTTCCACCAGCTCTTTGATCCGTGCCGCAAAGTACGCGGGGTTTTCCGGATTGAATCGACGGCGGTAATGAAGGTCGGTCGTAATACTCCTCTCGATTGGCGGCTACTAGAATCGGGCTCTCTGGGACAAGGCGGTAGAGAACAGCCAATAAGCACATCGATATGTGATTTCTCTTCTACGAGTGATATGAGTGAAAAGGAAGTTGACTCGAGGTGCTGCCGCGGAAGGGACTCCCAACTTGCGATTTCCGGCCTTTGGGGTACAGAATGCACCGCAGCACACCGGCGACCTCCTTGACGATGGTCCCAATCTACCGGTCTCGGCACCCACGAAACACCCCCTAATGGGGCATTTGTGCTGATATTTGCTTTGGACAGACTGCCAAGTTGACACTTGGGGACCGCTTTCGCCGTTAAAACCCATAGCATCGTTAGCCTTTTACCGACGACCAAGGCTTGTCGGTCCGTTGTCAACTGCCTGCCTGAAGCCTCAGCTTACGAAGCTCTGCCTGCCGCCTCTGGTTACCAGGCTCTGCCTGGCTCTGCCTGGTATCCCAAGGTCTTGCAGGCTCTGCCTGCGCTGTCGGCAATCCCAGCGATGTTGGCCTGCCACCGGAGGCGGAGCCTCCGTGCAAGCGCGTTCCAAGGCGGAGCCCTGGAACGAGGGTTTGAAAAGTGGCGATTTTCAAGCCGTTTTTGCCATCTGCGCGTGGTTTCCCCAAGCCAAACTACGGCCCGCGGGACCTCTCAAGATCATTACCAAAGCGGCAGCCGCTAGCAGGATCGCCCCAACGCCTACCCACTGAGCAATGGTGAGATCGGTCCCTAATTGCCCGGCCTCGTCGCTGCGGACTCCTTCTAGCAAGAAACGTGAAAATGCGTAGAGCATGATTCCCACGCAAAAAACAACTCCGTCACGTCTAGGAGCTGGTTGCAGAAACCAGAGCAGGCAGCAGAGCAGGACGGCGTTGATAGCAGAGTAGATTTGTGACGGATGGGTTGGGCGACTCAGTGCCGGAAGCGATTCCGGAGGCAACACGAATGATTGCCCATCCACCTTGAGTCGCGCGTAAAAATTCGGTGGCGCGGTCGGATTGCTACCGGCCTCGGGGACGGTCGCTTCCAATCGCAATTCATAAAGCATTTGTCCTGGCTGTATTCCGATTTCGGCGGCTGGGCTCTCCGGGCGAATATGCGTGATGCGGGCAGGCAAGGATTTCCCGTCGACATCGATTCCCAGGATCTCTCCACTGGCCAGTTGTGCTTGATAGGGAACTGTTCCGTGTGCAAATCGAATCGTTGGAAGCTGGGCCTCGCAAACGCCGCCAAAACAGCAACCGTGCAACAAACAACCAATTCTTCCGAAGGCCAGCCCCAGCAAAAAGCCAGGAGTAATCAGGTCCGCCATGGCCCACACTTTGAGCTGATGCCTCATACAATACGCAATCCCGGCCACCAGTCCTCCGATGACACCGCCATAAATGACAAGCCCTCCTTCCGTAACCTGAAAAACTTCGCCCCAGGAACCAAATTCGTTCCATTTTTGCAGAACATAGAACACCCGGGCTCCGATGACGCCAATGAGCATCATCCAAAAACCAAGACCAATGATGGTGTCGGCCTTTATTCCAAGCTGGTTTCCTCGATAGACGGTAATCCCCACACCAGCCAAAAGCCCCAGCAAAACCATCACACCATAGCCGCGGATTGGAAGACCAATTGCTGTCCCGTCGGGCCATCTTTGTTCCACGGCGGGCAGCACGAAAATGATGACGGCGGCGGCGATTCCGAGAACTGGCAGGCTGCCCATCCATTCTTCTTTCGGCTTTTTGTGGAAGACACACCAAGCTACCCAAGCGGCCCAGGCGATACTGACCAGGGCCAAACACAGGCCGAAGCCGAACAAGGGAATACCCCAAACTTCGTGGGGGACAAAAAAGAGTGTGCTTCGCATATCGCGGCTGCTTATGTGTTATTTTTCTGCTGGTGATCGCAACATGATAAGAGGCTGGTACCTGCAGAGGAACTGAGATTGGGCGGGCGGGGTCCTAGAATCGACCGTTAAATGTGTTTGCTTGATTTCAATGCTTCTTTCCATGCATCGAAGAGTGCCTCGTCGAAAGCGCACAGCAAAATCTTCTTAAGCGACCAACCGGGCTTCATGGAACGCTGGATTGCCCCAACGGAGACTTGGGCTGCCTGATCCAGCGGGTATCCATAGATCCCACAGCTGATTCCTGGGAAGGCGATCGTCTCCAGCTCCTGCTGATTCGCGATATCAAGAGAATTGCAGTAACAGCTTGCCAGCAAAATCGCCTCTTTTCCGTCTGCCTTTCCCCAGATTGGCCCCACGGTGTGAATCACAAATCGGGCGGGAAGATTGTAAGCTGGGGTTATCCGGGCCTCGCCCGTGGGGCAGCGGACCCCATTGTTGTCCGACAGCTTGCGACAGGCGACCAGCAATTGCGGACCAGCCGCTCGGTGAATCGCGCCGTCGACTCCGCCGCCGCCCAACAAGGTCGGATTGGCCGCATTGACCACGGCATCGACCGCCAATTGTGTAATATCTCCTTGAACCACTTCGATGCTCGTCATCGCGGATCTCCTACCAAGGCTGTTTGCAATGTCAACGGAAAACTCCGGCCTACTGCAAGACGCGTCCAAAGTCCAGCGTTGCTGGTGGTGCGGCGACGATCCACTCTACGTCAGCTACCACGACGAAGAGTGGGGACGACCTGTCCATGACGACACCCTGTTGTTCGAAAAACTCTGCCTCGAAGGCTTTCAAGCGGGATTGAGTTGGATAACGATTCTCCGCAAAAGGGAGGCCTTTCGCGAGGGGTTTGACAACTTCCAAGTCTCCCAAGTAGCCTCATTTTCTGACCAAGACGTCGAGCGGCTGGTAGTCAACGCAGCAATTGTCCGACATCGCGGCAAGATCGAGTCCACGATCAATAATGCTCGCCGAGCACTTGAGTTGCTCGATCAGTACGGATCACTTGCTGATTACTTCTGGGGTTTTCGCCCGGAACGTCAGCAAGTTGTCGAGTCAAGGTCTCAGGTGATTGCCGTTTCGCCAGAGTCCAAGGCGCTCAGCAAAGACCTCAAGCGACGGGGCTGGTCGTTCGTCGGGCCGACAACTTGCTACGCGTTCATGCAGGCCATGGGGATGGTGAACGACCACATTCTGGGCTGCCATGTGTGGCGAGAGGTGGCCGATGAGCAGACAGCTTCTCGCCAATCAGGGTAGCCACCAGCTTCGGCAAAGCACATGCCAACTTGCTACCAATCCGATGCGCGTCGGGCTTGTTTTTTTTGAGATTGCTGACGTTTGGTATCGAGTCGGCGGCGTTGGGACGCCCGCGTTGGCTTGGTTTTGATCCGCTGTCGAGGGACCACCGAGGCTTGCCGCAAGAGTGCGACCAACTTTGATTTGCAGGCCTCAACGTTTTGCGGTTGATCGCGGTGTTCCTGGGACTGAATAACGATTTCCCCCTGAGTATTGATATAGCGTTTCGCCAGGCTGCGAAAGCGGTTCCATACGGATACGGGAACCGTACCTCGACCGGGAGACCAGTGCAGCGTTGCCTTGCTGTTGACTTTATTGACATTCTGTCCGCCCGGGCCACCGCTGCGAGCGAATGTCCACCTCAATTCGTGGGAGGGAATCGTAATCCGCTCGTTGACTCGGAGGTCCGACATGATCTCAGCTTCCTTCCTGTCGCAATCGCTAGAACAGGCTCCAAACCGTAGCGGCAGCCCAGTGTTCCGTCCGCGGGAATCCAGGCCTTCGCGATTCGATCTTCATGCAATTGCGTGCGACCTGTCGCAACCACGAATTATTCTATGTAACCTGTAAGATTAAACCGTTTTTGATTGGAGCCCACCACTGCGTGCGTTCCAACAACCCCACATTCGACTCCCTGGCAAAAAGCCTACCAAGTCTCTACCCCACGAGCTCCTCTCAATGACGAAGTCCGCCCAAGTATCCGCAGACCGCGAAATTCTCGTAGCCGCCCAGAATCGTGGACCTTTTTCGGTGCTAGGCGCGTTTCTGCGGCTTTCAGGCCCCGGTTGGTTACAAAGTGCAATTACGCTGGGCGGAGGTTCACTGGGTAGCGCCCTGTATTTGGGCGTCTTGGGTGGAACGTCCATGTTGTGGTTGAATCTGATCGCCATCATCGTCGGGGTGATCATGCTATCGGCCATCAGCTACGTAGTGCTCTCGTCAGGAGAGCGACCCTACAAGGCGATCAACGAACACGTAAACCCGGTTTTGGGTGTCGGTTGGATCGCGGCCACCATTATGGCCAACATCATCTGGTGTATGCCTCAGTTCAGCCTGTGCTTCGACGTACTGGACGCCAATTTGATTCCTGGCGGTCTAGCCGATAGCGACCAGTACAAGTATGGCATCTCTTTGGCCATTTTTGTGCCTGCCTTCATTATGGTCTGGATGAGCCTGGCCGGTGGCTGGGCAGTTCGAGTTTTTGATTTTCTGCTCAAGCTGTTGATCGGAATGGTGGTTGTCTGTTTCGTGGCCGTGGTCGTTCGTTTGACAATGCAGGACGCATTGGACTGGAACGTCATCTCCCAGGGCTTGATCCCAGATTTCAGCTTGTGGTCCAGTCCAGCTCCGGAGATTAAGCGATTGATCTATGCCTCGCCGGAGGCCGCACAACAGTTTTGGTCAGATATGATCATGCAAAATCAGCGAGACGTGATGATTAGCACCACCGCCACCGTGGTCGGAATCAACATGACGTTTCTGTTGCCCTATTCCATGCTCAGTCGAGGATGGGACAAGCCCTTTCGTGGCTTGGCTCGTTTCGATCTGATTACCGGCATGGCAATTCCTTTCGTACTCGTTACCGGATGCATCGTCATCGCATCGGCCTACAGCTTCCATGGCAAAGCCGATGAGCAATTTTTGAGTGACGACCCGGAGATTGTGAAGTCGAGTCGATTGTTCGGCGGCTGTGTGGATAATGTCCTAGCCAGAAATGCGCTGATTGACAGTGGCTCCTTGGATGAGATTGCCACACTTGAAGACGCGACCGAAGCCAAGGCGGCTAAGGAACAATTGGCGGCGGAAACAATTGCCGGAATGTCTCAAGAGGAGCGGTTGGTTGCCGCAACACTAGTAAAGCCAAACGCCGGACAGCTGGCTCAATCCTTGGCACCCTTGCTGGGCGAACAAAGAGCCAATTTGGTCTTTGGGCTCGGCGCTTTCGGGATGGGATTCTCGACCATTATTATTCTGATGATGATCAATGGTTTCGCGATATCCGAGTTGATGGGGCGCCCCGATAGTATGGCGATTCGTGTATGCGGTGCCGCCATAGCGGGGCTGGTCGGAGTCATGTGGCCGCTGATTTGGGAGAGTGAATCCAAGACTTGGCTGATCATCATGGCATCCACTTTCGGTGCCATCTTGCTGCCGATCGCATATGTTTCCTTCTTCGCTTTAATGAACAGCCGAAGCCTATTGAAAGAGGACATGCCAACCGGTGGCCGACGTTTTATTTGGAACTTTCTTATGCTGTTCGGGGTGATCGCCGCGTTGGCTCAAGCTGGATCTTCGCTGTATACGAAGCTAGTCGATCCAGCCACCAATACCCTGATCAGCCCGGACTCGGGAAGTCTGGTGTTTGGGGGATTCGTGACATTTGCCTTGCTGGCTCTGATTGGATTCTCGGCAACGACCCGAGACAAATCCAGCGAGTCGGAGTGACCCCAAACGGTTCGCATGCCACGAGCGAGGGCGGTCTCGTTACTGAGCCCCCAATTCCCAAACGCTGTGGTAACCGCCCTGCTCTTCCACATATTCGACCAACCGCTGGTAGAATGGATGGGCTGCCAGGGTTGCGCTATCACCGATAAGCCATAGTCCGCGACGAGCTCGAGTCCAGGCGACATTGGTACGTCGAATATCCCGCAGGAAACCAATTTCTCCTTGAGTGTTACTCCGCACGAAGGAAACGATCACAGCTTCCTTCTCGCGCCCCTGAAAACCATCCACGGTGTCGATCTCCAATCCGGGCAGATTCAATTGATCGCGGATCAAGCGTACTTGGGCGGCATAGGGAGCTATGATCGCTAATTCTTCCGCGGGCAACCCCGATTCCAGCAGTTGACGAGCTTGCTGGATGACCCAAGTCGCTTCCTGCGGGTTTCTCTTCGAAAGTCCGTCTGGCTCGAGCTCTTCCTCCCAACTGGCGCCGGCCGTGTCCCAGAACTGAACGGGGACATCGGCCAATTGCTGGCTGTCGAATCCGCTCAAATCGCGCAGGCTGTGTTCCGCGACCGACACATCCGCCACCAACTCTTTGTCATAGAACTGTTCGCTGGAAAAGTTCATGATGTGGGTGTTCATTCGATACTGTACGGTCAACCTGCGAAATATCTCGTGATCAAATCTCTGGATCAGACGCTCCATGGTGCTGATATCAAATCCCTGCTTCGCTGCTTCAGCGGACACCACGGTGGGCGGCAATTGACAGTGGTCACCAGCCAAGACGATTCGCTCTCCTCTCAAGGCTGCCTGCCAGATGGCCGGTTCGGTGCACTGGCAGGCCTCGTCGATCACAACCAGATCGAATTTCTGATCCGCCAGCAACTCTTCATCTACCGTGGTGGTCGTGCAAATAACGTCCGAGGATTGCAGAATGTAGCGTACTGTCCGCCGCTCGAGAGCCCGCGCTTCTTGACGCAGTCTTCCGGCTTGGGCGTAGAGTTCTCCTCGGTTGCGATTCGCGTGACGTGAGCGGGAATATCTGGAGGCCGTACGCATCAATTCCTCCACATCACGCCACATTTCCTGCACAATCGCTGTCGACTCGTCGGCTTCCACCAATTCGTCCAGAGTATGTCCTCGCAACCATTCAAAGACGCGTGCTGGATGCCCCACCCGCACGACCGATGGCAGCATATCGACCAATCGTTCAAGCAGATTATCCACGGCGGTATTACTGGGAGCGCAGGCCAATACTCGCTGGCCCGAGCGAACGGCTTGCAGAATGACTTCCGCCAAAGTGGTTGTCTTTCCCGTCCCCGGTGGGCCGTGAATGATCGCGACGTCGCGTGCGGAAAGGGCGAAGGCAACTGCCTGCTGCTGAGACGCGTTTAATGAGGTCGCAAAGTCATACTCTGAGAGGGCATCGAAACGCGGCTCTTGCAAGCCCAACAAGGTGTCGCGAAGCCGGGCTGATCGACCGGTAAGCCTGCGGGCGGTAGCCAAAGCAGACAATTGTCTTTTGCGTGTCGTTTCATCAGGCGACAGGTCCAATCTGAGAAATTTGGCTTCCGGCCAATTCTCAACCGCAACCTGGATCGAATCGGGGTTGCGCTTACTGACCACACCACCGATTCCTTGATCCTTCAGGTCGGTACTATCGCTGAGGACCACCGGCGATCCGACTTTGAGCCGGTTCAGGGGTAGTCTTTTCCCGTTTGATTTCACCAGATCGAGCAAGATCCTGCCCGCCAGACCGGTGCGATAGTCGGCCAGCCGCAGATCGACGATAGTCTCGCCTCCCTTTTCCGCATCTCCCTGCTTCTCCAGTTGGCGCCTGGCAGCCAAACGTTGACGCTCTGCGTCACTCTCCATGGCCAGCCATTGCTCTTGTTGGTTCGCGTAAGTATCGAAATTGTGCCAGTGCATGCGGACAAACTTTCTCCCTAAAAGGGATGCCTTAAATGCGTGCCAACTGCCGTGTCATCAATGACCGTTGCCCTGGCCCCATACCGCCAAGATCTGATTTCAAGCTTTTCAGGACCAAGTGCCATGCATCCGTCTCAAAAGAACTAGCTGAACGATCCGCCAGGCTTCGTCGCTAACCCTGAAAAGACCTAGCTTTTGGCCGGCGCGAGACTCGGACAGTTACCAAAGCCAAGAAGCAGCTAGGTTCAAGCAGATCGCGGATCATCGGGGACCGGATTGCTATTGCTGTCGAAGCAGCCATTGGCTATTCCCAACGCCGTGTGCCGACCTTGCCAACCATTAGTCGGCTGAACCTAGCCGGGCGAGTTGGAATTCATTGACCGCATTCCAACTTGTCGGTTGTCCGAGATGGAATTCGCCACCCGCTCAAAGCTAGCAACACAAGCTTATGCAGGATTATTCGATATCCCGGTGTAGCCGCAAGTGTGCCGTTTCCGGCCGCATGCTGGAACCGGGGGAGAGCTACGTTTCAGTCATTTTGCCTAGTGGCGATGGAGTGCGAAGAGTGGATATTGCGGCGGCTGAGTGGACTGGACCGGAAGCCAATACGGTGGGGTGGTGGCGAAGTGAAATGCCGCGAGCTGGTAGCCAGAAGCTACGGCCGGCTCCCAACGGAGTGTTGATAGACACCCTTTCGGAACTGCTCGATAGCCCTGGAAAAGAGGCACTGGCTTATTTGCTGGCACTTCTCTTGGTGCGACGGCGTGTTTTGCACGAGGAGCGGATGTTGGATATGAGCGAGTCGCAATCTTCCAACGACATCTGGCAATTAGCTTGTCCAGCGGATGGCAGAAACTGGAGCGTGCCGATCGTCGAATTGCCTCCCGCCAGGCTGCCGGAACTGCAGGCTGAGCTGAATACACTCCTTTTCACGGAAGAGTAGGAAGGATCCATGCAACGAATGCCCCATGCAGTTCGTGCTCAGTCTGGTCGCTGCGTCTTGCGCCGTGATCGGCGTGTGGCGAAGCTGGCTGACGCTGTACACGGCTGGGGTTTGTGGGGTGCTGGACTGTGCTGGCTGTCACTGGTATTCGTCGCTGGAGGTGCAACCTGCGCCAGACGTCAAACGATCGCGGAATTACAACCGCCCGTCGTCTTTTCGACGCAACCGACTCACGAACAGGTCATCAATCGCATCAATCGCAGTCTGAATCTGACCAGTTTCGAATCCAATAATCTGACCGTCAGCGGCCCCGACTTGCCGACCAAGCTGAGCGGCAACATGAAATGGGAGCGGCCCCACAATTTCAAGTTGGAAGCCTACCTGGGAACCAAACTGATGGGTACGGCACTGGCTGCGGGCAGTAACAGCGAGATGTTCTGGATGCAGACACAGTCTCCGCCAACCGTATACTATGCTCGCTACGACGAGTTTGAAGCTCAGCCGGGACCAAGACACATTCTGCCGGTTTCTCCACTGTGGTTGCGGGAAGCCCTGGGAGTGGTTGAGATGGATCCTGAGTTGATCCACCAAGAACCTATTGTGCGTCCGGACGGTGATCTCGAAATCCGATCCCTGATCCCTTCGCCACGAGGTCCCTACCGACGACATCTGGTATTGGATCCGTCAACCTGCGTCATTAAGCAAACCATGCTCTATAACCATGTCGGAAAGCTAGTCGCAGTCGCGCAGCAATCCGAACATGAATACTATTCTGCGATTGATTACAATCTGCCGCACCGAGTGGACATTCAGCTGCAACCGGATGAAGGTCCGGCAATCAGCTTTACCGTCGAAGTCGGATTCTTTCTGTTGAATCAACCGACTTCGCAAACACCGGAAGAGTTCCGCGTACCAGATACGCGTGGTCTATCCACGGTAAATCTGGCTCAGGCAAACAGCATGGCAGGCGGTTTGCAGGCAACTCCGCCTGCCTATCAGGCCGCCGCCGCAGGCGTTCATGGGACGAGTTCGGGTTTGAGAACGGATGGTGGTCTGCCCGGTCCAGCTGCCAAATATACATCTCCTTCCAACCTCCATCCGTCGAACGGCACGCAGACAGCTGGCACGCTTTCCAGCTATCGGAATGTACGCTAGTGCTAGGTTTCAATTGAAAATTACCGTTGGCTATAGTGGACGAGGCGACGACTCCCAGCCATTTTCAAGGATCTGGGACTCGTCACATGGTCCACTACCCTAAAACTGCTTTCACTCATTCTTGGTGAACTTCAAACGAGGATGGTTCTTCCGCAGCCGCTTTCTTGCTTTTGACGGGCCGAAGGCGTTCTGCTTGGCTCAATTCGAGTGCCAATTCACGCATCTCGTCAAGCGTCTCCAAGCGACGTTCGATAGCACTTTGTGACATGTCGCCGCTTGTGCCGCGCGACTTTGATTTCGTTAGATCCATCTTTATCTGCCATCCGAATCAGAGAGACTTCGAAGCGATTCGATATCAGCAAGGTCTTGATATCGTCCCGCGAGCTCTTTCATTTTAATTAAGGCAGCCTTCGAGACAACATTGATCTCTGTGTCATAAGCCCGGACTATTTCGCGAGAGTTCCACACTTCGTCGAGGATCGGTGTAACAAGCATCAGGTCGAGTGTCGTCAATGCTGGGCCATCTGCCCTTGAGACTCGAAACAGTTGAGTCTCCCTCTCCGTCCCCTGGTCAAACTTGAATATTCCAGCATCGAGATCATAGCCTATCGGTGACAGAGCGTCGCGAGCCTGTGCTAAAGCATCATTGCGAATGAGTATATCAATATCCTTTGTTGCTCGAACATAGCCATGCACGGCTACTGCTAAACCACCGCAGAGCCCGTAGTCGATATTCGCATCGTTGAAGCAACGCACGATCTTTAACAATTCGGTTCTTAACTGAATCATCCAAGCATTCCATCCAATAAACTCGCGGTATTATCGGCCTATCCTTCGTGTCAATTTCCGCCGGGTGCGGGTTGGCAGTAGAGTACACGTTATGCTAAACCAGGGATGCCGACTGACAGCAACGCTATGGGTCATCTTACAGGGGCGCTGGTAGATCGCGTCGCAGAAATCCTTGCCAGCCAATTGAGTACATTGTCAGCCCCATCCCGATCAGCAGAAGCACCATCCCCAAGGGGCCGATGAAGTAATCCCAGCCGGGTATTTGCACCGTCGATAGTAATTCCGTCAACGCTTGTGGTTCTCGCTGCGCTAGCTGCACCATGCCCTCGGGCTGATATAAGGAAAAGAAACTCAAGTTTTCACAGAACCGCGTCCAGTCCGTGGCTTTACTGAGAATGAACAGCAAGAGTTGGATGATATAAATGCCGATCACCAACCCGATAGTTCTCCAGCGATAGCGATCGAAACAGCTGCACAGAACGCTTAAAGCGAACACAAAGAAACCAAACGCAAAAAGGTTCAGCGTTGGCATTAGGTATAGTTCCGCGGCGACCTGCTCGGAAAGCGGCACCTGCACCACGCTTGGCTCACCCACCGTGATCGGAATGCGCAGCGGCACTACCGGCAGTTGTAGCTCAATGGTTGGTGTCACGGACTGTTCGACTTGGTTGGTTTGGATGCCCAGAAAGATACCTAACCAGGCGGTGAAGCAGAGCAAGGCCAATCCGCAGATACCCACCAAGCCATGAGCGAATAGCAGACGGCCTCGGCTGATCGGCTGTGCAAGCAGCATCTCCAGTGTTCCCCGCCCAAGTTCGCCGCTCACTACATCGGAACCGCGTGCAATAGCCCAGATCAAAATGCACATGATCAATACGGGCTCCTGAAAGCTCATGGCAATACTGCCGGTGTAGGTCAGGAATTGCTCGAGGGGCACCGGCGAGAATCGTTCGAAAGCCTTGAATTGTTCCAGCAGAGGAGCAAACTTCTGCAAGTCAAATTGACACACAATCCAGATCCGGGCCCAGCAGAATATCAAGAGCAAGAACTGGCAAGCCAGGAACAGCAGGGCCGATTCGCGGATGTATTTTCGCAGCAAGAGGCGCGTCATAAGGCACTCCCTGCAGAGAACTCATCCGGCGGCGCTTCCGAGGCTTCCTCTTGAATCCCATGAAAGCGTTCGTAAACAGTCTGAATCCCTGCTCGTTGAATGGTCATGTGCTCAATCGCTTGCCGGCTTAGCCAAGGCATCCATTGCTGCGGATCCCCTTGCAGATGCATACGGATCCAGAGATGGTTTCCGATCTGCCGCGTCTGCGCCCAGTCGCAAAATTCAAAGGCTTTTAGAGTGCTAAGAAGTTGCGGAGCAACCTCTCCGTTCACGGCTTTTCCCTGAACAACATGGTGCCTGGTCAGCTCCTGAATCGACTGGCGGGCAACCAATTCACCTTTGCGAAGAATCGCCACCTCATCGCACACGGTGTCAATATCACTGAAGATGTGAGACGAGATGAGCACCGTTCGACCTGCTTGCTTCACCTCGCGAACAAGCTCAAGCACAATGGCTCTGACATTCGGATCGAGATTCGCAGTGGGCTCATCCAAAATCACGAGCGGTGCTTGGCAGCCTAGGGTAACCGCCAAGGCCAGCTTTTGCCGCATGCCGGTAGACATGAACATCACGCGTCGCTCCAGTTCCAGATCGAGACGCTCCGCCACAGCCTGTGCCCGACGAAGATTGCCATGTGGATGCAATCCTGAAAACATTTCCAGTACCGCGCTGCCTCTCATGCCTCGATACAGTCTCGCATCGCCGGGCAGATAGCTGGTGTCTCTGCGGGTTCGGACGAAATCCGCGTGGACATCTTTTCCAAAGATCGCGGCCCGTCCTGATGTTGGCCGAAGAAAGCCTAGCAGAATGCGAATCAGCGTTGATTTGCCTGCGCCATTTGGGCCAAGTAGCCCAAATGTGATGCCGGCAGGCACGGCCAGACAACAATCCTTCAGACTATGCTGCTGGCCATACTGCTTGCTCAATTGCAGAGTTTCAACAGCAAGCATTATTTGCACCCGTAGAGATTCATTTGATGTGCTCGCCAGTAGTATTACCAGGAACCGTAGCGTGATAAATTAAGCGCAGGCTTACGAGGTCAGTTCTGGCTGATCGTGCTTCCAATCTCGAACCAGAATCATGTATGCCTGTTGGCTGATGGATTGTGGATCACCTTTTGTCGACGAGCGTGGAAAATCTATGCGTTTTGATTGGCTATCTTTGCTGCAATTCCTGACATGCCTACTTGCCTTGCATGCAGCCTGTGCTGCCGAGGATCGTATGCCGAATGTGATCTTGATCTATACGGATGATCAAGGATTCGGTGATGTTAGTTGTCTCAATCCCGAAGCCAAATTCGAAACACCCAACATGGATCGTCTGGCAGCTGAGGGCATAAGTTTTACGGATGCACATTGCAGCGATACCGTTTGCACACCCTCTCGTTACGGCTTGCTCACGGGCCGTTATGCGTGGCGAACCAGTTTAAAGCGCGGTGTCATGCAAGCCGAGGGTGCTTGTCTTATCGCGGATGGAAGACCGACCCTGGCTAGTATGCTGCGCGATCAAGGTTTTGCCACCGGCATGGTAGGCAAGTGGCACTTAGGGATGGAGTTTCCAGGCAGTGATTACACGGATCGCGACTGGTCGCGGCCAATCGTGGATATGCCCCTCGATAAAGGCTTCGACCATTTTTTTGGAATCCCTGCCTCACTCAACTATGGCGTGCTTGCCTGGTTCGATGGCCGCTATGCCAGTGTGCCCCCGACCTTGTTCACCGCCAAGAAGCCCAACGAACGCCATCTTGATTACCGCATCATGCCTCCATATGAACAATCACCAACGGAAACGCGGCAGGTGCTCGGCAAGATCGGCATGGAGGTTGCCCCAGATTTTGTCGACAATCAATGCCTGACGAGATTCACTGATGAAGCCGTCCGCTGGATTCGGGAGCGCGTCGAGCATACCCAGGATCAGCCATTCTTTCTGTACTTGCCGATGACATCCCCCCATTACCCAGTATGTCCCTTACCGCAATTTCAGGGGCAGGGAATGGCGGGTGCTTACGGTGAATTCGTCATTGAGACCGATTTCCATCTCGGTCGCATTCTGCAGGCTTTAGAAGAACTGAAGATCGACGATGACACGCTGATAATATTCACCAGTGACAATGGTCCGGAAAATTCCTGGCGGTCACGCCAGCAGCAGTTTGGTCACGCCAGCAATGGAATCTATCGGGAGGGAAAGCGTTCTATTTACGAAGGTGGACATCGTGTTCCGTTTTTTGTGCGGTGGCCCGCCGGCATTCGCCAGCCTGGTCGAGAGTATTCCGGACTCGTTTGCCAGACGGACCTACTGGCCACCTTGGCCGAAATGGTTGACGCCGATTTGCCGCCTGAGGCCGGAGAAGACAGTCAAAGCTTCCTGAAGATCCTGAAAGATCCCTCACTTCAGATCGAACGTGCTCCCTTGATTAACCACGCGGCCAACGGAAGGTTTGCCATTCGGAATGATCGCTGGAAGTTGATTATGCCTCACGCGAGA
>JANSWS010000140.1 GCA_024743355.1 bacterium
AAGTGATGAGCCCTGTTGTTGCGGCAAGGACCGAGCCTGATGCAAACTGAATCTAGCCAGGCTAAGTTAAGACAAGATGGGTGCCGGGAGTTCAAATTGGGCTGCCAATCTTGGAACCGGAGTTGGCGCACCGAAAAGTTGAAGCTTGGGACAGTGAATTTATCGTTTCGCAGTTGTGGTGGACTTTGGGACTCTGTCTTTCTTTTCGTCTTGCTGTGCATTTTTGGGTCGGGTCATCCACGTTTGGGGGCGCAAGAGAATCAATCAGAAGAGTCGCTGCCTCGAAGAATTACGTGTCAACATCTGCCAAACGCGATTCAGTTAACGCCCGGATTGATTTCCGGCGGCCTTCCGGCTGGCGACGAAGCCTTTGCTGAACTGGCTACGCTGGGAATTCGCACGATCATCAGCGTCGATGCGGCGCCACCCGACTCACAGGCTGCGCGCCGGCACGGCTTGAGGTATGTGCATCTTCCTCATGGTTACGATGGGGTCTCGGCCGAACAGGGGCAGGCGCTGGCCAAGGCATTATTGGAGCTGGAAGGGCCGGTTTATATTCACTGCCACCATGGGCTGCATCGCAGCCCGGCTGCGGCCAGCGTGGCGGGAGTCACGGCTGGATGGATCCAAGTCGATAAGGCGACCAAGATTCTGGAGTTTGCGGGAACCGCGACAAAGTACAAAGGCTTGTACGCATCCGCGCGAAAGGCCAGGCAGGTGCCTGCTGAGCAATTGCACCGCCTAGATGTACGGTTTCAAGAAAAAGTGTCCGTATCATTGATGGCCGAAGCCATGGTCAGGATCGACGAGCATTTGCAGCTGCTAAAAGCAGTTGATGGCGAGGCCTCGCACAAGTTGAAAGATTCTCAGGCTGAAGACCCCGCGCACGCAGCCCTGTTGCTGATGGAGGAGTTTCGCGAACTGTTGCGGACTGATGAAACGCTGCTCCGCTCTGTTGACTTTCAAGATCGAATGCGCAGGTCCTGGCAGGATTCGCAGCGGCTGGAGGGCTTGCTGAGAGTTCGGTCCGGCAAGGATCCGTCATGGAAGCCGGCATTCTCCAAACTGCTTCAGCGTATCAGCGACGACTGTTCCAGTTGCCACGCCTTGTATCGAGACGTGCCCGTGACTGACGACGGCAGTGACTTCTAGCGAAAGCATTTTCACTTTTGATCGTCGCCGATCGCTTGGCGATCGCAGCGCCTCGGCATGAAAACGCTACGATCGCGGAGCGATCGGCGACTTGCAATACCTGAGACCTGAGACCTGAGACCTGAGACCTGAGACCTGAGACGCTTATGGCTTCTGGCTGGAGTAAGCGGGGTTGGGCCGAGGCATGGCGGCGTCGACCTGTCGTCTCCAACGCTGCAGTTCGTCCAGCATTTGTGCGGCCCGCTGAGGATATTGGTCCGCCAAATTTTTCGACTCAGAGGGATCCCGCGCCAGGTCATAAAGTTCCAGGCTGCTGTCCTCGTGGAATTCCAACAGCTTCCAGTCTGCGAATCTGACGGCGCTAACTGGGGATGTGGTCGGGTAGTAGTGAGGGTAGTGGAAAAATAAAGTTCGCTCCCAAGTTCGCTCGGGTTGGCTTAGTAGAGGTTTAAGATCGGTGCCGTCCAGCCCGGTAGTTTCCTGGTTGTCATCAGCGACCGAGTTCAGGCCGGTCAGAGTGGGCAACAGGTCCGTCAACATGACGGGCTGATGGCAAACGGAACCTGGTTGCGTTTGCATGGGCCAGCGAATGATCATCGGTACGCGGATGCCGCCCTCGTACAACGAACCTTTTCCGCTACGCAGCGGGGCATTGCTGGTGACCGGTTCGGCCTGGTCACGATCATTGCCGATGAAGCCGCCATTGTCGCTGGTGAAAATGAGAATCGTTTCCTCATAAATCCCCTTTCGCTTTAAGTGAGCGATGACGCGTCCGATATTTTCGTCCAGGTTTTTCAGCATCGCCGCGTAGATCGGATTTTGATGATGGTGTTCCGGCCGCTGCTTGGCCCGAAAGTACTCGACGTCTTCCGACTTAGCCTCGATGGGAGTGTGCGGCGCATAGTGCGCTAGATAGAGAAAGAAGGGTTGCTCGCCAGCCTTGTCGATAACTTGCAGTGCTTCGTCGGTGAGTCGATCGGTCAGGTACTCGCCCGGTTTACCAAACTCCATGTGAGGTACGTAGCGGAATTCGCCGCCATAACGCTGGTCGCCGCGGTATGGCCACCAGAATGTTTGAGGGGCTCCCCAGTGATTGCCGCCAATGTTGATGTCGAAACCTTGGGCTTCTGGAAAGTGGCCAGCATCTCCCAAGTGCCACTTGCCGATTGCGGCCGTTAGATAGCCCTCTGCTTTTAATTGCTCGGCCAGGGTGATTTCTTGTAGAGGTAAGTCATGCAGGGCATCGGCTTGCAGTAGTTTGCGATTGCTGGGGCCTTTAAGAGAACCCTCGGACCAAATCGTCATTTTCAGGCGGGCTGCATGGCGTCCCGTCATGAGCGTCGCACGACTGGGCGTACATACTGACATGGCATAAGCTTGAGTGAATCTCAGACTGTCCGCAGCCAAGCGATCGAGGTTGGGAGTTTCCACAAGATCACCGCCGTAGCATCCCAAGTCTGACCAGCCCAAATCGTCGGCCAGGATGAGAACGACATTCGGGGATCGAATGGCGGTGGATTCGGAGCTTGTTTGAGCTCTCGCGATTTTGATCGTAGGAGCTGCGACCGCTGCGATCAGCAAGCAATGCGGCAGAATAAAGTAAGTACGCTGGGCGATCATGAGCGTTCCCGAAAGTGGATGCTTGAATGGGAATGGATGCATGGCAAGGTTGACCAAAATGCGGGCTGTGGTGCCAGCACACTGGGCAGGCACCGACCCACGAGCGTTGGAGCCTGCCTGTTGGAAAATTTCAGACGATGGTGATGTCGCGAAGACTGGCCACGACAGGGGCGATCGACTGACCCAGGCTTTTATTATGCAATGTTGGCCTTCCTGGTGGGGAAATGCTTTCCGCAAGCGGCGCATTCCGCGGGGAAGCGGTTGCTATCCGTTTTCCTGTCTGGGCATTGGTACATCGATTGCTGCCAAGTTTTTGTTGCGTTTTGTTGACTGAGAGCCCGAAATGTGGCTACAGCTCAGATATCTATCTCGGGATGAAATAGGCGGAAAACATGTTACGAAATCAAGCTGTCGGGCAGGCAGAAACACTGGATACGCACCATAAGGCATTAGCCGTCAATCTGGATTCACGCAGATATGGGACATTTGCCGAGATCGGTGCTGGGCAAGAGGTGGTGCGCTGGTTCTTTCGCGTAGGCGGTGGAGCGGGCACCATTGCCAAGAGTATCTCTGCATATGACATGCAAGTCAGTGACGCAATCTACGGTCGCGCCGGACGCTATGTCTGTCGCGAGCGTCTGCAGGCGATGCTGGACTATGAACACAAACTCAATCTCGATCGATTGCGAGATGTTCGCGGTGATACCACCGCGTTCTTTGCATTTGCCGACACCGTCTCGGCCCGCAATTACCAGGGAACGAATGACTGTCACGGTTGGATCGGTATCAAATTTCAAGCCCACCCCCGTGATGAAGACAGTCAAATCATCATGCACGTGAGGATGTTGGATGACAACGCCACGCTTCAGCAGGAGGCCCTGGGCATCGTCGGGGTCAATCTGGTTTATGGAGCTTTTGCGCTCAATCATGAACCCGAATTGCTTTTGGCTTCGCTTCTAGACGGTCTGTCTACGCGGCGGATTGAGATCGACATGATTGAGTTCTCGGGCATCGCGTTTCGACATGTCGACAATCGCTTGATGAGTTTGCGGCTGGTCGAGTTGGGTTTGAGCGGTGCCGCGATGTTCGCCGCGGATGGCGAAGTACTGCAGCCATCCGAGTTTCTTTATCGCAAGCCAATCTTGGTCGAGCGCGGAAGCTTTCGTCCCGTGTGCAATGTGAACCTGGACATGCTCCGCGCAGCCCATGAGAAATTTGTGGAGTTGCCCAATGTGCAGGGCAAGAACGTGATTCAGTTGATGGAGATCACGATGCACAATCTCAAATCGTCTGGTGAAATTGACTTGCGGGATTTCCTGGCTCGGGCTGACGTGATGAGCCAATGCGGGATGCCTGTTTTGATTTCCGACTTTTTCCAGTACTATCGACTGGCGGCTTATCTATCGCGTTACACCAAGGGCGAGAGCATCGGCATTACGATGGGAGCCGGCAGCCTGCTGGATCTGTTTGATGAGCAGTACTACACCGAGCTTGACGGCGGAATCCTGGAATCTTTTGGACGGCTGTTCAAGAACGATCTAAAGATCTACTGCTATCCTTTGCGCGACCAGGAAAGCGGCGAATTAATGACCACCGATAATCTGGAGGTCAAACCCGAACTGCGGAAGCTGTACGGCTACCTCGTTGATCGAGGAGAGATCGTCGGTCTCGAAAACTACGACGAAAATTGCCTGGGCATTTTTTCCAGGGAAATATTGCGGTTAATCAAGGAAGGTAGCCAGGATTGGGAGGCCATGGTTCCGGTGTCTGTGGCGCAGGTGATTAAGCAAAAGAATTATTTCGATTACGCCCCGAATTAATCGGGACGCAAAAGTGCCCCCGTGCAAGTTCGGGTAGTTTGGATGGGTGGGCACAGAGGATGCGCCCCATTGGAGACGCAACATGCCAGCCCGGTCAAGCGACCTTGTCTTTACCCACTTCTTGACAGTCACGCGAGCAAAAAAGCCAACCCAAGTTCGTGCTCGTGCTCGTGCTCGTGCTCGTGCTCGGGTCCGGGGCCGGGGCCGGGGCCGGGAGCACGTCGATTAAGAGCACCATTTCATTAAGCACGAGCACGATTGCGGAATAAAAATGTGGGTAAAGACTAGGGCAAGGGACTTCGGTTCTGCGGAAGGCAGCGTCTCGCGGGGGCGGAATGTTCGCCAGCCCGCGGACGAACGTTGGTGCCGGGCGATGTGTTGGTTGTTTTTGAGTCCGCAACAACTCTGTATGGCTATCCGCTAAGTCGGGCACTGTAACTAGGCACGCAAGGGTTGTTTCGCCCTTGCAGGGCTTTGCCAAGGTGGGATTGACCGCAATCCCAGGGCGACGCTCTGCGGCTGCGCCGCGGCGCTCTGCCCTGGGCTGGTATGTGCCTGGCCTTTCAGGCCGATCTTGACCGCTGCGGTCGTGGGCCTCGGAAGCATCATGCTGGAACGGGCTGGAAATGCGTGACGAGCGAGCCGCGATCGGTTAGGCTTGGTGCTCCGTTTAGGACGCATTCTTCCTCTCAACTGAGCATCTCTTTCGGAGACCAACATGAAGCGGCGCGATTGCTTGGGCTACCTTTCTTCCTTGGCTGCAGCCACTGCCTTTGGTGGCGGAACGCGACAGCTGTTCGCATCGGAGCAGGCGGCAAGTGGCTTGAAAATTACCGATGTGCGCGCGATTTTGACTGCGCCCGCTGGAATTCGATTGTGTGTGGTTAAGGTCTCCACCAATGAGCCAGAGCTTTATGGACTTGGCTGTGCAACTTTCACGCAGCGTGCGCGGGTGGTGCAGACGGCCGTAGATCAGTATCTCAAGCCCTTTTTGTTGGGCAAAGATCCGACAAAGATTGAAGACATCTGGCAGTCCTCGTGGGTGAGTTCCTACTGGCGGAATGGGCCCGTGTTGAACAACGCCCTGGGCGGTGTCGACATGGCACTGTGGGATATACTGGGCAAGCGAGCTCAGCTGCCCCTGTATCAGCTATTTGGCGGCAAAAGCCGAGAGGCGGTGGACACTTATCGACATGCTCGCGGCAATTCGCCGGAAGAGGTGGTCGAGGACGTCAGGCGTTTTCAGAGCCAAGGTTATCGACACATTCGCGTTCAGGCAGCCGTCCCTGGGCTGGCAACCTACGGCGCTAAGAGTCGTGATACCGCGCAATCGTCCGAACAGGCGAATCGGGATACCAAAGTTTGGGAGCCGAAACCTTATGTGCGTTTTATCCCCAAGCTGTTTGAACACTTGCGTCATGAATTGGGAGATGAAGTTGAATTATTGCACGATGTTCATGAACGCGTCCCACCGATTCTGGCGATTCAGCTGGTCAAGGATCTCGATCCCTTCCGTTTGTTTTTTCTCGAGGACCCCTTCAGTCCCGAAGACATCGGATATTTCCCGATGCTGCGTCAGCAATCCAGTACGCCACTGGCCATGGGCGAGTTGTTCAACAATCCACACGAATTCACCGGGCTGATCAAAGACCGACTGATCGATTTAATTCGCGTGCACATCTCGCAAATCGGGGGACTTACACCAGCCCGCAAGCTGGCGGCATTCTGCGAATACTTTGGCGTCCGCACGGCCTGGCATGGACCCGGAGACGTTTCGCCAGTCGGACATGCGGCTCATGTGCACTTGGACCTGGCCACGCCCAACTTCGGAATTCAGGAAGCTCGCGAGTTTAGTCAGGAGGAGCAAGACGTTTTTCCCGGTTGCCCGGAATTGCGCGATGGTTATTACTGGCCCAATCAACGAGTTGGTCTTGGAATCGAGATAGATGAAGCCTTGGCGGCAAAGTTTCCCATCCAGGATGAACCGCCATTTGACATCGACTGGGGAAATCTGCGTCGCGCGGACGGAACGTCCACCAAGCCCTGAAACGAGGGAAGTGATAAGTGGCTGTTAGTCGCCTTTCGCTCCTGCGAAAGTAGCGTTTTTCGGTCACTTCTCGCTGATCGCCACCATGAATTCTGTTACTAACCCTACCGCGAGCAAGCGTTTCCATAAGGAATAGCACGCTTCTGCGCCGGTTTCATTTTTGCCTGCGAACCCGTGCAAACGGGGCTTTTCAATTTTCGTACGGTAGATGATCAGGCCCGCATTGTCGCGAAAGTTGGCTTTCCCGGTGTCGAGATTCGCTAGGCAGTCAGGCCTGAAAAGCAATTGCCTCCCAACTGTGGGGCTGATCGGGTGCAGTGGGAACACCGGAAGAGGGGTTGTCGTATCTGTGTTGTCAAACTGCTCCGCGAAATGGCAATGAACACCGGATCGCGACCCGTGTACTCACCGAAATCGGAGATCTTGTGAAATTTTACCCCGGAAGGAGCCGATAAGGTTGAGTTCGAGCACCTTGGTGGTTTACAATCTGAGCTTAATACAATCGTAATATCTTACGTTTCGTTATGTTCTTTTCGCAAAGGATTCTCGCTTATGAGAAGACGGTCTGGATTTACCTTGGTGGAGCTGCTGGTGGTGATTGCCATCATCGGTATCCTCGTAGGATTGCTGTTGCCGGCAGTCCAAGCAGCTCGTGAAGCTGCGCGTCGTATGCAGTGCTCGAATAATTTGAAGCAGCTCGCTTTGGCTTGCCACAATTACGAGAGTGCGCACAAAAAGTTTCCTTATGCATTTGTTCCAGCTGTTACGCCCTATGCCCGTAATGCCGACAACAACAATCAGGAATCTTGGGGTTGGGGAGCTCTGATTCTTCCCTTTATCGAACAGGGCAATTTGCATGCTCAACTGGGTGTCAATGACTACTCTCTCAAGGCTTTGATTGCCAACGAGAATCCCTCGGTATCCAACGTATTGGCTCGACCACTACTAGAAACTGGCCTTTCGAGCTTTGCTTGTCCCAGTGACGCAGGAACGGGCACTCAGACCCACCCGCAACGTCACTGGGCTGGTGGCGTCGGTGAGCGGGTTGCAGGCTGGGGGCAATGGTTACCTGGCAAGTCGAACTATGTCACCTGTCGTGGTACCCGCGATCAGCCGCAGCGTGTTCAGGACACCCATGGTATGTTCATGGAAAACGGGGTGATTCGTCATGGCGATATCATCGACGGTACCAGCAACACCTTCTTGATTGGTGAACGTGACAGTCTTTACGGTCGTGGCGGTAGCTGGATCGGAACTCGTAATCCTCGCGGTGCTCGTGCTAGAGGAATCTACTACGTGACGGCCAACGTGCGACCACCGTTGAATTCCACCGATCCTCCGTTCGGCTGGAATGGCAGTGCCAACCGTGCCAGCCAAGCAGGATTCGGCAGCTTGCACACGGGTGGTGCTCAATTCGCCTTTGCTGACGGTTCGGTACACTTCATCAGCCAGAACATCGAATGGCGGCAGGACGTCGCGGGCGGTTGCCGAGTATGGGACGTTGCTCCCTGCGAGCCGACCTATGGTGTTTACCAGCGACTTGGTCGCCGCAACGACGGTTTTGTTTTCGAGAATGACTTCTAATCGAAATTCAAAAGTCGGTTAACTCAAGCGAACGAGAGTGGCATGGTCACTCTCGTTTTGCATTGGTAGGCCCTGTCTAAACCAACTTGAGTCATCTGCCTGCAATTGTGTTGCAACTCATTGGCTCGCGATGCGTGCGCAGGGCATCCTAAAAAATGAGTTAGAGCCTTGAGAGTCGCCATCCGCTTCGCGATCGATGCGTTTTCAGGCCTGTGGCGATACTATGGCGGGGGTAGGCAAAAAACAGTCGAATGCTTTGTGGCAGTCCAATTTTAGGGTAACGGAGTAGGTGACGAGTCCAAGAGTCTTGCAAATAGCCGGGACTCGTCGCCTCGTCCACGACAGCCAAACCTAATTTTCAATTGCAACAAAGCACGGGTCCCGTCCTTGAGACGGCACTCTTTTGTATATTGAAAGCGTCTAATGAATACGAGGCAAGCTTGGCATTTGAACCAGGCGAGCCGGGCTGATAGAAATACTCGGAGAGAACAAGAATGAAAACTGGAAGCGTGTTTGTTCGCTTATCTTTGGTCTGCGGACTCTTGGTTTTGATCGCTGGATGTGGAAACTCCAGTATTGGCAGAGTGACTGGAACCGTGCATCTGGACGGCCAGCCGTTGGAAGGCGCCGTGATAACATTTTATCCGGTTACGGCTGGCGCGGCCGCTCAAGGTATGCGTGGTGGCGGTGCTTCCTATGGCCGCACCGATGCCGAAGGCAAATATGAGTTGGTTTACAACCGTGACGAAAAAGGCGCCGAACTCGGTGAGCACAAGGTTGTTATTACAACGCTTGAAGAGGGAGGTGGTGGAGACTATGGGGCTGGTTCACCCGAAAAACTACCGAAACGCTACAACGTGGAAACCGAGTTAACGGCGACTGTGACATCGGGAAGCAATACCATCGACTTTCTGGATCTGACGTCCGAAGGTGAAAAGCAGGAAGCCCGTGGCGAGCGTTATTAGGCTGAGGATGCTGTTGAAAAGCATCTCAATTGTGCAAGAGCTCAACTTGCACCCATGAAAATGGAAGATCGCTTATCCGCTCGATGATACGATTGATTTCTCTTATCTATCAACTCTGCAGCGCCGATGGCTGGCGAGCTATGCGGCGCCTGCAGGTTTTGGGTTTATTGTTACTGTCGGCATGCGGCGGTTGCCGACAAGCCAAAACGACTGCGGAACGGAATCGTCCAGCATCCGAAAGTAGCTCACAGCCTGCGCCACATCAGTCCTCGACTGCGGGTTACGTATCCGATGAACTCTGCCGATCGTGCCACCTGGAGCTTTACGACTCTTATCAAAGCCTTGGGATGGCTCGCTCCTTCTATCCCGCCAGCACGGATAATGTGATCGAGGATTTTGAAAACAATCATTACTACCATGCTCCCAGTGGTCAGCATTTTGAAATGCGACTCAAGGAGGATGGTATCTATCAAGTGCGCTACCAGTTAGACGATCAGGGGCAGCGCAGGCGGGAACTTGAAGTCCGGGCGGATTATGTGATTGGCTCAGGGAATCACATTCGCTCGTATGTCTACCGCACTCCCGCCGGCGAGATGTTTCAAATGCCATTGGCATGGTACTCGCAGACTCGGGAGTGGGCCATGAATCCAGGCTATGACATTCCCAATCATCTTGGATTTGACCGCAAGATCACTCGCGAATGCATGTTTTGCCACAATGCCTATCCGCTGGATATTCCGGCTGGCAGTGATGATTACTGGCAGCCCCATGTGTTTCCGAATAACCTGCCGCATGGGATTGGTTGTCAGCGCTGTCACGGGCCTGGTGCAGAGCACATTCGTTTGGCCGAGTCGCCCACCGCTAGCCAAGAGCAAATCTTGAAAGCCATCGTGAACCCGGAGAATTTGTCTCCGCAGCTTAGCGAAGACGTGTGCAATCAATGCCATTTGCAGCCTTCCACTCAAGTTCTCACCCAGTTGGTGCGGGCGGAACGCAGCGAATATTCGTATCGGCCGGGGCAATCTCTGGCGGGCTATCGAGCATTGCTGGATTACGTGGATGGTTCCGAGGAGCGATTCGAAATCAATCATCACGCCTACCGCATGCGACAGAGTCGCTGTTACACGCAGAGCCAGGGTGAAATGAGCTGCGTGAGTTGCCATGACCCCCACCACAAAGTGGCCGACGATCAGCGTCTACAGCATTATCGAGATGCTTGTATGCAATGTCATTCGCTCGAGCAATGTTCCGTCGCCTCGGAAAGTGTGGTGGAGAGCGCTGTGGATCAGACGCAGGCGGAAGCATCCGACGGTGAAAAAACTGAGCGGGACAAAACACACGCGGGCCAATCAAGTGATGTTCAAGTGGATTGTGTGGCTTGCCACATGCCTACCAGGCGAACCCACGATGTGATTCACGCCACCATGACGGATCACAAGATCGTGACCCACGTTGAGCCCCAGTCGGAACGCCTGGCTCCGCGGCAAGAACCGCCTCCCGCATCAGCGGATACCCAGATTTTTGACTATTGGCCGCAACGTCATGCGACGGAAGAAGCGGGGGAAGTGGAACTGTATCGCGCCATCGCTGGCAGTCAGTTAGGAAATCGCAGCGCCCTGCAGGCCCTGGGGAGCTATGTACAGAGTCAGCCGAATGCGGCGCTAATGCCCCGGGCGGAATTATCCAGCGCTTTGGAGAAATTCGGCGCCTTTGAAACCCAGAACAAGATTCTGTTCGAGGCCGCTAAGGCGTTTCCCGAGCATCCGCAGGCGAACCTCGAATTGGCGATGGCGTTGGCCGCCTCCGGGTTTCCTGAAGAAGCAATGCTCTACTATCAGCGTTCCATCGATGCCGGTCCGGAGCTTCCTGAAGCCTGGGTGGGATTGGGGATGTCGGAACTCAATCGCGGAAACTTGCCGGCTGCAACGGAGCATTTTCGCGAAGCCTTGCGATTGCGTCCTCTGTATGCTGACGCTCTGCTCAATTTGGGTATTGTGCTGTACGCGCAGCAGCAATGGGACGAGGCTCGCGAAAAGTTATTGCTGGCTAAGGCTGTCGATTGGAATATGACCGAGGCGGATGCTTATTTGGATGCAATGCCCGCTCCCTAGAACGTCGGTGTCGGACAATCGGTAGCGGAAATTCAAAGGGTCCGGCAGGAAGCAAACTGAAAGGGCTACGCAGCTAAGGATCGTTCGAGCAATTAAAGTCGCCTTTCGCTCCCGCGAAAGTAGCGTTTATCCGCGGCTTTCGCGGGAGCGAAAGGCGACTATCGGACACTCATAGCTCGAAAGTCACTAAATGCCCATTTGAGATAGCAGGTCGGCGACGCGGCCTATGGTGTTTGTCAGCAGCGGATGAGAACTGCTGAATTGCTGGGAAGCTTCCTTAAGACGTTCTGCCAAAGTTGCGCTGCTGACATGCTGCTCGTCCAGCGTTTCCTGGATCTCAGTCAGTGCGGTACGCAGCATGTCCACGTGCTCTTGATCCAAGTCCTCGACTTCAGCCAACTGGTCGTGTAAGTCTTTCAGGGTTTCGTCAAGTGTTTGCCGCATGGGGAATTCCTTTTTGTCAGTGGGGAGAGGCATGGTCTTATGGGATGGTTGCGGCTTCGGCAAGTGGGGCTTGCAATCCTGCCAGCTAAAACCGGCACGCAAGCATTCTTGTCCACAGCTCGATTGATCAAGTTGCTCTTCGCGATTCGTGGAACAACGCCACTTTCGACAAGACTCCTGGAAAATCCTTGGTTAGCGGTGGTAACACGATTTTTGGCGAAGTGTTGCCTCAGTCCTTCGAGACCCGGGGCTAACGCCGCTAACGCCCTTACGGCTAATCGAGAGTGCCGCTGTCTAATTGAGCTCACGTTGGAAGCCAAGCCGCATTATAAAGCGGTGTAGACTGTCGTAGTAACGGTCGTTAATTCGGGGTGGTTCGCAGTTGGGGATTCAAGTTGTCAGGATTCAACTGGTTACTAGGCTCTGCCTAGTAACCAATGTTTTGCAGGCTCTGCCTGCGGTGCTTTTGATGAAGTCGCTTGGCCAGCCCTCGAGCTAGAGCTTGGCAGAGCCTCGAAGGGATCGCGTTCCAAGGCAGAGCCTTGGAACGAGGGCTGCGCAAACGAGTGCTGCGCAAGATGCGATCAGCGAGAAGTGATGTTAATTCTGGGCAGTTCGCAGTTGGGGTATCAAGTTGTCAGAATTAAATCCAAGTGAACAGCAGCAGTCGTACCAGCGGGAGCTTCAGCTGGCTCAAGAGCTCTCCATGCAAGGACGACATGCCGAAGCTCTGGTCCATTTCCAGGCTGCCGTAAAATGGAATCCGGAATCGGTGGCTGCCTTGGTCGGCATGGCATTGACCCTACAATTCTTGGGTGACCACGAAAGTGCGTTGCAAACATATGCACAAGGCCTGCAGCGCAATCCCCATGATGCCACACTGCGCATGCAGCGGGGGATGCTGTTGCTCAGGCTAGGGCGATTTCAGGAAGGTTGGCGCGATTATGAAAGCCGACTGCGGCTGTTGCCGGTTACCCGCGACTGGATTGATAAGGCGCCCATTTGGGATGGCCAGCCAGTCAAAAACAAAAGTATCGTAGTGCATTGCGAGCAAGGTATCGGCGACACGTTGCAGTTCTTGCGATTCCTGCCGCTTGTGAAACAGCAATGCCTCAAAACAATACTGCTCTGCCAGCCCCCTCTCGGTCCCTTGCTGAAGCTCAATCGCGTTGCCGACGAGATCGTCGACCAGCATTCCAATCGCGTCGTTGCAGACCGCTATATCCCCCTTGGCAGTTTACCGGGGTTGCTGCAAGTGAACATTGCCGACATACCGAAGCCACCCTATTTGTCCGCTGCTTCCAGCTTGATTGATCGCTGGCGGCCTCGGATTGAAGCCTTGCCCGGATTCAAAGTAGGGATTGTCTGGCAGGGGAGTTCCTTGAATGCCGCCAATCAACGTAGATCGATCCCTCGGTCGGAGTTCGCGGCATTGTCCTCGGTACCTGGAATTCAGCTGATCAGCTTGCAGAAAGGTGCACTCGAGTCGCATTCGGTCGAAGGTGGCGAGGCAATGCAGTCATCCGAACTACAACCGAATTCCGGGACGAAGCGACATGCTCTCGTGCGCGAGCGATCGCCTTTGGAGATGGTGGATTTCGGATCGGATTTGGATGAGGCGACTGGTCCATTCATGGACACGGCTGCCATTATGCAACACCTGGATCTAGTGATATCGATCGATAGTGCCGTGGGACATCTGGCTGGGGCGATGGGAATTCCTACTTGGCTGTTGCTCCCGGAGGTTGCCGATTGGCGATGGATGTTAGAGCATAGCGACAGTCCCTGGTATCCAACGCTCCGCCTCTTTCGAAAAACGCGAGGGGAAACGTGGACGGATGTTATGCGAAAAGTGGCGTCTGAACTCGCAAGAGCCGTGGGCAGCTTGGGATCGGTGGGGCAACCCAAGCTTCCGGATGGTCAAAACGCAAAAGATTGAAAGGGACCCATCAAGCATCGCTCATGAACGGTAACCAGCTAGCATGCATGGGACGGAGGGCTTAATCCAAAAGCAGTCTTAGGACTGACGGCCTACAATCAGGCCGAGTATTTCGGCTCGAGACGACAAGTTCTCACGAAATACACCCCGCATCGCCGAGGTCATACAACTGCTTCCCGGCTTGCGAATTCCGCGAATGGTCATGCACGAATGAGAAGCCTCGAGAACTACGGCTACTCCGCGAGCGTTCAGTTCCGTCTCGATCAGATTAGCGATTTCCTCAGTCATTCGTTCTTGAACTTGAGGACGCCGCGCCACATCTTCGACGACACGGGCGAGCTTGCTAAGCCCAACGACCTTTCCATCCGGAAGATAACCTACATGGGCTTTGCCCGTGAACGGCAGCAAGTGGTGCTCACACATGCTGCAGAAGTCGATGTCCTTAATCAACACCACTTCGTCGTAGTTCTCGGTAAACACCTTCCGAAGGTGAACCGCCGGATCTTTGTGCAGGCCCGAGAACATCTCTTTGTACATGCGAGCCACGCGGGCGGGCGTTTCCAAAAGGCCTTCGCGATCCGGGTCCTCGCCAACGGCCGCCAGGATCTCGCGAACTGCATTTTCTATACGAATTTGATCTACGATCTTGGTGTGGGCTATTTGATTCATGGCATCCATATATTCGTTAACGGTGACAGTTCATCACCAGAACCTACGTAGGGGACAGCGAATTGTTATAGACGGTAGGCAAGTGGAACGGCAGGATTATCTGCCTTCGCACCACTCAGGATTATCCGCCCTGAATTCGACGGGTTCACCTGAGTCGGGATGCCTGAGAGCGAGTTTTTGTGCATGGAGGCAGAGATTGGCTGGACTTTCTTCACCGCTTTGACAGCCAGTGTGGGGCGCTGAGTGCCCAGAACTGGATTTCTCACGCAATGTTTCGTCGGCGTACAGTGGATCGCCTACGATGCAGTGCCCGAGGTATTTGAGATGCAGTCGAATTTGATTCGTGCGGCCGCTCAGGGGACGCACTTCCAGCAAGGCAGTCTGGTCGGGAAATCGATACAGAACGCGCAAATGTGTAGAAGCGGGTTGTCCCGCATCGTCGATGGACCGTCTGCCTGCAGAATCAACCGGATGCGGGCTGATCGGTTCGTCACATACACACTCTTCCCAGTCAGGATGCCCGTGCACGCGAGCTAAGTAAGTTTTCTGTACCGACTGATTGGCAAACTGTTCGAGGACATTGCGGGTTGGGCGGTGTTTGCGTGTTAGCAAGGTGACGCCGGTGGTCCAAGCGTCAAGTCGGTGGCAAAGACGCAGCTTTTCGTGCGGATACGCCTTGCTCAGTATCGACAGCAGCGTGTTGCGATTGAAGCGTCCGCTCGGATGGCATGCAAGAGGCGCTGGTTTATCGATGACGACCAGACTTTCATCCTCGTGCAACAAAGTAATGTTGGGATTGATCGACGGTTCTGTAGTTTCCGGCATGCACTGCACCAGGCTATTGCCCGCCCGGACTACGTCGTTGGCTTGGCATCTTGTTCCTGATTTCTGCTGGATTTGCCCCGACTCAAGCCAAAGCAGCCACTGCTCGCGGCCGATGGCGGGTTGCCATTGGCAGAGAAAGTCCAGCAGATTCCAACCGTCGAAGCGCCCCGCTACGTGGATATCCCGGATGTTGGTATAGGGAGTACAACCCGGTTGAGCGGCGGCGAGTTCCCGAATCCGTTTCTGGCGTTGCTGGAACTCATTCTCATGTAGTGTCTTTGGGGGCTGGTAGCAGCGTGGGCAATATTCGCCAAACAGAAACTTGCCCGATGTCACATCTTCTGCGGTGAGTACCGCCTGACAGGCAAAACACAGGAGGTTTCCGGTTGGGTTAAGTTGCGGGTCGAGGGCCACGCGTCCGTCGAATACGAAGCAAGCTCCGTCCCAGTGTGCGCCACCGCATTCCTCAAAATATTTCAGGATTCCTCCGTCGAGTTGATAGACCTGCTGAAAGCCGGCTTCTTCCATGATCGGGCCGGCCTTCTCGCAGCGGATTCCCCCGGTACAAAACATCACCAGTGGCTCGCGTTTGGCTTCCTCGGGAAGTCGTTCGATGGCCGAGGTGAAATCGCGGAAGTGGCCGAGGTTTAATTGCTCGGCTCCATTAAACGTGCCCAGCTCTATCTCATAGTTATTACGCACATCCAACAGACGAACGGGGCGGCCTTCGTCCAACCACTGTTTCAGTTCTCGGGCGGGCAGCTTAGGTGAGGTCTGCACGTCGGGACGAATCTTCTCCTGTCCACAAGGGATGATCTCCTTTTTCAGCCTCACCAGCATCCGGCGAAACGGGACTTTGTTGGAGATGCTTTCCTTGGCTTCCAGATCTGCAAAAGGCTCACGTGCCCTCAGTTCGTCCAGCAGCAGCCTCACGTCCGCGGGCCGCCCCGCTAGAAAAAGATTGATTCCTTCGCGGCTCAGAAGCACGGTGCCGCGGAGTTGCAGCTCAAGGCACCGCGTTTTGATTTCCTTGCGCAGGCACTCAAGGTTGTCCAGCTTTACAAACTTGTAGGCTGCGACGTTCAGAAATTGGGCGTCGGTGGCTTCTTCAGTTGGCGTTGGGAATGGCGTCGAGGGCATCGGTCGTCCCGGTTCCTTGTGGATAGAGCGTGCTCACCACGGGCTGGGGAGCAAATAAGTGTCGGTCTAATGGCTGAGGATGAAGAGACAAGAGCGATTAGAAAGCCGGACGTATCGCCCGTGGCTAATCGCTAGAATAAATGCAGTTGGGGTGCGTGGTTGCGCGGGTATTGCTCGCGGAGCATAGTTCACCGCTCGAAGTCGCCGCTGTGAGCTATTTTCGCAATCCGAGGCGGTGAGCACAGGCCAAATGTCCTTCTGCGGTCGCGAACGGAGGCAGTTTTTTGATTTTGTGCCCGTACCACGCACGCCAGAGCGTGGTCGACGTCGTCCTTGCCCGTAGCCACGCTCGCCGGAGCGTGGTCGCGTCGTCCTTACCCGTAGCCACGTTCGCCAGAGCGTGGTCGCGTCGTCCCTACCCGTAGCCACGTTCGCCAGAGCGTGGTCGCGTCGTCCTTACCCGTAGCCACGTTCGCCAGAGAAACTATGCGGCGGTTGAGTTTGGGGGAAAAATCCGGCACACTCGTTGGGAATTGATTTAGCAATTTCACTTCCACAACGAGGTGCCGAACATGGCCAAGTTTATCATGGTTGGATGCGACTTACACGACC